>JBAXHE010000019.1:0-47364 GCA_037139055.1 Betaproteobacteria bacterium | reverse complement strand
ATAGGAGGCATAGGAGGCATAGGAGGCATAGGAGGCATAGGAGGCATAGGAGGCACAGGAGGTATAGGAGGTATAGGAGGTATAGGAGCCAGTAGCAGCGCGGGAAGCAGCTTAGCTTCGGCTAACACAGGCCAATCAGGTGCATCTGAACCCGCATCAAGCACCCAAGTAAACATTTCAACTGCCGCCACAAAAGCGTTGTTTGCCGAAGGGTCTAAAGTTGGAGCAAGCGGGGTAGCTTCGAGCAACGCTATTCCTGGCGATGGAATAAACCTGAATGTGAATATCGATATTCAGAGTCTAGAAAGCAATAACTTTGAAAAAATAATTGCAGCATTGATTCTCGCCATGCTTTCGCAGAAACAGGAGAAACAACAGTCCTTTTTGGCCAATTAATTCTGTATTAGAAAAAATTACGGCCAGCCCTGTCGATGCTATGACCTAGGAATTCAAGAGATCCAGATATGGCGCTAAATGTTGCTAAAACACTGCCGGGAGGTGCATCTTATCTCGCACAGGCCTTGGCCAGCACAAGAGTTAGTAGCCTGGCCAAGTCGCTTGATATCGATCTTGCTAATAAAGATACCGTCAGCGCTCTATTGGCGCACGCGATGGCAGACATGGATAAAGCTGCGGAAATACGGAAGTCTGCGGGATGCTCCGCCGCATTTTCCCTTGGTTTTGTCCGATATTCAGCGGGAGGATTTGCACCTGCTGTGTTGCAAGCCTACCGTGAGATTGCGGCTCTCTAACGCCTAAATCGCGTTTAGCCTTAGTTGGCAAAACTCCTCGACACTGGATTCGCACAAACATCCAAAAACTCTCCGAGTTCTCTGAAGATGCAGGAAGAATTTACGCTCCTGCTTCATTGATATTTCTTTGCCCAGAAAAAAACCGAATTAATGTTCCAGTGATATTTGCGAATGAAAATATCACTGTAGTTGCACTTTTATCGTATGTGACGAATATTGCGTATTTATTATTTGTGATATATGATGCGGGTGAAAGCAATTCAATCGGCTTGCCTTTTCGCTTGAATCATATTTTTAGGAGTTGCTTTTGTGCCCCTGCTTCATAGCAAGAATGCTTCTGTTCGAAAGCTGGCCGAATACTTCAGTTTTCGCGGGGAACATTTATTGTGGGTTTAAATAGCATGAGCATACTTAGTTAAAGTTTTTGTTTTATTTGGCAAATTAATCCACTCAAAATGCTTTTGATGGAGCGAATTGATGAACCCGAACATGCAACACTTATTTAATAGTCTGAAAGATGGACTATTAATTGTTTCACCAGATGAGCGTGAAGTTCTTTATGCCAACGAAGCTGCGCGGAAGATACTACCTCTGACTATTGGCAAGCCGCTCTCAGGTGACTGGATAAACAGTCAGATCACAGGTTTTCAGCGCGGCTATCTCAAACCTCCGCTTACCTACGAGATTTCCTTGTCAAGACAGGATCAACCTACAGAGCAGATACAGGTGACCCTGTTGGCGAGCCCGGTAGGTGGTGATTTTATTGCGGTACTAAATAACATCACTACGGATCAGATGTACGAAAACGTAATCGGTAATCTCGCCGAAATGCTTGATTGCGACTTTCGCGCACCGATGCAGGAATTTCTCGGAGCTGTTGACCAGGTTTACGCTCTATTAGAGCCCAAAGCAAAGGAAAGCTGGGCGCTACGTGAAGCAGTTGCCAAAGTTTCCAAGCAAGGAGTTGCACTCAAAGGGCGGTTGCAGCAGATCGGGCTACTGGCGTCCACCTTCAAGGAAGAACCGATTCGCGGGGAAGATCGAATTACAGTACCTGCGCTGATCAACGAAATATTAGCTTTAACCAAGCCTCTACTTGTTGCGCATGGCATACGAGTGAGTTTCTCTGGAATCAGAGAGGGGCTTCCAATCATATACGGTAGCAAAAGTTATCTCGTCCAAGCAATAGCAGGTTATTTGCGGCACCTTGTTGAACAAATCGACTCAGGGGCAAATATTCTATTTTCTACAATTACAAAGGGAGATTTCATCCTCTTGTCCATCGCCAATTTCGGAAAAAGCACGCCTCCAGGTAAATCTAGGCACGAGCTTCATCCATTGTTGGGTGCTGCCACATCTAAAAAATGTGAAGTACTCGGGCTTACCCTGCCACTCTGCAAACGTGTGGTCGAACTGAGCGGAGGAAGTCTTCAGTTCGACGAGGAGTACGGTGAAGTCAATAAGATTACCTTTGAATTGCCTGTGGGTGCTCCCGTGACTGAACAGCGCGAACTCGGACTATTGCAAGCCCAGCGCTACGCTCAGGATTTAATTAGCTTAATGCAGCGCCAAGATTCAACAAAACATTGACAAGAGCATACAAAGTGAAAAATTCAATTGTGTTGATTGTGGAGGATCAAGCCGATATTCGAAAACTGGTGCGGATGACACTTTCTATCAGTAATGCCGAGGTTTTTGAGGCCGAATCTGGAGAACGAGGGTTTATGATGGCACGCAGCCTCAGGCCCGATGTTGTTCTAATGGATGTGATGATGCCAGGGGATATTGACGGCTACCAGGCGTGTCGGAAAATCAAGGATGATCCAAACCTCCGAAGCACTTCTGTGGTCATGCTTACGGCGTGTGGTCAGAAGAGTGATCTTGTCGCCGGCGAAGCCGCCGGTGCTGATGCTTATCTGGTAAAACCTTTCAGTCCACTGCATCTTCTTGATACGGTCACGGAGATGGAATATAAAAAATCAGCCCTCCTAAAGTTGTAATGACATGTATGAAACCGTGATTCCGGCAGAAGAAACAAAGAGAGTATGGTCAATTCCATTCCCTTATCTCAAAGCACTCTACTACACTTGTTTCAGAAGTCATTTGAGCCTTGCTCTCGGTGTAGCGATCATGCTTCTCGGCATTACCGGCGGATTAACCACCTACCATGTGCGTTCGGGAATCGATCAACACTTCAGTAAGCAGGCGATACTGGCACAACAACACCTGACAAACGAGATTCGCTACATCAACACACTCGTTGAAGCATATGCCAGCAGTTCGGCGGTGCATGAATACTTGGCAACAGTAAGGCCAGAAAACAAACGGAATGCGAATTTTCCCGACGGAAAACTGGGTTTGATGCCAGCAGTGGTGAGTATGGCAATACATAACATTCATGGTCGCACTCTGTCCCGAAGTGACAAGACTGCAACCATGGCAGACGGCTACGATAGCTTGTTGAGCGAGGTTATTTCGACCGGAAAACCTAGATCCAGCATCAGTACAAAGGTTGGTGCAGACCGCTATTTTCTCGGCTACCCGATCTTCCTTCCGGGTAGCTGGCAGCCACAGGGGGTACTCATGGCTGAAGTGAATCTTGCACAATTGGCTGAGCAAGCACTGATCATCAGCAGCCCCGGCATGATGGCCGAATTGCGTTTCGCTTCGGGTTCTCGCATGCTGAAGATCGGTTCCTTACCAGATGGTAAAGAACGATTCAATGTAACATTGGCACTGAATCAGGCCGAGGATATTTTGCCTCCTCTCACAATGACGTTCAGTCAGACCAAAAACATATTGCAGCAACCTCTTTTTCAGACCTATTTATTTTATATTTTTCTACTTCTTTTGGTCATCGGAATAATTGTTTATGCAACCTACCGTATCGCAGGGACTAGCAGCGGATTTGCGCGGTGCGAAGGGGGCAATGGCTCAACGGCATGCGCGGCAGGACTAACCAAACGTTTGCTGCTTCAGGAACAGGCGATTATGGCCAGTTCAAGCGGTTTCATAATTGTTGCCATGACCCGCTGGCCAAATCGGATCGAATTTGTCAACCCAGCGTTTGTAGTAATAACCGGTTTTACAACCGTCGAGAGCCTAGGTCAAACTCCAGAGAAACTGTTTTGGCGTGAAACTGATCAACCCGGCTTGCAAAAGTTGAATAAAGCAATCCAGGAGGAAAAGTCAATTACCGTCACAATGCAGAATTACCGCAAAGATGGCACTTATTTCTGGAATGAACTGACGGTCTCACCGCTCTACGACGAAAAGAGTCGCCTTACCCATTACCTCGGCATTTTTAACGATGTAACGCCCCATAAACTTACTGAACTGGCACTGCTTGCCCACGGAAAGCGGCTTGATAATCTTGTTTCTTTGAGCGAAAACGGACTGCTCACTATTGATGAGAAGCGGTGTGTGTCGTATGCGAATGATGCCTTTCTGTGCATGTTCGGACTGACGTCTGCAGAGATCTTCGGGCTTGAGCTTGAAACTCTTAATCAGAGGCTAGCCGAGCAATGTGATCCGCGCCACACCTATTCATTGATCCATGTGTGCCCGTCAGACGCGTGCTCACAAAGAATAATGGTGGATGGGTTTTTAAAATGTAGCTGTGCCACTGAAATTCACATTACTCGACCGCAAAAACGTGTCCTGCTACGAAAAATTCGGCCAAATTTCCAAGAAAATACGCTTCAATTCTATTTTCAAGACATTACCAAAGCATGGGAGGTCGAAGAGACCAAGAGTGAATTTATGGCCACTGCAGCGCACGAGCTGCGTACCCCAATGGCTAGCATTCTTGGTTTTTCCGAGCTACTGCTGCAGCGAGATTATGATAAAAAAAACAGCCGCGATCTGATTGAAATCATAGCCCGTCAGGCACGTCGTGTCACCGACTTGCTCAACGAATTGCTCGATCTGGCACGTATCGAAGCACGACGGGGAAAAGATTTTAATCTCGCGGTACATGACCTGAGATTGATCGTTCAAGCCGTTGCAACGTCCACGGAGTCGACCGACAGGGTTATTCTAGATATCCCTGACCACGCTGCGTTGGTCAAAATAGACGAAGAAAAAATTCATCAAGCACTGAGCAACCTGTTGAGCAATGCCCTGAAGTATTCACCGCAAGATAAATCGGTCCACATATCGCTGATCCAAGCGAGTGATGAAATACCACCCTGCATAAAGGTGGCATTCAAGGATCAAGGAATTGGTCTGAGCGCGACGCACCTAGCACACATTGGCGAGCGATTTTGGCGTGCCGACACTTCAGGAGTAATCCCCGGAACTGGTCTGGGTATGTCGCTGGTAAATGAAATCACCCATTTACACGGCGGCTCGATCGAAATTAACAGTGCGTTGGGAAAAGGAAGCTGCATAACTCTTTGTCTGCCAATTTCTGTGCCTGAGTCTGTCGAGCTAGCCACATAAGTTCATAGAACACAGGGCGGCTCTATGGATTCAATTCAACGTTGTCACATTTGCAGGCGCTTGAATCAACAATACTTCTATTTATCAACTACTGGCCTCCGCAAGGCCACGTTGGCGTTGCGCCAGTTTGGCCTGCAAAAAACCCTGCAACTGCGCGAAAGGAATGGGCTTCGAATACAGCGTGGTTCCTTTCGGTAGTCCGCCGCGATCCTTGACGCTATCAGGGCTCATCCCAGTGACCACGATGATGTCCATCGACGACAAGACAGGGTTGGCGCGCAGGTTGCGGATCATTTCGAAGCCATCCATGCCCGGCATCATCAGGTCAAGAATCAGTATATCTGGCGGCTGTTGACCGATCTGCACTAGACCTTCAAATCCGTTACTGACGATTTGTAAGGAAACCGGCAAGGCCCAGTTGTTCATGGTCATCGTGTAAAGTTTTTGTAAACTGGGGTCATCTTCAGCGATTAATACCGAAAGCACGTCTGACTGAGCAAGCGTTTGCGAATTGTGGGTAGACCGTCGACGAAGTTGCTCTTTGACTGAAGCAAGGCTCACCCTACGGTGACCGCCGCTGGTTTTCCAAGCAGAAAGTACGCCACTCTCAGCCATCTGTTGTACTGTACCGAGCGAAAGCCCAAGTATTTTTGCCGCCTGACGGGTGGTTATATATTCATCAGTCGCTTTGTTGAGTACTTGTTTGTCTATATCAATCATTGGGGGGCTCTGGGGCGGTTCGTAAGAAATGATAATTATATTAATAAACTCATTCTACCGGATGTTAATCAGGAATGTGTTTTGTTTAGATGTCTGTTTTCCTTATATTTAGTGGTGTTGTCACGAATATTTTTCGCTTTGTCAGCTTCTATTTGCTTACGGTAAATATCATATTCGTCATTTATGCTGTATATTACATAATATATTCTAAATTTATTTATAAGCATTTGGATAGGATACCCAAATGGTCAAGAAAACCTTCTGTTCAACGCGAGAAGCCGCTGGATTACTCGGCATATCCGTGCGTACCACACAGATATGGGTCGAAAAAGGCCTGCTTGATGCATGGAAGACCCCCGGAGGACACCGGCGGGTTTCGCGCGATTCTATCGATAAGTTGTTGCGCAAAGTGTGCTTTCCTGTTTTAGACCTTCCAACGACTCTTCCAGATTTGTCGCTCAAAATTCTTATTGTCGAGGATGATATTGATCTGCTGAAACTCTACGAAACCACATTCGCGCATTGGCCCATCCCTCCGACCGTCGTTGTGGCCAAAAATGGGGTTGAGGCATTAATGGAATTAGGGCGTGAATTACCCGATATTTTGATTGCCGATTTGTGCATGCCAGATATAAACGGATTTCATTTGGTACGTTTAATCAAGGCGATGCCTGAATTTTTCAACATGACCATCGTCGTGATTAGTGGTCTAGATACTGATGAAATCAAAAGCCGCGGTGGCATTCCTGAAAATGTTACCGTTTTTCCAAAACCGGTTCCCTTTACAGCGCTATTTGAGATTATCTATAAACTGTGGGCGAAAAAAATGGGAATGGTTAACCAATTATTGTCACCTGCTCCAATTCGTGAATTTTGCAGCTCGGCGACATGAGCTGTATGGGCTGGTGAATGATTGGCTTTACTTAGTCAGCAGGCGCGGTGGAGGAAATATCGTATTGAGATACTCCTAATATCCATGACCAGGTTCGCATAACGTTCTCGTTGGTAGCCCGCCAGATCAACTCAAGTAATCGTTTAAGTGAGCAGTTATCTAATAATTTTTAACCAAATTTACTGAAAATTTCGCTTATGCCCACGATACTTATTGTTGACGATCATTCTGACATTCGCCGCTTGCTCAGCATCACATTAGGCTCATCGTACAGCGTACTTGAAGCGGAAAACGGTAGCGCAGCGCTGGCACTAATTAGACAGGAACATCCAGCAGTCGTTCTACTCGATATCATGATGCCAGGAGCTCTTGATGGTCTGGAAGTTCTTGATGCCATCAGGAGAGATCCGCTGCTAAAGGACACATTGGTCGTACTGGTCACCGCACGCGGACAATCGGCTGATTATCAAATTGGCCAACAACGGGGGGCGGACGCTTATTTCATCAAACCCTTTAGTCCGCTTGAACTTCTCACCTGGATTCGAGAGAAACTGAGGTGACTTGCGTCAATCATTTCCCTGCGACGAAGCGGTCCGATTGCACATACCAGAAGCTGGTACCCAAATCTTACTTGGGTATTGAGAGACATTTTCCGGCTTTATTTGCTCGAAAAGAATAAGTGCCCCCCCCTCTTTTTCCTCTGCTTAGCCAAATTTCAAGACGATGGCCGCTGATTCTGGCGCTTGTCTTCTGTCTGTATTCGACAGCATTACTTACCTATTCAATCAATATCCAGCAAAAGATGCGAGAGGACGCTATCGGCTTCCTTTTAGCCGATAGCGCGCGTCGAGCAGCGGCGCTGGGTGACGTTGTGGAGGGATTAAGAGAAAAGGCTCGTGATTATGCGGACATATACGAAATTCGTGCTTTCCTAATCAATCGCGACCTTGGCATGTCGCTGCGCTATGGCTTGAACTATTCACTTGACATGATCGTCGAGCAGTTAAAGATTCGAGCCATTCGAGATGCTAAGCTATGGGGAACGACACCTCCACGAATCCTCTACTTCTCAAAGGATAGTGAGCTCCTTGTCGACACTAATCCGGATGCAGACACCGTGACCTTGCCGAGAGAGGAGTCCGGCAAAGTGATTCTTTCGGTTGATCCAGAGCATGGCCACGTGCAGATCCTCACCCCGGTAGGATTTAGAAATAGAGAAGAAGGGCAGCTCGTAGTCACAGTGCCCATTGAATTCATCTATCGCAACCTGCTAGTACAAGGCATTTCCAGCGGATACCGCGAGTTACTGATGACGGATAGGGGCGAGTATTTGCGTTCCAGTGATTCGCTTAGTTTGGAAACCACGACAGCGATTGCCAAAATACCAGATGATTCCTTCATACAGTTTGCCGATCTCGACAAGACAGGCACTCAGGAATTGGACTTGCATGATTCACTGATACTCAAGAGCCGCGTACCAGGTATTCCTCTCAGTATTGTGACCTTTGTATCAAATGAACATGCACATGGCAGTACCGCATCAATCAACTTGTTACTCGTCGCGGGGACTGTTCCTCTGTTGTTATTGTTTCTCGCCTTTTGGCTTGACAAGCTGCGTCTCGGCAAAGAACTTTTGCAAGAGCAGATTCGTGCATCGGAACATGAGCGGTTGCAGATAGAAATTCGTAACAACGACCTCATAGATGAAATTGAGCGCCGTGAAGCTGTCGAGCACGCATTGCGTGACAGTGAGGAGCGTTGGCAATTAGTGGTAAGCGGAACGAATGATGGTGTTTGGGACTGGAATCCGATCACTGGAGAAACTTTCTTTTCTCGCCGCTGGAAATCGATGCTCGGGTACGCAGAAGATGAGCTTGACTGCAATGTGGATGAATGGCGCTCACGGATTCACCCGGATGACCTTGTTCAGACATTGGCTGAAATACAGGGCCATCTGCGTGGCGAATCCCAATTCTATGAATGCGAACATCGTCTACGCTGCAAGAACGGCAGTTATAAGTTGATTCTCGCCCGGGGCCGCGCACTATTCAATGAATTGGGAAGCGCGACGCGAGTATCCGGTTCGCATACTGACATGACTGAGCGACGTTTGGCAGAAGATTTGTTGCTGGATCGAACCGAACAGCTGAACGCAATTTTTGAATTGAGTCCGGACGGCTATATTTCTTTTGATGCAGCACACCGGGTGAAGTATGCCAGCCCCGCGTTCATTCGGATGACCGGGATTGCCCCAGAGCAGATTAACGGCCTCGATGAACAGGAGTTTTCTGACTATCTGGCACAACTGTGTGTGGGCGGAGCTCGCTTCCGAGGGGTGGCCGGCTTGCGTGAGAGGGCTGCACGGGGGAAACGAGTAATCGTGAGATTATTCAGTTATCGCATGTTGCTCAGTGTTTCCTTGAAGTAGGCCTGCGTACCAATGAGGCGAGTAGTGTTTCACAGATTCTTTATTTTCGCGACGTGACATACGAAACCGAAGTGGATCTGATGAAGAGTGAGTTCCTGGCCACCGCAGCACATGAACTACGCACGCCAATGGCCAGCATCTTCGGTTTTTCCGAGATACTGCTTACTCAGGAGTTTGATGAAGACAGACGCCATGAATTTCTGTCGATCATACATAAACAATCCAAACTAATGGCTTCCATTCTCAACGAACTCCTTGATCTGGCGCGGATCGAAGAGCGTCGCGGAAAGGATTTTGTATTCCAGGCGACGGACGTACAAGCCTTAGTCAATGAAGTGGTGGATGGATTCAAATTGCCTGAAGGGCGTTCAGCACCAACGCTGCTCATGCCGACTGAAACTCTGTTCATTATGGCCGACCAGAAGAAAGCTCAGCAGGCGATTATTAATGTGCTTTCTAATGCCTTTAAATATTCACCGGAGGATGGTGAAATTTGCGTCACTATCGAGCGTGCTGTTATCGACGCCATCGGCGATGCGGATACTAGAGCATTATCAGACATGGTCACTATCCGTATTCTCGATCATGGGATTGGAATGACACCGGAGCAACTTGAACGCGTTTTTCAGCGATTTTATCGTGCTGATACGTCAGGTAAAATCCCTGGAACAGGGCTTGGGATGAGTATTACAAAAGAGATTATCAATCTGCATCATGGCGTTATAGATATATCGAGTCAGATAAGTTATGGCACGGTCGTTACACTGAAATTTCCTGTCGCACAATTCTGAGCTTAGAACATAAGGACAGTTCGCTTCGTTGCAGCTCACCCAGATGCGTTTGAACTGCAGGTATTGCTCCAACTTTGATTGAAAGCTTCAAAACAGACATAAGTCTTGAATCAGCATTCGTAATGTTGATTATTCGCTTAAGCTTGTCAACCAAAGCGTCACGGTGGTTCCTAGATTGGGCTTGGAAACAACATCCACGAAGCCACCATGAAGCTGGATTATTTCCCTGACTATCGTCATTCCCAGGCCAGTGCCCGGGATTTTCCCGGAAGTATCGGCTCGCCAAAAACGCTCTCCGACACGCTTGATCTGATCTCCAGTCATGCCGATGCCCTGGTCACTTACCGCAACACCGATGCTGCCATGATTGGCGACGATTTCAATTCGAATCAGGCCACCCGAAGGTGAGTATTTCTGCGCATTGTTGAGCACGTTGAGCAGCGCCTGCTTGAGCTTTGCGGGGTCAGCATGCACGGTGCCATTCGCGACGTCGGAGTTAAATTCAAGCGGCCAACGTTCGCCATCTAAGGGCAGATCGTCAATCACGCTTTGCACCAGCGACTTTAAGTCGATATCCTGAATCGTAAAATCCTTCCCTTGCCGAGCTTCGATGCGAGCCAGGTCAAGCAGTTCGTTGATAATATCCACTAACCAGTGTGTTTGACGGTGAATCGTTTCCAGCACATCGCGACGTGTTGCCTCATCAAAATCCATCTCGAGTAGCAATTCCGAGAACCCGTAAATACTGGCCATCGGCGTACGAAGTTCATGCGCCGCATGCGCCAGGAATTCGCTCTTCATCCGATCCACCTCAGTTTCGCGCGTAACGTTGCGGAAAAAGAGAATTTGTGACACAGCTTCCGCATCAGACTCCCGCAAGCAGACTTCTAGAACACTTTGTTCTTTATCTGAGAGTTCAATTAACTGGCGATAATCCGAAGCGTCATTCCTGTGATTTATATTCATACGTTGAGCGAGCGTAGACCTTAGCGCCTCGAGTCCGGAAAAGCAGGCCTGTTCTTTGCATTTACTGGCCAATTGCCTGGAAAAAATAACTTCATCCAAACCAATGACTGCGTCCTCCTCAAGTCCGGTCATGCTCAAAAAGGCCGGGTTGACGTACTTGACCCGTCGTTCATGATCAAAGGCAACAAACCCATCTGGACTGAGCTGAAAAATTATTTTTAATTGTTGGCGAACATCTTCCAGAGCAGTTAGTGATCGAAAGAGGATGAAAAAAACCAATATCGACATAACACTTACCGCCAGAGCCATCCCGATAATTATTCTACGATGCACAAAATATGGGGTAAGCACATCATTAAGTGATTCTCCCACCACAAAACTAATGCCGTATTCAGGCAATTTGTAATATCCAAAAACCCGCTCAATCCCATCGAGATTACTATTCTGCCGGTAACTGCCAGATGTGGGTGCATTAGCCTCAAGATAGGGGCTGCCGGTAAATATTGTACCGAGGCTGGTTTCCGTAAAGGGATAGCGTGCCATGACTTCTCCAGTATCCCTGACCAGCGTCATCACACTCTCGCCACCGAGGCGAAGCTTTCCGGCAAAACTGGCGAATTGATCAGGGTTTACAGACAGCACGAGAACTCCGTTGAACTGTTTTCCTTTGAAGATCGGACGGGTTACCTGAATAGACCATTTCCCAGACACTTTACCCATCAAAGGCCGGCTAACGAAAAGGCGGTCAGCGTTGCCTGCATCGAGGTGCACTTTGAAATGCTCACGCTGACTCAAGTCAGTGCGGTCTGTTGATTTGGCCAAGCTCGAGAAGGCAAGAATCCCTTCCTTGTCGATCACCGACACCTGGAAAGTCAGGTCATCGATATTCTCCCGTGTTTGCTGAATCAGCACCGAGAACGACTCCCAGTCACCTGTCCAGCGGGTTCGAATATCGAGGATGAACTCGTTGATACGTTTAAACGTGGATCGCGAATATTCGGCAAAGACTTGGGCTTGAACGGACGTACGCACTTCTGCTTCGTTGATATAACTCTTGTGGCTGCGATTCAGCTCATAGAATGCCGCCAGCCAGACGAATATCAGGATGATCGATATGATCATCACCAATTGCTTGGAAATAGTCGAATTAGGGCGTTTCATTGTCTTCCGCATTCGGTAACCAGAGCGTGACTGTTGTTCCGGCTTCGGGTTGTGATCGCACCTCGACATGGCCACCATGAAATTGGAGGATTTCCATGACGATGGTCATTCCCAGGCCGGTACCCGGAATTTTTCCAGAGCTATCCGCACGCCAGAAACGTTCTCCGATGTGTTTGATCTGGTCTGGGGTCATGCCAACGCCAAAATCGCTCACCGCGATGCCAGAACAGCCCGGTTTGGTTACGATTTCAATATGGATCGTCCCACCATCCGGTGAATATTTCTGGGCATTGTTAAGTACGTTGATAAGCGCCTGGCTTATCTTGGCAGAATCCGCTCTTATGACGGACCCAATGGTCTCCGTCAGAGCCAGGGTCACTGGCCAGCGCTCAGGATCGAAAGACAAATTGTGCAAGGCATCTGCCACCAGCACTTTGACGTCGATATTTTTGATCGTAAAATCCTTCCCTTGCTGCGCTTCGATGCGTGCCAGATCAAGCAGCTCGTTGATGATATCGACCAGCCAGCGTGACTGACGGTGAATCGTCTCGAGCAGATCACGGCGCGTAACCTCATCAAACTCCATCTCAAGCAGCAATTCCGAGAACCCGTAGATGCTGGCCATCGGCGTACGGAGTTCATGAGCGGCATGTGACAGGAACTCGCTCTTCATCCGGTCCACTTCTGCTTCGCTGGTGATATCACGAAGATACAGAATGCGCGACACACTGGTCGCTTCACTGCGAATGCCTACCAGTTGAAGAACTCTATGGCGCGGTTGCTGCAAGATCAGTATTCGCGGCACGGGCTTCTCGCCCAGACCCGCAAAGCAGGAGGCAATCCCGGAAAAGCTTTCCGGATGCTTCATCTGATTTCGAAGCCTGGCTTCGAGATCAGCTTCCGTTTTCTGGCCATCCAATTCGGGAAGGGAAATACCGGTCATGAACTGAAATGCCGGATTGGCAAATTTGATTCGGCCATCAGGCGCGAATGCCACAAATCCATCTGGACTCAGGGTGAACATCGCATCAAGCTGGGCATTTCGATCCTGAACAGTTGCGTTATTGTCCAGTAGCTCACGCGTCTGCTCCTGGACCTTGCGTTCGACAATATTGGCGTGCCCGGTGACGATGAGCATCAGCAGTTGCAGCAAGGCCGAGAACGACAATCCGGTCGCACCGATAATCCACGTCGTCCAGGGTCGATGCTGTTCGATATATTCGTGCGTTGGCCAGATCTTCATTTCCCAGATGCGATCGGCCATAGTCAGCCGCCGACGCCACTGCAAGCGGCTATCGCCCGGCATGATCGCCTCATGAGAGCGATAGATTGTCTGGTTGCTGTCCACATCGTCAATCTGGTAGACAAGGCCATCCTCCGCAACAGAGCGAGTGGCAATCCCAATCATTTCGTCCACCTTAATGACGCCGACAGCGAAACCGATAAGATTGGCCACGGAAGCTGCCTCACCAGAAGCTTGCGGTAATTGATAGGCGGGATGAAGAACCAGCGCGCCGATACGCTCCTTGCTTTCCTGTACCAGTTGAATCGGCGCGGTCACCGAAGGCGATCTGGATTTCTTGGCGTTCTCAATGGCGCTGTGCCGCACGGGCTCGGAATTGATGTCAAAGCCAATCGCCGGCAGGTTACCTTTGAGCGGTGCAATATAGCTAACAACTACGAAGTCGGATCGTTTTCCGGCCCTGACCAGTTGCCGCTGAGGGTCGCGTTCCTTGATTTCGAATCTGGCGTTAGTGTTGCGGTTTGCCATGCGTTTTTCAAATGCCTCACGTTGCAAGGCGGTCACATAGGGATTGAAACTCAGGGCAAAGATATCCGGGTTGTCGCGAAGTGTTATGGCGGTGAAGTATTCAAATTGTTTGAAAGTCATCTCTGGCGTCACCTCGATCAGGCGACGCAAGGCTGACAGAGCCTCCTGGTGAGCGACAAAGCGGTGCTTAAGGACTTGCTCAAGTTTCTCGCCGTGTTCTTGTATCCGGATTTCCTGCTGTTTTTTCTCCCATTCTGCCGTAACAAAGTACGCTCCGAAAACAACTCCCAGGGTAATCAGCATCGGGAGTACCAACGTAATAAGCCGCTTACGCCAGGGCGACTCATGTCGGTACAAGGCTCCCAGAACAAGCGGCATTACCACCACGACACCCAGCGTGTCTCCTACCCACCAGTTCCACCATGAATGGACAAACGCCGAGGCAGGTATGATCTGTAGCGTATAGAGCACACTTACTCCTGCCGTCGCTGAAATGACGCAGGCCACTGGCCCCGACCAGAAGAGGCTGTGAAGAATATCTTTTTCCTGTTCGAGCGAGCTCCAGGACTTTTCGACACTGCGCTCTACCAGTTTCGACGCCACCAAGGCCTGTAGAGTTGAACCGCCGGCGATTCCTGCGGCGGTTAACGCATTGATCAGGCTCAGATCCCCGTGCGCCCAGGCCACGCTCAGATTTAAAGCCAGCGAACCCAGCCAGATTCCCGGCCACGCCCGATTCGCAGACCAGAGCATGATGGCAACAGCAAACCCGGCCGCCGGGAATATTGGACTTGCATAACCTGGCGGTACACTAAGGCATAGTCCCAGACCGCCCAAGGCAAGATAAATGACAAAAGCGATGCCAATAACACCAGCATAATTTCTCAGGGGCGGTTTAGATTCCGTTGAACAGGCTTTCATCTTCGGACTCGTATTGAGTTTTTAACGACAGGGGCGAATCACCGGTATCGCGATGCTGGAGTGCATTCGCGACTCGACGATCTCGACCAGACGCACCGGGCTGTAAGGCTTGATGATGTAGATATCGGCGTCAACGGCCTCTCCGCTGGCGATGTCCTCGGGTTGCTCAAGCGCCGTGAGGAGAGCGATGTACGGAGGCTTGGCCCAAGTTTTGGCAAACTGCCTTATGCGTGAACACACTTCAAATCCGTGCATACCCCCCGGCATCATGACGTCGAGCAGTACCACATCGGGCTGCTCTCTCTCGGCGATGGCGAGCGCCTCAAGGCCGGTGGTAGCCTCATACATGATGTACTTGCCATAGCCCAGGGCTAAACGCAGCATGCGACGCAAGTCGTCCTGATCGTCAACAATCAATAACTTCTGTTCCATCACGGCAGATTCTCCTCGGGGGTTCAGCCAAGACGTTTTTCAATAGTCCGCAACAGTTCGAGAGGGCTATAGGGCTTGATGAAATAGTCATCTGCGCCCACCGCCTTGCCGCGCTCAACATCCGAGGCCTGGCCGCGGGCCGTCACCAAGGCGACATATGTTGACTTGAGCGCCTGATCTTCGCGGATCTTTGCACACAGCTGGTACCCATCCATTTCGCCCGGCATCATGACGTCAAGGATGACCCCGCGCGGTCGTTCGTGGCGAATGATTTCCCAGGCTGACGCGGCATCTTCCGCCTCCACCAGTTCGTAGCGGCGGCCAAGGGTTATTCGCAACAGCTTGCGAATATCCGACTGATCATCAACGATTAACAACTTGTCCATCATCCGTGCTCCTGGTTTGTTCCAACTCACGACAGCGATCTATCAGTTCGGCCAGGTCGACCGCGTAATTCTCGATTTGCTTGATCAATGAACAGTCTGAGCAGCGAAGTGGATCTTGTGTCTGCGGCGAACTAGTAGGCAGCGACAGGACGAAACCGGTCAACTCGTCTGAACCGACGTCATCCTCCGCGTCCAGACTGAGAGTGCCGCCATGTAATTCAGCGATCCGTCGGCACAGACTGAGTGTCAGGCCCTCAACCCACATCACCTTAGGCCGATCGCGTTTGCGCTCGATGTGTGGCATCGCCTCGCTTTGGGCGCGCATGATCATGTGGTTTCCCAGCTGCCGCAGGGTAATGACGATTCGCTGATCGACAGGATGGATGGAGCGATCCAGTTCATGCAGCAAATGCGCCAACATGAGCTCAAGCCAGCGCTTGTTGCCATAGACCGGAGCCACCTGGCGATCCGGCTCTTTCAGCACGAAGCGAAACTGGGGCACGCCCGGCTTCGATTTAACTACATCGTTGACCAGCGTAAACAGGAAAAACCGCTCCCGGCTGTCTTCATTCTGACCGGCATAGGTTTCAGCAAGTCCGGCCAACATTTCCATATTGTTTAGCAGCGTACCGGCCAGCTGATTGGCCACCGAAATGGCCGATTGAGCGGTAAGTGTCGACCCCATCGAGCCTTCGCTTTGCATGCGCTCAAGATTTTCTAACGATTTTTTGAGTTTATTAACCCAGTCAATGACTTCACTGTGGATCAACCCCGCCAACAGAGGAGACTCGACTTTCACGGCTTTTAATTCATCGTTGCCTGAGATACTCATGACATCTCCAATGCTGCCCTGCGACGATCCAAAAGTTTCTGGCACAGGATTCGCAAAGCGTCAAACGGAACGGGCTTAGGGTAGATGGGAACGCCCGCTGGCAAACCTCCACGCGCCGCAATATCTGCTGCATCGAGCCCGGAAATCACGATAATTTCCATCCCTTCCTTGAACGGCGAACTGTTCAGAGTACGTACCATCTGGAAACCATCCAGCCCTTCCATTTTCAGATCGGTAATCATCAGATCTGGCAACTCCCGACCAATCAGTACCAGCGCATCGTAACCGTTCGACGCGGTAACCACCTCAATGGGCAAACCCCAGGAGGTCAAGCGCACTTTGTAAAGTTTCAGCAAGACATTGTCGTCTTCGACAACCAACACCTTCAACTGACCAAGACCCTCTTTCGGGCGCAGTCCCGGGGGCTGTTTTTGTGCCAGAACGCGCTGGACAGAATCGAGACTGATGCGACGATGACCGCCTTCGGTTTTCCAAGCTTCCAGCAAGCCACTTTCACTCCATAGCTGCGCCGTTCGTAGAGACACCCCAAGCAACTGGGCCGCTTCACGAGTGGTACAAAACTTGTTGTCGCTTATTGGTTTCATGGCGTAAATATCATTTATTAAGAGCGATTAAATACATTATATGATAATAGTTTCATATTTCAAGCATATTTACACTATTAATAGTAATCTGCTCTTGACTCAGCCTCCTTCACTTAATCAAAATAACCGTCACGAAACCAGGATTCCGAGACGGCTATATGAATGATCGAGGGCCGTTATGAGAAGTTGCTTAGCGGGGTTCAGAGAGGAAATGAGCAACAGCAAATGAAAAAGCCCGGAAAAACCGGGCTTTGGTAAGCGCGTCCGGACAGCGCCGGACGGCATGAACGCTTACTTCAGTTGGTCGTAGAGTAGACCGAGAATCTTCTTTGAGGTATCCGACTGATCTACACCGCCTTCGAAGGAAAGCACCTGCACGGTCGTCGCCGCGCCACCATCCTTGACGAAAATACGGAACTTGGTCTGCGGTGCTGGCCCGGCCGCTTTCCAGAACTTCAATTTGGAGATAATACTATCGTCCTTCTTGCCGTCCGTTTCCGGGTCAACATAACGAACGAAATACAGGCCTTTGGAACGATCACGATCTTCAACCGTGAAACCAACCCGGTCAAGGGCCAGGCCGACACGTCGCCACGCCCGATCAAACGACTCCTGCACTTCAAGCGTGCCCGCACCATCATTACCCCGTGACAGCTTGGCGCGATCCACGGGTTTGGTTTTGGCTGCCGCCATCTCGGTTTCAGCACGTTTCTGATCGGTGCCAAAGCGCACCATCAGCCGACGCAGCATTTCAGCTTCAAGTTCCGGATCGGACTCTCGCGGCTGCCAGCGGGTTTGATCCTTGCCTTCGGAAATATAGATTTCGTACATACCGCGATGACTGATGAAAACATCGGTCGTCCCCGGAACAACCCCCGGCTCAAGCCGAGTACGAAACTTGTCACGCTCAGCCGTCGAATAAAGCGAATCAAGAACCTTGCCCAACATATTGCGCAGCATGTCCTGACCGATCTTGGCGCGATTTTCTGCCCAGTCGGTTTCCATCACACCGGCTTCTGGCAATTCCAGCTTGATCAGGAAGCCAGTTTCCTGCCAGAAATCCTTGACCTGGTCCCAGAGTTTATCCGGCGTTTCGGCCACAACCAGCCAGCGCTGGTTTCCTGAGCGCTCAATCCGCGCCTTGTCTACCTGCGGCAAAATACCACTCTGCTGCTGCGCCCGTGCCTGCGGCGAACGCTCACCGGTATAGGTCGAGAATGTAGCCGTTCCCTTACCTCCAGTATCCGGTACGGCGAAACGATCATCGCGCCCAGGTGAGGTTAAATCCGGGGGGATTTCAAGCGTTGGCACCTTGACTGTTGAAACTGATTTGTAGTCTATCTTCTTGGACTCAAAACCAATACTGCTACAGGCTGCAAGCACGACAGTCAACGCACAGAGCGTCAGACGGGAAACGACAAATTTCATCTGGAATTCCTGAAAACCTTCGGTTATTGCAGCAAACCCGCTTGACGCATGGCCAAGCGGACTCGCTCATGATACTCCGGGGACAACGTGGTCAGCGGCAGGCGAATACCGGATTCAAGCAAGCCCAACTGCTGGCAAGCCCATTTAACCGGGATTGGATTAGCCTCGCAGAACAGCTGGCGATACAGGCCGAGCAAGCGGAAATTCAGTTCGCGGGCTTTAGCCAGGTCGCCTCTCAGTGCCGCCGCACACAATTCGTGCATCAGGCGCGGTGCCACATTGGCCACCACCGAGATATTCCCCGTGCCGCCCATCAGCAGCAGCGAGCAGGCGCTGGCGTCATCACCGCTGTAAACAGAAAACCCCTCGGGAGCACGCGCGATCAATTCGCATCCACGATCAATACTACCCGTGGCGTCCTTGATGCCAACGACATTTTGTATCTGCGCCAGGCGCAAGGCCGTGTCATTACTCAGATCGGCGACGGTACGACCGGGCACGTTGTAGAGAATGACCGGAATATCCACGGCCTCGGCGATGGTCCGGAAATGCCGGTAGAGGCCTTCCTGAGTCGGCTTGTTGTAATACGGAACCACCGACAAGGCGGCATCCGCTCCGGCCGCTTTGGCAAACAGTGTCAGCTCGACGGCTTCTGCGGTTGAATTGGCACCCGTTCCGGCGATGACCGGGATACGCCCAGCCACCTGTTTGACCACCGTCTGGATCAGTTCCCGGTGCTCTTCCACATCGACGGTTGGAGATTCTCCGGTGGTACCGACCACGACGATGGCATCGGTGCCTTCCTGCACATGGAAATCAACCAGTCGACGCATGCCGGGAAGATCAAGGCTTCCGTCTTCGTGCATCGGTGTAACAATCGCAACAAGGGAACCCGAAATTGTTTTCATGGATAAAGCACCAATAGAGTGATAAAAGGATTTTAACCGAAGGCGAGCCGCCCGCCTACGAAAAACGCGGCAGTTGGATTCTCGCTGACAGGAATTTACAAATACCTCAAATTCCTGCCAGAACCTTGATGTGAGCGACAACACTACGCGCCAGCGAGGAAAGCACGTAACCGCCTTCGAGCAACGAGACGATTCTCCCTTTCGCACTTTCTTCAGCAATCTGCTTGATTTGCTCGGTCACCCACTCAAAATCGGCCTCGCGTAGCTTCATCCCCCCCAGATCATCTTCGTAATGCGCATCAAAACCCGCTGATATCAGCACCATTTCCGGCTTGAACTGTCTTAGCCTAGGTAACCAGACCTCACTGACCATCTGGCGAAATTCCTCGCCGTTCGTCCCCCCGGGGAGCGGCACGTTAAGCATGTTCGGGGCCGGGTTATCGGTTCCGCTATAGGGAAAGAACGGATGTTGGAACATTCCGACCATCAATACCTGATCGTTGTTCTTGAAACAATCCTCGGTGCCATTGCCATGATGCACATCGAAATCAACAATCGCCACGCGCGACAAACCATGGGCTTTCAGCGCATGAGCCGCAGCGACAGCAATATTATTGAAAAAGCTGAAGCCCATCGCTGTCTCACGCTCGGCGTGATGCCCGGGCGGACGAATCGCACAAAAGGCATTTTGCACTTCACCCGACATCACCAAATCGACGGCAATCACCCCGGCCCCGGCGGAGCGCAAGGCAGCCTGCCAGGTGTGCGGATTCATCGCCGTATCCGGATCCAGATGCACGATCCCCAGGCTGGGAGCGCTACGCTTCAGCCTCTCCAGATGCTTGACGGAATGCACCCGCAACAACTGCTCGAAAGTCGCCAAAGGGGCGCCGTAATAGACGAAGTAAGGGTCCAGCCCTTGAGCAATCATGTGATCACTGATTGCACTCAGGCGCGCCGGACACTCCGGATGAAGCGCTCCCATTTCGTGCAAAAAGCAGTCTCGGTGGGTAATGTAGGCGGTACTGGTCACGGTACTCTCCCTGCCGTCGGTGGAGACGGGATATAGTTGCTTCTTCAGACCTCATTATCGACTCAAAAATTCCATTCAGACAAATATGCTTTCCGACGACAAAAAAACCACCATTGAAGAAGTGCTCGCCGCCGCCCGCCAAATCATCCTCGGTAAGGAAACTCAAATACGTCTGGCGCTTGCCTGTCTGCTGGCGCGCGGCCACCTGCTTATTGAAGACCTGCCCGGGGTCGGCAAAACCACCCTGGCCCATACCCTGGCTCGCCTGCTCGGATTGCAGTTCTCGCGAATCCAGTTCACCAGCGACATGCTGCCCGCCGACATCATCGGCATCTCGATTTTTGACCGCGAACGCGGCGATTTCCGCTTCCTGCCTGGCGTACTGTTTTCCCAGGTGCTGCTTGCTGACGAAATCAACCGTGCCACGCCCAAGACGCAGAGTGCCCTGCTCGAGGCGATGGAAGAACGTCAAGTCACCACCGAAGGCGAAACCCGCCCGTTGCCCGAGCCCTTCTTTGTCATTGCCACGCAGAACCCCTCGAGCCAAATCGGCACTTTTCCTTTGCCGGAATCCCAGCTTGATCGCTTTTTGATGCGCATTGAACTCGGTTATCCGGATCGCGCCGCAGAGCGCACCCTGCTTGAAAGTGGTGGCCGACGCGAACAACTGCCCTATCTGGCGGCCTGCTTTTCGCCGGAGCAACTGGTTCCCCTACAGAAAGAGGCTGCCAGCCTCCATGTTTCTCCGGCCTTGCTGGATTACGTCCAGACACTGATCGAAGCCACCCGCCACAGCCCGAAATTCATTCACGGCCTGAGCCCACGTGCCGCCTTGGCCCTGCTCGCCGCCGCCCGCGCCTGGGCCTTTATTGATGGCCGCACCATGGTTCTGCCGGAAGACGTGCAGGCGGTTCTGCCCAGCGTCGCCTGTCACCGCTTGCGCCTAGTCAATAGCGCCGGTCACGCCCGTGCGGAGGACATCACCCAGTTAATACGCGAAATCCCACTCGCCTAATGTCCGTCTTCGCTTTCTTGCGGCAGTGGCTCTTCCAGCTTAAGCCCGACGAAATCCTACCGATTGTTCTCCACCAGCGGCGCATCTTCATTCTGCCCACCGGCACGGGGATGCTGTTCAGCGCCGTTCTCATCCTGATGCTGATCGGTTCAATCAACTACGACCTGAGCCTGGGCCATGCGCTGGTTTTCCTGCTGGTCGGCGTGGGCCTGGTCGGCATGGTGCATACCTTTCGCAACCTGCTCGCGCTGCGCCTCTCTCCAGGCCGGCCAGAAGCAGTTTTTGCCGGCGAAACCGCGTTCTTTCCGATCGCCATCGAGAATTCGCACCGCCAGCCGCGGCGCGCGCTGGAATTGTCGTTCGGCAAACACCCGTCGGTCAGCCTCAACCTTCCGGCGGGAGAACGCGAGGTGATTGCCATTCCCTGCCCGGCGCCCCGGCGCGGTCGCCTTGACCCCGGCCGCATCATCTTGTCATCAAGGTATCCGCTCGGTTTCTTTCGCGCCTGGAGCTATCCGCACCCGCAACTACGCTGCCTGGTTTACCCCCGGCCCATCGACTCACCGCTCCCACCGCCCACAGCCGTTGCACACCATGGCCAGTACCACGGCCAGCATGGACAGGAAGACTTTACCGGATTGCGCCTTCGTCAGCCCAATGATTCACCCCGGCACATTGCCTGGAAATCCGTGGCGCGGGACATCGAGAGTCGACCACTGTTGATCAAGCAGTTCGCCGGCGGCGCCGAACCCATCCTCTGGCTCGACTGGTCGCTGATTTCCGACGACAACGACATGGAAACGCGACTCTCCATTCTCACCGGCTGGATCATTAGCGCTGACCAACAGCACCTCAGTTACGGACTGCGCCTGCCTGACCGCGAGTACGCTCCTGACTGTGGCGAAACCCATTGCCGCACCTGCCTCGAAGCGCTGTCGCTGTATGCCCAAAGCGAATAAACCCGCTCCCAATCTTCTCGAACACGACGCCATTCCGTGGTTGCTGGCGGCGGTTCTAGCCACGGCTGCGCCGCATGCCGAGCATCTTCCGCTCTGGCTGTCCCTGCTTTCGGCTAGCGTATTTGTCTGGCGCTGCTGGCTGTGGCAGCGGCGAAAAGGCTTGCCCACGCGCCTCGCGCTCGGACTGCTGGTGCTTGCCGGGACGGCCGGCATCGGCTGGGAATATCGAACGCTGTTCGGCAGAGATGCCGGCGTGGCGCTGCTGTTTTTCTTCATGGCCCTCAAGCCGATGGAGATGCGCACCCGCCGCGATGCTGTGGTCGCGGTCATGCTCGGTTTCTTCCTGCTGCTGACCCACTATTTCTATTCGCAAAGCATCCCCACCGGGCTATGGCTGCTTGTTTCCAGCGTAGTGCTCATCGCCACCCTGATTCGTCTGCATGGAGGCGCCCAACCGGTGCACACCCTCCTGCGCCAGGCGGGTCTGCTGATCGCTCAGGCACTGCCCTTGATGCTGATCATTTTTTTGCTCTTTCCGCGCGTTGAAGGCCCGCTGTGGGGGCTGCCGCGCGACGCGCACTCGGGAATGACCGGTCTCTCCAGCCAGATGTCACCAGGCTCGCTGAATAAGCTGATCCAGTCGGGAGCCATCGCCTTCCGCGCGCAGTTTTCCGGCGAAATCCCCGGCAAATCGCAACTCTACTGGCGCGGACCGGTTTTCGAGAATTTCGACGGGCTCACCTGGGACGCCCGCCCACCCCAGAGGATGGAGAAGCCACCGGTCATCGATGCCACTGGTCCCCTCTACAACTATGTCATCACCCTCGAAGCGCACAACCGGCGATGGCTGCTGGCCCTTGACCTACCGACCCAGCTTCCGAACGGCAGTACGCTGACGCACACCCTTGAAGCGCGTTCCCGCGACGCGGTGAATCATCGGGCGCGTTTCGCGTTCACTTCATCGCCCAACTACACAGCCAACGTACACGAAACTCCTGCACTGCTGCAACAGGCGCTGCGTCTTCCCACCGGATTCAATCCCCGATCCCGCGAACTGGCAGCTCAATGGCGCGAGGGTTTGAAGCAAGCAGAATTGATTTCAGACGCCGCCCTGCGCCTCTTCCGTCAGGAGGCTTTTTTCTACACTCTGCAGCCCCCCTTGCTCGGCCGACACAGTGTTGATGATTTTCTTTTTGTCTCGCGTCGCGGATTCTGTGAGCACTACGCTGCAGCCTACGTTTTCCTCATGCGCGCGGCAGGCGTTCCGGCGCGGGTGGTCAGCGGCTATCAGGGCGGAGAGATCAACCCCGTTGATGGCTACCTGACGGTGCGTCAGTCCGACGCCCACGCCTGGGCCGAAATCTGGCTGGAGGCCAAGGGCTGGGTGCGCATCGACCCGACCGCCGCCGTTTCGCCCTTGCGCATCGAGCAGGGAATCGCCGCCGCGCTGCCGGCAGACGATCCCCTACCCGGCCTAGTGCGCCTCCGTACCGAGTGGATCCGCGACCTGCGCAACCGCTGGGAAGCCACCAATAATGCCTGGAACCAGTGGGTGCTCGGGTACAATCCGCAACGGCAACGTGAGCTGCTCGAACGAATTGGGTTCAGCGAACCCGACTGGCGCAGCATGACCGCCACACTCGCGCTTTTGTGTGCACTGACACTGCTCACGATCACCTTGTGGACGCTTTTCCAGCGCGATACAGCGACACCGGCGCAGCGCGCCTGGAATCGCTTCTGCAAGCGGCTGAAACGATCGGGAATCAGTCGTGCCGGGTGGGAAGGGCCGCTGGACTTTGCCGCCCGTGTGGCCCGCGAACGGCCAGAGTTCGCCGCACTGACGCGTGAAGCCGCCGAGCATTTTGCCGACTTGCACTACGGCACAGGGCAGTCAGTGCAATTGCAGCAACTGAACGAATGTACGAAACAATTGCAACAGATATCATCCACTTCTCGGAGAACCCCGACTTGAGCACGTCCTTGACCTCTTTCTTTTCCGGCATGATGCTGATGATCCTCGCCAGCCTGTTTCCGACCCCGAGTCTCGCCGCCAAGGCTCAGCACGTTCAGCACACACCTCCCTCGTTCAGCGCTGACCCTGAAGTTCGCGCCTTCATTGTCGAGATGCACGAACGACACGGTTTCGACATCGCGTACCTGAACCGCCAGTTCTCCACCATCCACATTAATGCCGCCGTACTGCGAGCAATCCGACCCGCAGCAGTTCCCGAACAACAGCGCTCGTGGCAACGGTATCGCGAACGTTTTGTCAATGACCGACGGATCAATCACGGGGTTCAGTTCTGGCAGGAAAATGAAGCCGAGCTCGCCCGTGCCGAAGCCATCTACAGCGTACCCCGAGAGATCATCGCTGCCATCATCGGCGTCGAAACCGAATATGGCCGCAACACTGGGAAATTCAGCGTGCTGGAAGCGCTGGCCACGTTGGCCTTCGACTACCCACCGCGCGCGCCCTTCTTCCGCAGCGAACTCGAGCAGTTTCTGCTACTGGCCCGGGAAAACGGCATTAGTCCACTCGATATCAAAGGTTCGTATGCTGGCGCCATCGGCATCCCGCAGTTCATGCCCAGCAGCCAGCGTCGTTATGCCGTGGATTTCGATGGCGACGACCGGATCGACCTGCGCCGCAGCCCAACTGATGCCATCGGCAGCGTTGCCCGTTTTCTCAACCTGCACGGCTGGCAAGCCAAGGCACCGATTGCCATTCCGGCGACGGTTGGAGAAACCCCGTATGCCCTGATTGCTGCCGGGATCAAACCGCACATGCCGTGGCTTGAAATGCAGAAATTTGGAGTCAGCACGGTTGGAGGATTTGCGCAGTTTGCTGAACTTCCTGTTGCCCTGGTCGACCTGGTCACACCGGACCTACCCACCGAATACTGGGTCGGCTTTGACAATTTCTACGTCATCACACGCTACAACCGCTCAAGCTTCTACGCCATGTCGGTGTTTCAGCTTGCGGAAGCCTTGCGCGAGGCGAGAAAAACCGATTGAACCACGAAGAACACGAAGACAAACGATAGTTGAAATATTCTCTTCGTGCTCTTCGTGCTCTTCGTGAACTTCGTGGCTAATTGAGTTATTTAGCTTGAAACGGCGCGAATGTGCTACAGCAGATTGTCCCGCATCACGCCGCCGCGTTTGATGACGCGACGCAGCTGATCCAGCGCTTCGATCTGGATCTGGCGAACCCGCTCACGGGTCAGTTCAAGGTCGGCAGCAATTTCCTCAAGCGTACAGATATCCGCACCGCCCAGGCCATAGCGCCGCTCCAGCACACGGCGCTGTTTTTCCGGCAACTGTTCAACCCATTGGCTCACCAGATTGCCGACTTCTCTGGACTGCAACAGACTTTCAGGGTCGAGCGCATTATCATCGGGAATCGCATCGGCAATCGTATGATTGGGATCAATCTCCAGTGGCGCATCGAGCGAGGCAATGTGTTCATTCAACGCCATGGCCCGGCGCACATCGGCAACCGGTCGGTCAATCAGGTGGGCAATCTGCTCAAGGTGGATATCTCGCCCGTTCGCCGCTTCAAGATGTCGAACGGCGCGCAGTATCATGTTGATCTCCTTGACCACATGGACCGGCAAACGGATGGTCCGCGACTGGTTCATGATCGCCCGCTCAATGCTCTGACGAATCCACCAGGTAGCGTAAGTTGAAAAACGGAATCCGCGCTCCGGATCAAATTTTTCGATGGCATGAATCAGCCCGAGGTTACCTTCCTCGATCAGGTCAAGCAGGGGAATACCCCGATTGAGGTAGTGCTTGGCAATATTCACTACCAGACGCAGGTTGTGCTCGATCATTTTCTGCCGAGCATCAAACTCACCGCGTTGCGCACGGCACGCCCAGTCATACTCTTCCTGTGGAGAAAACAGTGGCTTGGCACCAATCTCGTTCAGATAGTGTTGAGTCACGTCGTTGAGTAACTCAACTTCCGGACTCAGCGAAACGACTTCTTCCTCCGGTTCGCTCAGGAAGGCTTCGTCAGACGCGCCCTCTTCCAGGGTTTCATCTTCTGCAAACTCCGAATCAGCGGTTCCGGACATGATCAGCGCGCCGGAAGATATTTGAGGGGATCAACCGGCTTACCCTGACGGCGAACCTCGAAGTGCAGCTTGACCTGATCCGCGTCGGTATTGCCCATTTCGGCAATTTTCTGTCCCTTGGACACGGTCTGGCCTTCTTTTACCAGAATCGTCTGATTATGCGCATACGCCGAAAGATAGGTTGCATTGTGCTTGAGGATGACCAGCTTGCCGTAACCCCGCAAGCCCGTCCCGCTATACACCACTTTGCCATCCGCCGAAGCCATCACCGGATCACCCGACTTGCCCGCAATATCCACCCCTTTACTGCCACTTTCGCTGAAGGTTCCGACCGTTTTACCTGCGGCGGGCCAGATCCATGAAATCTCGTCTCCCGTCAGCGCAACGGGCTCTGCCGGCTTGGCTTCCACTCTGGAATCTGTTTTTGCTTCGGCAGGCTGCACGGATTCAGGGGCCTTGGACTGGTTTTGCGCCAGAGCCAGCGCCTGATCCGAGTAGGGCTCCTTGCCAGCCTTCGGCTCGCGCTTCAGCGACTCGGTATTATTTCCCAGCGGACGTGTTTCGACCCCCTGCCCGGTGCTAATGGGCCTGGCCACCACGACATCGGAACTGATCGGCGCAACGGTAACTCCTTGCGGCTTGACCTTGAGCACCCGACCGACAGGAATGCTGTTTGGATTCTCGATACCGTTCATGGCGATCAGCTCGCGATGATCCATACCGAACTCTCGGGCAATGCTGTACAGCGTATCGCCCTTCTTGACGGTGTATACATCCCTGGCTGCAGACAAGGCGGGAGGCTGCTGTCCACCTGGACCGACCACAGGTGCAGAATACTGACTGGCACAGCTGGCCAATACCAGCAGGCTGGCGAGAGTCGCAAGGACTGTCGGCCTGGAGAAAGAACATTTATTATTCATTCGAGTCCTGAAAGTAACGGAACGAAACGAACACTATCCAGACGGGTCTCGACAAAACCTTCATTCCGGCGTTCGACCATCAGAAGATTCTGCACACCCGTTCCCAACGGCAACAGCATTTTGCCACCAAGCGCCAGTTGCTGCAAAAGAGGCTGCGGAACCGTTGAAGCGGCAGCAGCAACAATAATGGTATCAAAGGGCGCGGCTTCAGGAAGTCCGAGATGACCATCGGCATACTTCAGGCGCACCCGGAACTGCTGGATCGTTCGCAGATTTTCTTTGGCCTTGGCCAGCAGCGGCTCGATCCGTTCAACGGCATAAACATCATGGGTCAGCTGCGCCAGAACGGCTGACTGATAGCCGCATCCTGCGCCAATTTCCAGGGTCTTTCCCAACTCTCGCCCTTCGAGCAGCAACTCCAGCATCCGCGCGACGATAAATGGCTGCGAAATGGTTTGCGAAAAACCCAGAGGCAGCGCCGAATCTTCATAGGCACGCGAGGCCAGTGCTTCCTCGACAAATGCATGCCTTGGAACGGCAGCAATCGCCGACAAGACGCGTTCATTTCGGATACCCTCATTGCGCAAACGTTCAATCATGCGCGCACGAGTGCGCTGTGAAGTCATTCCCAGACCCGGAACGGCCCGGTTCATTGCGCCAGCCACTGACGAACCATGGGCATCTGGGCGTTATGGGTCAGATCAATCTGCAAAGGCGTAATCGATACCTGATTTTGACTCACCGCGTGAAAGTCCGTCCCCTCACCCGCATCCTGGGCTGCTCCCGCGGCACCGACCCAGTAGACCGTTTCATTACGCGGCGTCAGCGACTTGATGACCGCCTCGGCCTTGTGGCGTTTGCCCAAGCGGGTCACCACCATGCCGCGCAACTCCTCATATGGCACATCGGGCACATTGACATTAAGCAACAGGGGCTCACATGACTTCTGACGGACGATCATCTGCACCACTTCAAGCGCCACCCGGGCGGCCGTCTCGAAATGCACCGGCGCCCGACTGCACAAAGACACTGCGATCGACGGAACGCCAAGCAGGAAACCTTCCGTTGCAGCGGCAACAGTTCCCGAATAAATCGTGTCGTCGCCCATATTGGCGCCGAGATTGATCCCGGAGACGACCATGTCCGGTAATTCGTCAAGCATACCGGTCACGGCGAGATGGACACAATCGGTCGGCGTTCCATTCACATGATAAAAGCCATTGGCTCCGCGCTTGAGCGAAAGCGGACGATCCAGCGTCAGGGAGTTGCTCGCCCCGCTACGGTCACGTTCGGGGGCAACGACGGTGATCTCGGCGACGGCCGACAGACTGTGAGCCAGACTCTCAATTCCAGGTGAGAAATAGCCATCATCATTACTCAAGAGTATTCGCATATCAGCCCAGTATTGCGGTGAAACCAAACAAAAAAAGCCGGGAATGCCCCGGCTTCTGGAAAAATCGGAAGGCTGGATCGATCCAGTGATCCACGCGACAAATCACCGAAAAACGCCGCAGCCGAGAACTGGCAAATTATACGGCCATTCGCTGTGCATTGCGAAGCGGTTCAGGCGAGCGGGGACAGTTTCTTGTCTTAGCCATCTTTCAGTGAGTCATGGCGCCAGTCACAACAAACAATCCCATCCGCGCCAGAGCGAATCAGCAACGCTTCAAATCTCAAGCCTTTTCAAATAGGGCAATCGATTCAACATGCGAAGTATTGGGGAACATATTGACCACCCCGGCTCCACTTAAACGATAGCCTTTCTGCTGCACTAGAATCGCGGCATCGCGCGCCAGCGTGGCCGGGTTGCACGACACGTAGACGATGCGCCGAGGCCCGTTCTCAGCAATGGCTTTGACCAGTTCGATCGCCCCTTCGCGCGGCGGATCAATCAGCATCTTGTCGAAGTAGCCAAGCGTAACCAGCGACGCTGGCGTGGTCTCAAAGAGGTTGGCAACTTTGTAACCAACCCGTTCAGACAGACCATTAAAGGCTGCGTTTTCTGCGGCGCGCCGCACCAGTTCAATGACGCCCTCGACACCCACTACCGAGGCTCCGGAACGGGCAATCGGCAGGGTGAAATTGCCCAGGCCGCAAAACATGTCGGCGATGCGTTCTTTGGGCTGAGGATCAAGCAGGGCCAGGGCGCGACGCACCAGAACGCGATTGATCTCGGGATTCACCTGAGTGAATTCAGTCGGTGAAAAATGATGCTCAACGGCAAAGTCCGGCAGACTATAGGAAAGCTTCGCCCCCTCGGTCGGATAAAAGCGGTAGGCCGACGCCGGTCCTTTAGGCTGCAGGTAAAACACCACACCGAACTGGTCGGCAAATGCCCGCAACT
Organism: Betaproteobacteria bacterium; assembly: GCA_037139055.1. Lineage (GTDB taxonomy): Bacteria > Pseudomonadota > Gammaproteobacteria > Burkholderiales > Rhodocyclaceae > Propionivibrio. The sequence goes on along the minus strand of JBAXHE010000019.1, from coordinate 17,578 downwards.
GTTTTTCATCGGCAGTAGTCAGCGGCTGCAGAATACGCAGCACCAGTGCGGTGACGACTTCCCCCACCGCCACTTCGATCTGCGGCACTGCCGAACACACCGACAAACGCGAGAGCAAAGCGCGCAAGGGCATCAGCAAGGCCGACACGTGAACCGGAAGATTGGGGCATTGCTGCATGTCAGCGACAAAGCTGCTCTTGCGTTCGTGAAAGCCGATCAGCACGCCACCGTTTTTGGCTACCCGGTGCACCGACAAGCGCGCACGCCACCGATAACCCCAGGGAGAACCATATATCGGCGCGTAAAGCTGCTCGGGGATGACGCGACCCAGATGCCACAGATTCGATTCGAGCACGCGTTGCTTGGCCGCCACCTGCGCCGCCGGGTCAAAATGCTGCATGCTGCAACCGCCGCACACGCCAAAATGCGGACATTTCGGGGTAACACGGCTCGGCGACGCTTTCAGAATACGTGTAACACGGGCGATTTCGTAAGTTGGTTTTTTCCGCCAGCTGATAAATTCAACGAGTTCTCCGGGCAAGGCAGCTTCAACAAAAATCGTTTTACCTTCAAGCCGCGTAATTCCGCGCGCCTCATGATCCAGCGATTCGATAATTCCTGTCGGCATGCAACATCCCTGAAAAAAACATGCGATTCTAGCGCTCTTGTCCGGATCGGAGAAATCACACCGGCACACCACCTTTAGTGCATGGCAGTGCTTTTCTCAGCATCCGTCCTGAATCTCGCACCGACCGAACCCAGCGCCAGGGATATTTGCTCAACGGCCGAGGACCAATCAATCGCTTTCCCTCCGTCCTTGACCTGATGCACGACAAACACGCCAATCGGACCGGCAACATTAATCGCCGCGTTTTTAAGCGCCTCCCACTGAGCGTCGGTCAAAGGATTCACTGATGCAAGATTACGCCCTGAATACCAATAAACCGCGCACAAAAAACCTTCAGCATCAGCACAATCCAGGGCAGCCGCAACCAAGGTCTGATCCTCCATGGTCAAGGCTTTCTCCACGATGCGATTGTACTCAGCTCGGTTATTCAACAGCGCCACCGGATGCACGGTTTCCCGAGTCACCGCTGAATACAGAGAAGCCAGGCGGGTCGCCAGGTCAAGTTTTGGATCATTAGCCATTGTCAGTCCCACCCTGTCATTTTTTCTGATTGACTGAAAGCATTTCCATGGCGATCTTGACCGAGGCAGAGAGTCGCCTGACCGAATCCGCCAGGGCGCCAATTTCATCCGTTGAGGCGATCTGATTCAGCGCGACCTCATCAAAATCTCCCCGGCTGATGCTGTCGGTGACTTTGGTCAGTTTGATAATCGGCAACGACAAGGCACGACCGAGCACGAAAGACAAGGCACTAACGAATACGATCGCCAGCATCAGGGTCACCAGCGCCCGCTCTTTCAATTCATCGAGGGGCGCAAGGACTTCGCTCATTTCCATCTGCGTCACCAGCGTCCACCCGTCGCTCATGGCGGTGACAATTCCCAGCCATTCTCTGCCTTCGCTCACATAGGTCACGAATTTTTGATTCTGACCATGCTCTGCGCTTGGCGGTCGCGCCAGCAAAGCCGGGTGTTTCCTGAAATCTTCGCCTTTATCCTCGGCCGCATCATCGGTTTTTTTCTTGTCAGGATGCGCAACCAGTCGCCCCGTTTCATCAAGCAGAAAAGAAAAGCCAGTACTGCCGACTCTTTCGCCAACGACGATCTTGGAAATATCCGTCAACTCGGCCGAAAAACCAAAGACGCCAACCACTTCGGCGGGATTCTTCTTGCTGTAGATGGGCGCCCCGGACAACAACACCGGTTTGCCGATGGACTTGGAGATCGACACCTGAGTGGTCGTTTTCCCCTCTAGGGCATTCTTGAAATAATCCCGCTCACTGATGTCGACCAGCTTGACGGATTCATCGTCACGGACAAACTGCTGCCCAGTCTTATCGGCGATGTAGGCATTTCTGACCCAGTCGTAGTTTTTCACGAAAATCTTGGTCAGTGGGCGCGACGACTCGGCGTCAAGGTCTGACAAGACCGGCTGGCTGGAAATCACCCGCAAGCCCCGGCGGGTGCCATCGAGCAGATCAGCAATATGCACCGACTGACGCTCGGCCACGGTGGCCAAGTGATGCCGCACGGTCTCAACGGCTTCCTGCTTGAATTCAAAGTAATCCAGCAGACCAAAAGCCAGCAGCGGAACGAGTGCACCTACCAGCATCGCCCCCGTGATCTTTGCGCGAAATCCCAATGCCATGCTCTTTCCCCTTTATCAAATAGTCAGGCCAGCCCAGCAAAAACCACGGCGACCTGAGTCCCCCTGCCCCCTGGATTGTCTGAAATAACCAACTTTGCCCGATGGCGAATAGCGATTTCCCGGGCAATCGCCAGGCCAAGACCACAACCGTCTCCGGGGGCTCCCGAGCGACGATAGAAACGCTCCACTACCATGGTTTGCTCCTCGACCGGAATTCCCGGCCCATCATCGCATACGGTCAGACGCACCGGATCATTTGCCAGACCGAGTGTCACCACCCCACCCTGACGACCGTAACGAATGGCATTATCAACCAGATTACCGATCATTTCGCGCAGCAAATGCGGTTCGGCCTGAATCAGCACATCCCGCTCCGGCCCTTCATATCCGAGATCAATTCCCCGTTCGATCGCCGCATCGGCCCATTGTTCCAGTTCATCACGGGCCAATTCGGCCAAATCCACACTGACCATTTCCAGCAATTGCTCACCCGACTGATCGGATCGGGCCAGCGTCAATAACTGGTGAACCAAATGGCGCGAACGCGTCACCGCCTTCAACACATGCGACAGCGCCACCCCGAGCTGCTCCCTGTCAGGCTCGCGTAAAGCCCGCTCGGCCTGGACCTGAAGCGTGGCCAGCGGAGTTCGCAGCTGATGTGCGGCGTTAGCCACAAAACGCCGCTGGGTGCTCTGCGCATCCGCTAGCTTGGCAATCAGCCGATTGATTGAATCAAGCAAGGGCCTGACTTCATGCGGCGCATAGCGCACATCAGCGACCTGGGCCAAGCCCTCAGGGTCATACGTCGCCAGCTGCTCGGCAATGGTATCGAGGATACGCAGGCTCGAGGTCACCGCAAACCAGACCATCGCTGTCGCCAGCACCAGAATGAAGGCCTGCAGAGGAATGGCCAGCGCAAGAATCTCAGCCACCAGTGATTCGCGTTTATGTCGGGTTTCGGCGACTTGAATGGTAAAAGTATCGTGATCCTTGCCCGACCCAGCCAAGCGCACGGCGACGATCCGCGCCTGCTTGCCGCTGACCAGGGCATCGTAATAACGCGGCTTCCCGGTCACCAGGTTTTCGGGAATTCGAGGGAAGGCGGCGTTACTGAAGACCAGTCCGGTTTTTTTCGACGTCACTTCTTCATATACCCGGTCCACGCTATCCCATTCGAACATTTCGACAGCCGTCTGGGACAAATCGAGAACCGCTTTGCCATCCTTGATCTTGATCTGCTGCGCAAGCGTCATGGCCGAATCGTAGAGCCAGCGGTCGTAGACCACCGAACCGATGTGCCGAGCCAGCACGAACATCGATACGGCACCGAGCAACAACACCAGAATCAAAGGGCCGAGCAAACGCAGCAACAGGCGCTGGCGCAGGCTGAAACCGTAGGTATTATCCTGCATGGCCGGTCAACTCCAAACGGTAACCCAAACCTCGTAAAACGCGGATACTGACCCCCGCATTCGCCTCATCAAGCTTACGCCGCAAGCGACTGACAAACACCTCGATGACTGATGGACTGGTTTCATGCTCCCACGAGTAAAGGGAATCGAGCATCTGTTGCTTGCTTACCACCTTGCCCGGTCGCAACAATAGCATTTCCAGGACAGCCAGTTCGCGCGCCGTCAAATCGAGCTCACTGCCTCTGACCAGGGCAAAGCGCGAAACCGGGTCGAACTCGATTTCACCATAGTGCTGCGCGCCGCTGGTCGTCAGCCCCCGTCGCAACAAGGCCCGGATGCGGGCCTCCAGCTCCCCGAATTCAAAAGGCTTCGAGAGATAATCATCGGCCCCGGCATCCAGGCCGCGGATCCGGTCTTTGAGGTCATCACGAGCAGTCAGGATTAACACCGGCGCCCTCAGCCCATGATTGCGCAAACGATGCAGCACACTTATCCCGTCCTCATCGGGGAGTCCGAGATCGAGAATAACCAATTGATAGATGAGTGCCGCACACGCCGTGACCGCTTCCTGCCCCGTATGCACGGCGTCAGTCACATAATCCGACTGAGCCAGAGTATTAACCAAGCCATTCGCCAGCTCCAGGTCATCTTCGACAAGCAATAAACGCACGACGTTTTGACTCCAGAAAGGTTCCAGAAAGGTTAGGAGGGTATAGTTGCCAACGCTCAATTATGGCGTAATTTCTCAATGCAAGAAAAAACCCTTTGTTGATAAGCAATAGATACAATTTCGCCAGCGTTGGTTTACAACAGTGATGGGTTAGGGAGTCGTATGAATAAGAAGTGGGTCAGGATCGCTCTATCGATTCTGGTTTTGTCCTTACTGGCAGGGTTCTTCTGGAATCGTTCCGCAGCGACATTGCCCGAGAAAACAGAATCCGCCGTTCCTTCGGCGACTCGCGTGGGATCGGATATCCTGCGCTATCCGGCAGATGCTCCGCAACTGTCGATGATCCAGTCGAAAAGCATCCAGCCCACGCCCATGCCGCTGACCGACGCCCTGAGCGCCCGCCTTGGCTACGATGATGACGTGACCGCGCGCATCGGTGTCGGCTTCTCCGGTCGTATCGTCGCTCTCAAGGCGGCGCCCGGCGACACGGTCAAAGCCGGACAGGTTCTGGCCGAAATCGACTCACCCGACTTTGGTACCGCCTATGCCGACCTGAACAAGGCGCACGCTGACGAAGAGCGCAAGCGTCAGTCCGTCGAACGCGCCAAGCAACTGGTTCCCGGCGAAGCCATCTCGGTCAAGGACTGGGAAGCGATCGAGTCCGATTACGCGCAGGCCCGGGCCGAAACGGCACGCGCCGAGCAACGCATCAAGAACCTCAACCCGTTCAACCTGTCCATCACCGGTCAGCGCGTTCTGCTGACGAGTCCGATCAACGGCATCGTGACCGAACGTACAGCCACCCCCGCCCTTGAAGTCAGCCCTTCACTCCCAGCGCCCCTGTTTGTCGTCACCGCCCCCAAATCGCTGTGGCTGATGATCGATCTGCCAGAGAAACTTTTTTCCCAAATCAAGCTGGGAAGCGCCGTCAGTGTTGAAAGCGACGCTTTCCCGGGAGAACGTTTCAGCGCCAAGATCATCCAGCTCGGACAGGTCGTCGACCCGAACTCACGCCGGGTTACCGTACGCGCCCGGGTCGACAACGCCGCGCGAAAACTGCTGCCGGAAATGTTTGTTCGCGCCTATGTTCTACAAGATAACGGCACCGGAGTCTGTGTCCCGAACGGCGCGATCGTCAATCAAGGCATCTATGCCTACGTTTATGTCGAAAAGTCTCCCGGCGAATTTCTCCGCCGCAAGGTCACCCTGCAAACCCGCGGCGGAGATTCCAGCTGTATCAGCGAGGGACTTGAGGGCGGCGAGCGTATCGTTGTCACTGGCACTATTCTGCTCGACGCCGAACTGATGGCCCGTATTGGCAGCAAATCGTGATCGATAGACTTATTGCCTTCGCGCAGATCCAGCGCGTCTTCATCCTGGTTCTGGTCGCCGCGCTGATCGGTTTCGGTGTCTACGCCCTGTCCAACTTGCCGATCGAGGCATTCCCCGATGTTCAGGATGTTCAGGTCAGAATTATTTCTCAGCTTCCGGGACAAGCGCCGCAGGATATGGAACGGGCGGTTACCTTGCCGATCGAGCGCGAAGTATCGGGCATCCCGCGCCTGATCAACGTGCGCTCGGTGACGATGAGCGGCCTGTCGATCGTGACGCTGACTTTTTCTGACGGAACCGATGATTATTTTTCCCGCCAGCAGGTCACCGAAAGACTCTCGACCATCACCCTGCCCGTCGGCGTACAGCCGCAACTGGCCCCCTTATCCACCGCCGTCGGCGAGGTTTACCGTTACACCATCGAAGCGCCTGGCCTGACCGATAGAGAGATCAGAACGCTGCAGGACTGGACCGTCCGTCCTGTCCTGCGCATGACGCCCGGCGTTGCCGATGTGGTGAGCTTCGGTGGTGCGATCAAGGAATATCACATCGCCGTCGATCCGCTGGCGCTACGAAAATTCCAAATCACCCTGGACCAGCTCAATCAGGCCGTAAGCAATGGCAACGGCAGTGCCGGGGGCGGCCTGCTGCGCCAGGGCGATACTTCACTGGTCATTCGCTCCGACGGACTTTTCGCCAGCTTGGCCGACATTCGCAATGTGGTTATTGCCTCGCGCCAGGGTAGAGCCATCACCGTCGGTGACGTTGCTGAGGTCCGTGAAGGCGAACGCGTACGCTATGGCATCGCCGCTTCCGACAAGCAGGACAGCATCATTGAAGGCATCGTATCGATGACTAAGGGCGGCAACCCGGCCAAGATTAACGCCGAACTCAAGCAGCGTATCGCCCAGTTGCAGACCAAACTGCCAGAGGGGGTGAAAATCGCCCCCATTTACGACCGTACCGAACTGGTCCGCCACACCGTCACCACGGTAGCGGAAAACCTCATCGTCGGTGCCCTGCTGGTCATTGCCGTACTAGTCATCTTCCTTTCCAGTTGGAAAGCCGCTTTGATCGTCGCTACCGTCATTCCGCTGGCGCTGTTATTCGCCTTTATCCTGATGAACGCACGTGGTGTTTCGGCCAACCTGATCTCACTGGGTGCCGTCGACTTCGGCATCATCATCGACAGTGCGGTAGTCATCGTCGAAACCCTGATGGTTCGACTGGCACTCAACTCGGAACTCAGTGCAAGCACGCCCGGTGCGCGGCTTCAGCGCATGGGCGTATTGCATCGCTCAATTTCTGACATGTCGCATCCGGTGCTGTTTTCCAAGGCCATCATCATTCTGGCCTTCGTACCGATCTTCACCTTCCAGCGCGTCGAAGGAAAAATCTTTACGCCGGTGGCGCTAACGCTCAGTTTTGCACTGCTCGGCGCGGTATTGCTGACCTTTACCCTGCTTCCGACCTTGTTGTCCTATGCCCTGCAAAATGGCACGCTGATCGAAAAACACAAGCCGTGGCTGGAGCGGCTTCAGGAACGTTACCGCAATGCACTTTCTTTCCTGATGAAACGAGCACGCTTTGCCGTGATGCTCTCCGCCGTCCCCGTCGTCCTGGCTCTGGCACTTTCTCCGCGACTGGGCAGCGAATTCCTGCCCAAACTCGACGAGGGCAACATCTGGCTGACTGTCACCCTCCCGACCTCGGCGGCACTTGAAACCACCAAACAGATCGAACGCATCGTCCGTGCCAAACTGATGGACTATCCGGAAGTTGCCCATGTCATCACCCAGGTGGGGCGCCCCGACGACGGCTCTGATCCGAAAGCGCCCAATAACCTTGAACTACTGGTCGACCTCAAGCCGCGCGGCGAATGGCGCTTTGGTGCCAAAGAACAGCTGGTTGCCGACATGTCCGACAAACTGGCGGTCATTCCTGGAATTTCGACCAATTTCTCACAAGTCATCCAGGACAACGTCGAAGAGGCCTTATCCGGTTTCCGTGGGGAAATCGTGGCCAAAATCATCGGCAATAACCTGGACATTCTGGACGACAAAGGGGCAGAGGTTGCCGCGGTCATTCAGGGCATTCGTGGGGCCAGCGACGTCGCCTCGACCCGCATCGGCGGCCAGACGGAAGTAGTAATCAAGCCTGACCGAGCCCGACTGGCGCGTTACGGCCTATCGATCAACGACGTCAGTACGCTGGTCAATCAATCCCTGTCAGGCGTCGGGGTAACGAGTTTTTTTGAAGGTGACAAGCGCTTCGACGTCGTGGTGCGCATGGGCGAAAAATATCGCAATGCCATCGACGCCATTCGCACCCTGCAACTGGCCTTGCCCGGCACACAAGTCGGCAACGGACCCGGGACCATTGCGCTGAGCGAGGTCGCCTCGGTCGAGGTTCGCCTCGGGGCCTCGCGCATTTTCCGTGAAGCCGGGTCGCGCATGGTCATCGTGAAAATGAACCTGCTCGGTCGTGACCAGGGCAGTTTTGTCGAAGAAGCCCAGAAAACCGTCGCCGCTCAGGTCAAACTCCCTCCCGGTTATTCGCTGACCTGGGGTGGCCAGTTTGAAAATTCGCAGCGCGCAACAAAACGCCTGATGGTCATTGTCCCGCTGACGGCATTACTGATTTTCTCCCTGCTCTTCTGGGCCTTCCGCTCGGTCCGCATTGCCAGCATCATCCTCGGTATCGTGCCTTTCACTTTGGTCGGTGGCATCGCCGCACTTGGCCTGGCCGGACTACACCTTTCGGTTTCGGCGGCGGTCGGCTTTATTGCTGTTGCCGGCATCTCCGTACAAAATGGCGTGATCATGCTCGAAGAGGTCGTTCTGCGGGTTCGCGAGGGCGCTTCCGTGACCACGGCGATTGTCGAAGGAGCGGCCATTCGTCTGCGTCCGATTCTGATGACGGCATTGATGGCCGGGCTGGGTCTCTTGCCTGCCGCCCTGTCACAAGGTATCGGTAGCGAAACCCAGCGCCCTTTCGCCTGCGTCATTGTCGGCGGCATTGTCACCGGGACGATTTTCACCCTGATGATCCTGCCGGCGGTAATCCGTCTCTTTGGCAATTTCTATGACAAACCCCAGGATCCGGGCTCCCTGCCGGGTTCTGAAATCCTCGACTCAAAGGCTTGAGTCTCAGTGAAACGTCAAATTACCGGCACAACCATGCATCCACACCCATTCAACCCGATGGGACCTCGGCGTTTCTGCTGCGCCCTGGTGCTCGCCTGCGCCAGCGTGTTGAGCGGCTGCGCAGCGGGCCCTGATTTCCTGCGCCCGCTGCTGCCGACCTCAAACAGTTTCTCGCCTTCTCCGCTTCCCGAAACCACGGTCTCGACCCCGGTACGGGGAGGCGAAGCTCAGCGCTTTAGCGCCGCCAACGAGATCAAGGCCGACTGGTGGAAATTATTCCAGTCACCGCAACTCGATGCGCTGATTGAAAAGGCCTTTGCTGCCCATCCGACCATAGAAGCCGCACAGGCTTCGTTGCGTGCCGCCCAGGCCAATGTTTCTGCCCAGCGCGGCTTTTTCTTCCCGACCATCCAAGCAGGATACTCGCCTAGCCGAACCAAACTGGCCGGCAATCTGGGCGGCAACTCACCCGGCATCCAGGGAGACGGGTCAGAAATCAAAACGTTTCAGGGCACTCCGGCCAGCCAAGGCGGCAAAGCGCCTTACAACGGCCCGGTGATCTACAATTTTCACACTGCCCAGATGACCGTGGGTTTCGTTCCTGACGTTTTCGGCATCAACCGGCGACTCGTCGAATCACTCGAAGCGCAAGCCAGAATTCAGCATTTCCAGCTCGAAGCCGCCTACATTACCTTGGCCACCAACGTCGTCGCTGCCGCCATTCAGGAAGGCCTGTTGCGCCAGCAGATCAGCATCACCCAGGAGATCATCGCCGCCAATACGCAGTCGGTTGATTTGGTCAGCCGCCAGCTCAAGGCCGGCTTTGCCTCGCGGCTTGACCTCGCGCTTCAGGAAACGGCCCTGGCACAGTCAAAGCAATTGCTGCCTCCATTGCAGAAACAGTTCGAACAGAACCGCCACTTGCTGCGCGTTCTGGTCGGCGGCGTCCAGGATTCCGAATTTCCCGAGTCTTTCGATCTAGCCTCGCTCAAACTACCTCAGGAACTGCCTTTGAGCCTGCCGTCGCAGATCGTTGAACAGCGGCCGGACGTCCGCGCTGCCGAAGAACAATTACATGCCACCACGGCGCAACTCGGCGTAGCCATCGCCAACCGCTTGCCGCAGTTTGCCATTGACGCCACCTGGGGAGGCGCTGCCAGCCATTTCAGCCAGATGTTCTGGAACTCGGGACAGCTCTTCAACCTCGCGGCCAGCATCACGCAAACGGTGTTTGACGGCGGCACCCTGAAGTACCGCCAGCGCGCCATGGAAGAAGGGGTACGCCAGATGGCGGCACAGTATCAGCTCACCGTCATTACCGCCTTCCAGAACGTCGCCGATGCACTGTACGCGGTGCACTCCGACGCTGAAGCCTTCAGTGCGGCCGCAGACGTCGAGCGCAGTACAAAAATCTCAATGGATTTGATGCGTAACCAGCACACCCGTGGCTACATCGATCGGCTGGCGCTAATCGGTGCCGAACAAAACTACCGCCAAGCCGCGTTGAACCTGGCCCAGGCACAAGCGATGCGCCTCGGTGACACGGCCACGCTCTTTCAATCATTGGGCGGTGGCTGGTGGAACAAACCAGCAAACTAAAGTGACGAGCAGTTCAACTGCAAAGCCGGGCAATACCCTGTCAGCATAGTCCGCTTATGGCCTGTTCCGGCCTGCTTGGACACGATGAATCCGGCGCTGAGCAAAGCCCGGCGCACGCTTCCGGCCACCGTCCAAGTTGCCAGCGTCGCCCCTGAAGCGGCTCGCTGGGCCAATAAGCGACAAAGATCAGGCGACCACATCTCGGGGTTTTTTGCCGGCGAAAAACCATCCAGATAGAACGCATCTACTTCGGCATTGAGTACTGGCAACTGCTCTCTGACATCCCCCAGGAGAAGTCGGAGCACAATACGCCCGGCAGCGAGTTCGAGACGATGCTCACCGCTCTCAAGCGCAGGCCATTTCCGGCGCAGCTCCTCTGAAATTTCGGAAAAATCTGGCCATGCAGCATGAACAACCGCCAGATCTTCCGCCGAGAACGGGTGTTTCTCAAGAGAGATATAGTGCAGACTTTCCGATCGAAACGGATCGTCAAGCCACGCTAGGCAGGTCGCCAAAAAGCTGAGGCCAAGGCCAAATCCGGTCTCCAAAATAACGAACGTCTCTTTGCCCTGCCAGCGTTCCGGCAATCGGTTGCCGCCCAGGAAAACATGCCGTGCCTGGGCGTGAGCTCCTGCCACTGCGTGGTAGACGTCGTCGTAAACTTCGGAAAAGGGCGTGTCGTAGGCACAAAAAGCCAGGCGGGCCGGTTCAAGCTTCAATGCCATACCCTTCCCCTTGTGGAGGCCTGCACTTAAAACAGTTCACCTTCGGACGGAGTTATTTACTCAAAACTCGGCGTGTGCACGCACCCCGAAGATATTCACCGGTCCCCGGTCGGCGTTATAGGCCGGGTTCGCAACACGTTGATAATCCGCCGTAAGCCACACGCCCTTCTGGACATTCATACTGTAGTAGGTTTCAATGATCTGCTCGGGTTTGTAATTCAGCCAGCCATCGCCAATAAAGTAGGACATACCACCCTTCTCCAGATACTCGCGGCGTTCTTTGGAGAGGAAATGCGCCATGTACGAAATCCCCAAGGCATCCTGAGCACGCCCCCATGAAGTCCCCTTTATTAAAACACCGGTCGACAACGATCGGTCCACTTCGGCAAAAGCGTAAGTTTCAGTTTTTCCATCAGCCCACATGCCTTTCAGGAATCCGCCTATCTGATCGGAAAAAGCCTGCTCCATGTTAAAGCCAAAGCCATATTTGATTTTTTCGGTATCGCGCACATTCAGGATGTATTCCATGCCATTGGTCGAATCGGGATTCCAGCCGACCGAATTTCCATGATTGATAGCATCGCGGAATGAGGCCAGTTTGGCTCTATTACGCCAGGCCGAGAAGCGAATCGCCCCCGGCTGACCGGCCAACTCATAGCCGCGCTCAACTTCCAACTGATCGCCATAGTGTTTGAAGATTTGAAAATCCGTAGCCAACTCGTTCGGCTTCTTGGGACCGGTCATACGACCGAAGCGCAGCACCCAGTCGTCTTGATACCATTCTCCCGCTGCTCCCCAACTCCAGCCACGCGAATCGGCGGCATAGTCGAAGGCAACATTATTCATGTGTCCCCAGTTCATGAACTGTCGCCGGGGATCATTGGAATACCTGTTTTTGTCGAAGACGTCGAGCGTCGAGAAATTACCGAGCGTCATGACAAAACGGTTCTTGTCGACCGAACCGGCCATCCAGTTGAGTTCAGACTCCACTTTCCCGGAACCACCGCCCATATTCCAGGTTTGCCGCAGAAACAGACGCTGTCGGTAGAGCGTTGGAGTGCTACCTGCGGCGCGGGTAATCTCTCCATTGTAAAAACCACCAAGGCCGGCCAATTGCCCACCAAAAGGAACACCCTGCGTGATTTCCGGATTCAGGTAGAGCTCACCATCAGCCCACGGCCGAAAGCCGAAATAGCCGGTAACCGTAGCTGTATAGCTCCTGTCCTTCACATTGGGCAGGCTGTAGAGAGGGTAGTTTCCGGAATAATTGGCCGAGTTTACACGAGCAGGTTTGTTCTCTCTGAAAGCGGGATGGCTTTGCCCGATGTATGTGGCCTGAAATTTGGCTTGCGTCTCTTCATAATCTTCCGTACCAGCAACATCATATAAAGTTGGAGCAACGGCGATTGCGGAACGTGCAATAACGACTTCTTCCGTCTGTGCATTGCCAACAATAGGCAACAGCACACAAAACAAAGAAGAAGCACAAGCAACATGGATTGCCCGGAAGCAAAAATTCGTGAGTCTAAAAAACATTCTTTCCCCTTGGCAAACGCACAACAGCGCACAGCCAAACCGGCCCACAAAGTGAGCCATTAGTAATTCTTGGGAAGTGAAGTGTGCAGCCGAGAACCGGCCCACTCAATGCAGCTACCCGCCATTATCGGCAAGGTAGCACGGGAATATTACCCTAGTGTTACCTTGCCAGTTTCAGATCTAAACTAGATCGACAACTGGAACTCTCCACAGATGTAACTCCGTAACAAGGGACGAATATGGTACCACAATCAAAGGCCTAGGAGCAAGATGACTCTAAATATTCAGAGTCAAGTGTGAGAACCTTAAGGTCCGGAGAGATAAGCTTGGAATTGATTGGAGATGACAGCACGGATATTTATTAACCGATTAGGCAAGCCCTGGGAGAACTTTACTTAGCACGACAGCGAAGACTGTCTTCTAGAAAACCGATGACCACACGGCCTTCAGGACAGTTTTTTCCGGTGTATCCTTGAAACCTTGTCCGACACCCAGATGCAGACTGCTGTTATCCCCCACATCAAACTCTCCAACAAGGTAGATGATACGATCCGCAGCACCCGGATGCAGATTTCCAAGTTTCCCCCAGCGCGTATAGGCTTCCATGCCCCAAGCCAATTTTTCGCTGACTTTTCGAAGCACCTTGGCGTCCAGGCGAAAATCAAACTTGCTGCTTTCTTCATTACCGCCTAGACCCCGCCCCAATACTGGATTGAAGGTCACCCGATAAGCGTCGGTTTCGCGCCCGACGATGCCGCGAAACTCCAAGCTGCGAGGCGCATTGTCAAAGCGACGCGCTAAAGTATCGTACTCGTTGTTAAATCCATAGAAATACCCTTTTTCAAGTCTGATCACATGCTTGATACGCAACATCACGCCAGACGAACCCCACGCTCCCTCTCGCGAGGATGAACTGTCGACACCGGCACGTCGAATCGGCAAGTGCAACCCGACCTCCCAGCCGGGGCCAAGACCGGTGGCAAATTCTGCCATCAAATTTGTTTGTCGATTCTCTGGCCAGGTGCCATCGCCAGTCTCCTTGATACCGCGAACGGTGTAATTCGAATGCAGGGTTGCGGCAAGCTCACCTTTTTCCGCCGTATCGTTTTCGTGCAGCATGATCTCAGGATCAGTCGCATGGGCACCTGAAAAAAGAAACATTGCAAACAAGGCAATGAATACTTTCAAGGAGCTTGAAATAGAAAAAATATCTGCAAATCGGCCCGTTGCCTGACAAACAGAATCATTAAGCCAGAACGAATTGAACGCAATGTCAGCTGATCTCGGGGAGATATTTGGCGAATTCGAAGTAATTATTAACATTCTGCTCTGGATTTAATCACAGCCAGCCGGTTTCGACTGTGAATTTTTTGTTGGCAAGCACCTTCCTTACGATGATGTCGCCATATCAATAACTGTTCTTATCACAGCTAAATATTCTGGTATTTACTGAATTTTCCAGACTCCTATTACCAACTTTCCAGAAGCACCTGGAAGACGGGTATACTCACGAACTTTGGTGGCTTGCCGTCGCCTTTTCCCTGATAAACGATGTCCACTCTCATCTCGACTCTGACTCAAGGCACTGCCACCCTGCCCAAGGCGTCCTTGCTCCCCCTTCCGCCTGAATGGGCTCAACCGGTAGCGAAACAACTGGCTGACCAAGAAAACGTAGTTGCCTGGCTGGAAATCGATCTGGATGGCCAGCTGCATTATGCCAAGGGGCTGGTGGTACTGACCAGCCAGCGCCTGATTGCCCGCTCGGCGGATGAAAAACAATGGCAAAACCATCCCTTCGCACCAGGCATGACCCTGGCCCGCCGCGATCACTCCGGCGTTGGCAGCCTCGAACTGTGTAACACCGACTCCCGGCTGGCCGTTTGGCGCTACACACTGGCCGGCGACATTGCCGCCGGTCGCCTGATCGACAGCTTCGAGCGCCAGCTCAGCTTCCATCTCACAGGGAAAACCCCGCCGCCGCCTGACCACGCGCTCTGCCCGCTCTGTGAAACCCCTTTGCTGGCCGGCCAGGAAGAATGCCCAGTATGCAACAAGGAAATCCACGAACCCCCGTCAACCTGGACACTGTTCCGCCTGTGGCGCTTTGCCCGCCCCTACCGCTGGCGCCTGCTGACCGGGTTTCTGCTGTCACTGGCCTCGACGGCGGCCACCCTGGTGCCGCCCTATCTGACCATGCCAATGATGGACAAGGTGCTGATCCCCTATCAGAACGGCCAGCCGATTGACACTGCCCTGGTCACGCTCTATCTTTCCGGCCTGCTCGGCGCCGCCCTGCTGGCCTGGATTCTTGGCTGGGCAAGAACCTACACCCTGGCGCTGGTTTCCGAACGTATCGGCGCCGATCTGCGCACCACCACCTACGAGCACCTGCTCAAGCTCTCTCAGGAGTACTTTGGCGGCAAGCGCACCGGCGACCTGATCGCGCGCATCGGTTCAGAAACCGACCGCATCAACATCTTCATCTCGCTGCATTTCCTCGATTTTGTCACCGACGTTCTGATGATTGCCATGACCACCTGCATTCTGGTCTCGATCAATCACTGGTTGGCTCTCGTCACCTTGCTGCCGCTGCCATTCATTGCCTGGATGATCCATGTGGTGCGGGAAAAACTGCGCACCGGATTCGAGCGCGTCGACCGCATCTGGGCCGAAGTCACCAACGTCCTGGCCGATACCATCCCGGGCATCCGCGTGGTCAAGGCTTTCGCCCAGGAAAATCGCGAGGCTGCACGCTTTCGTGCGGCCAACGCACATAATCTGGAAGTCAATGACAAGGTTAACAAGGTCTGGTCACTGTTCGGCCCGACCGTTACCCTGCTCACCGAGATTGGCCTGCTGATCGTCTGGGCCTTTGGCATCTGGCAGATTTCCGAGAACGACATTACCGTCGGTGTCCTGACCGCTTTCCTGGCCTACATCGGACGCTTCTATCTGCGCCTCGATTCGATGAGCCGGATCGTCTCGGTGACACAAAAAGCCGCCGCCGGAGCCAAACGCATTTTTGACGTGCTCGATCACATCTCCAGCGTTCCCGAACCGACCAACCCGGTGCATCTCCCCGTAGTCACTGGACGCATCGAACTGCGCGACGTCGGTTTCCGCTACGGCACGCGCAGCGTCACCCGCGACATCAGCCTGACCATTGAACCCGGCGAAATGATCGGCCTGGTCGGGCACAGCGGCTCCGGCAAGAGCACCATGGTCAATCTGATCTGCCGCTTCTATGACGTCACCGAAGGCGCCATTCTGATCGACGGAATTGATATCCGCTCGATCCCGGTCGCCGAATACCGCAGGCACATCGGTCTCGTGCTGCAGGAACCCTTCCTGTTTTTTGGCACCATCGCGGAGAACATCGGCTACGGCAAACCCGACGCCACTCGCGCGGAAATCATCGCCGCCGCCCGTGCGGCGCACGCCCATGAATTCATCCTGCGCCTGCCACATGGCTACGATTCACTGGTCGGCGAACGCGGCCAGTCGCTTTCCGGCGGTGAACGCCAGCGCATCTCGATCGCCCGCGCCCTGCTCATTGATCCGAAGATCCTGATCCTCGACGAAGCCACGTCATCGGTAGACACCACAACCGAAAAGGAAATCCAGAAAGCCCTCGACAACCTGGTCCGTGGGCGCACCACGATTGCCATTGCCCACCGCCTGTCCACCCTGCGCGAAGCCAACCGGCTGATCGTTTTGGATCGCGGCAGCATCGTAGAAGTCGGCAACCATGACGAACTCATGGCGCGGGAAGGACATTACTTCCGCCTCTACCAGGCCCAGGCCCAGAAAACCGAGGCCGAACCGAGCCTGTCCGGCGCCAAACTCAAGGACAAGGAGGACCGCGAATGAGCACCGCGCCCGAATATCAACTGCATCGTGATGCCTTCGGGCGACTGGTGTTCACCCATGCCAGCGGCGAAATTTGCGAAGGGGTGGTTCTGGTCCGTGCCTTTCCGATCAGCGCCCCCGATAGCGGCTTCGCCCTGGTCGACACCTACGGCAATGAACTGGCCTGGATCGACAAACTCAGCGACCTGCCGGAAGATTACCAAGCGATGCTTTCCGGCGAACTCGCCGGGCGAGAATTCATGCCGGTCATTTCGCGACTGGTCAGCGTCTCGAGCTATGCCACCCCCTGCCAATGGACCGTAATCACCGACCACGGCGATACCCAGTTCATTCTCAAGGGGGAAGAAGACATCCGGCGCCTGACCCCGCCATCCTTGCTGATCGCTGACAGCCATGGCATTCATTACCTGATTCGCGACCGCAATACTCTCGATGCGCAAAGCCGAAAGATCCTGGATCGGTTCCTATAGGGGGTGTTGACATGCATTTCGTGGAGCGCGTTGTTGCGAGGAGACTGTGGATGCGAGGCGCGCGCTGCGCCCCGCAGGAAGTACCCTTGGGGTGCATCCCGCAGAGATACCGTCGCGCCCATGAAATACATGTCAACACGCCCTAACGTGTAAGCCATTTACCTCCGGCTGCGTTACTCTTCAATTGAGCACCACCCTATCCACACCTGGACAGACTTCTGCACAGAAACCGACCCCATGACGACTAAAGACATCAAGTTTCTTGAAATCCGCCACCTGAATGGCCCGAACATCTGGACCTATAACCCAGTCATTGAAGCCGTTATCGACATCGGCGATCTCGAAGACTGCCCATCAAATACCATTCCCGGTTATTACGAACGACTCAAGGAATTGTTGCCTTCGCTGATTGAACATCGCTGCAGCTATGATGAGCGAGGCGGTTTTCTCAAGCGCGTTGAAGAAGGCACTTGGCCAGGACACATCCTCGAACACGTTGCCCTCGAACTGCAGAATCTGGCCGGCTTGGGTGGAGGATTCGGC
>JBAXHE010000018.1:0-47823 GCA_037139055.1 Betaproteobacteria bacterium | reverse complement strand
GCCGGGAAGCCGCCACCGTTTTCGCTCTACGCGCTCAGCGTGGCCATTGATTGAGTCAAATCCACATACGGCGAGAACTCGACCCGCGCTATCCGCAGCGCCTTCTCACAATCGAGCCGGGCGCGAAGACCCCAGGTATCAATGTTCGGCGAGCCCTTCGAATAATCCAGCGCTCCGGCATTCAGGTAGCCGCGGCGCAGATCGCTCTGACCGTGATGGCTGAAGCCGCCCAACGTGCCCCAGAAATTGCCGCCCAGAGGAATCAGCGCTTCAGCCAGACATACGATCCCTGACTGTTCTCCGTGCTGTTGAGCGACATAGTCTGATTGGCCCAGGTCTGTCCGACAGCGACGTTGATCTGGGCCGGACCATAGTTGCGTCCCAATCTTAACTCAAGGCTTTAGCGGACACACGACGCATAATTAGGGATGTCGTCATCGTTCCAGCCGATGGCATTAGCCCCCATATCCAGGTAGTAGTTGTAATGAATACCGGGCGCTTTGCTCGTAGACGCCCAGGTTTTTTGCAACACCCAGCCTGGCTTTCCAACCAGCGCCCCTGACGCATACAAAGCATTCAATTCTGCCGGTGTTGGCAAACGCCAGCCCGTCTGTCCATTGATGCTGCTTGTCATGCAGTAGGTGTTGGCGGTGCTCCAGTCGGTATAACCACTACCATTCCAACCACCGATGGTATTCGGCGTCCACGTCAGCCCGCCCTGCGTAACATAACCGGCGGGCAGCGCTAGCGTCGTCACTGCTACGTTCTGAACCGCCAGCTGCACGTTATTGGCCGTATCCTTGGCAACAAAGTAAATCTTGTAGGCCGTGGTCGGGACCAAACCGCTGATCGCCGGAGTTGCGGCAACATTGGCGCTCATGGCAAAACTGGTGCCAGCCAGAACCGCAGCAAGGTTTGGTGCAGCCGATGCAGAGGGCAGCACCAGATAATAGCCAGTGCCGGCTTCATTGATGGTGACGGAAAGCGTGGTTCCATTGCTGGTGGTGCCGGCAACGTTTGGTGCCACCGTCGTCAGCGGCGGCGTGGTATCCATCACGCTAACGACGATACGGTCGATCTTCACCGAACCGTGCGAAATCATCACCGTCACCACGGTGGTACCGCCACCGGAATTGTTAACCGTCACGGCGTAGGAGTCGGTAACGCCCACTGCCGGTTGTGTGATCTGACTCGGCCGGATCACCAGATTATTTCCCGATAGAGCGAACTGGGCGGCGTTGGCAAAGACCACCAGATTCTTGGTCACCCCGGCAATCGATGTCACCGCAACGCCCAGCGGTACAGTGACATCGCCATTGGCGGTATTGATTGTAGAGCCGGCCGGTAACGCGGTTTTATCGATGGCGATCAGGCGCGTTGGGGTTGCCGTGGTATCAACCCTGGCAATCACCCGACTGGGAATAAAACCCGGGCGCACCGAAACCTGATCGAGCAAGCTTGTGTCCGACCACGAGCCAGCATCACCGGTGCTGGCTGGAGCACTCCCAAGTTTCGCGAACGGGTTGCCGGAGTGCGCCGGGAGGCTGCTGTTTCCAGCGCCAAAAGCATAGCTGTAGGCGAACTGGTACTGAATGTCGTTACCCACCCCGTCACGCCCCTGCACCCCGGTCACATTGAGGCCAAGGCTGTGCTTGCCTCCATCGCTCGTAGGCAAGTGGCGTTCAAGTCCGATGGTGCAACGATTCTGTGAGGCAAAACTATCAGCAGACACTTTGAGATGGGTGCGATCGACAATTTGTTGCAACCATTCAATGCCACTGATGAGTCGATTGACGCTGTCCTTGCCAGCCAGCAAGTCATAGCTGAGATGTTCCTGGCCGAGGCTGATTTTTACCTTACCGCCGTCAAACGGTGAGAACCCGAGCCGTCCCTGAAAACCGCTGATGGTGCCGCCGGCAATCCGGCGTGGATCATTCCACAGCTCATAGAACGTAGCGGTATCGTTGAGGAAGGTTCTGTCTCCCAGACTGCGGCTGGCGGTCCGGGCCATATAGCCATTGACTTCGATCTGCCGGAACCATCCACTGCCGATCAGGTATTGATAGCTGAAGCCTCCGCTGTTTTGCGTCATTCGTGCTTTATCGGTGCCGGAGACAAAACTGAAGTCAAGGTTCTGGGTGAGTTGTCCACCCGTGAAAATGATGCGCTGACGTTCATCGAGTTTGAACCCCGCGTTGATCAAGACTTCATGTTTATCTGCACCACCGCTCATAAGCACGCCAATGGCGGCTTTGTCACCGACCATCGTGCCAAAAGCCCCTCTTAAACTCAGGCCGGTCTGGGTACTGTATTCCGGAGCGATGACGACCTTCTGACGACCAAAGCGCCCCTCCAGCGTAAGCGCTCCGGGCCCGGCATTGACGTTGAGATTGGAGTTGCCTATGGCAGGTTTGCCGAGATCAGGCAGGAGATTTTTATCGCCAGATGGAAACGAAGTGCTTGTCGCGGCCGTGGCCGGCGGATTGGGGTCCGATGAAAACGGGGGAGTAAGGCCATCGGCCGCCTGTGCGGCCAGCGGCAGAGTGCATACTATGCCAATAAGATACGCAGAAAGAAACGCTCCGGGTACGCAAATGCGCTCACTCCGGCTCAATGATTCAAGTTCGCTCATGGTTGATCTCTAGGTCGTCATGGCCCGCAAAAAAGTGGCGGGAAATTTGGCGTGGATTGTAGTGATTTATGGCTCGTTACACTGAGAGGGATTTCCCCGGCAATGGAGCCGCGCCGGCTAGGCTAAACTAGCGGTTTTAGCCGGACCATCGACCCGTGAAGCGTTTCTTCATGATCCTCTGCAAGCCATTTTTTTGTTTTTTCCTGTGCCTCTGGTTCGGCCTTGGC
The DNA here is from genome assembly GCA_037139055.1 of Betaproteobacteria bacterium. GTDB lineage: Bacteria > Pseudomonadota > Gammaproteobacteria > Burkholderiales > Rhodocyclaceae > Propionivibrio. Next base: position 44,964 of record JBAXHE010000018.1, on the reverse strand, counting down.
CTGCCCTGCCAGGCCGAACCGGCCCAGCCGATTCGCGGGCAAATCGATCTCTCGAACATTGATCTGCAGCACCGCGAGATCGTGCCGCTGCAAGGTGAATGGGCTTTTTATTGGCAACAGCTACTGTCGCCGGCCGATTTCAGAACCGAACAACCCGTAGCCGAAAGCGACTTCGTTGCGCTGCCGTCAAATTGGTCAAAAACCACACTTCACGGACAGCCCTTAGCGGCCCAGGGCTATGCCACTTATCGCCTGACGCTGCTGCCTCCTGACGGAGTGCATGATCTGGCGTTGCGGGTCGATGAAATCAGTTCCGCCCACCGTTTGTGGATCAACGGCGCGTTGGCTCAGGAAATCGGCGTAGTCGGTCGCGATCTGGAGTCAGAAGTGAAAAATTCTTCCCGCCGCGTGGTGCGCTTCACCAGCCGCGGGCAGCCACTCGAATTGCTGTTGCAGGTTTCAAACTTTCATGGCCGGACCGGGCTGGTCCCGCGCATCGAACTGGCTTCGGCCGCCACCCTTGAGCAGAAACAGGCACGCGAACTCAGTCTGGCGGTATTGCTGGCCGGCGGCATGCTGCTGATGTGCCTCTATCATCTGGCGGTGTTTGTGATGCGCCGCAAGGAGCTGTCTTTTTTATATTTCAGCCTCTATTGCCTGGTGCGCATTGACTACACGGTTTGCCAGGGCGCTAGTGACGGAGTGATCCGGCTGCTCTTCCCCGAGATTCAGGGAGGCACCGTTTATGCCTTGACCATGACCGGGCTGTATCTCTCGCCGCTGCTCTCACTGGCCTTCTTTCGCAGCCTTTACCCGAAGGAATTTTCTTCCCTCGTTCTGAGCGCTGTGGCACTGCTTTCGTTCGGGCTGATCCTGATCAACGTGCTCAACGGATTCGCCTTGATGGGCGGTGTCCAGCTGTTTTTCTATGCGGTCTCGATCATCATCATTCCCTATTATCTCTACGGATTATTCCGCGCCTGGCGTGCTCAACACGCCGGTGCCGAGCTGATTCTGATGGGCTACCTGCTGCTCGGTTTTACGCTGGTCAATGACATGCTGCTGGACATGCAGCTCATTCACTCGGTATTCCTGATCCCGGTGGGGATGTTCATTTTTGTGCTGTTCCAGTCCTTTGCCCTGGCCCGTCGCTTTACCCGGGCGTTTTCCTCGGTGGAAGAACTCTCGGATCAGCTGGAGCAGCAGAACGCCATCCTGCAAAGCGATATGGCCGAACATATCCGCCTGGAACACGAAATCGAGCAGATCAGCGAGAAAGAACGTCGCGCCATCAGCCGCGAGTTGCACGATGGTTTGTGTCAGCAATTGACCGCCGCACGCCTGCATTGTTCGGTGCTGCGCCGGGAATACAAAGGGCAGGAGGAGACTGGCAGTGGCAGCGGCATCGAAACGATGGCCGGTCTGCTGCACACCGCAGTCGATCATGCTTATGCCTTGTCGCGCGGATTATGGCCGGTGGAACACGATGGTCGCGATCTGGTGGCATCGCTGGATGAGCTGGCCGGTCAACTGCGCAGTGATCTGGCGATCGAGGTCACGCTGCGGTGCGAGCAAACCTGCAAAAGTTGCCTCAACACTCACGCGTCGAGCTTCTATTACATCGCCCGCGAAGCCTTGCAGAACATCCGCAAACATGCCAGCGCCAGCCACGTGCTGATCGTGCTCGACTGCCAAACCGTCGAGCACACCTTGGTGCTGCGCATCGAGGATGACGGGGTCGGCCGGATCAAGCGGACGTCGCATGGTGGGCTGGGGCTGCGCATCATGGCGCACCGGGCACGCTCGATCGGCGGCGAACTGTCCATTTCTGATCGTTCCGGCGGCGGCACCGTGGTCTGCCTGTCTTCCCCTTGCGCCAAACCCAATCCCGTAGAGGACGCACCATGAAGGAGGCTCCATGACAGCAACGCCCGTGAAAACCCGGATTTTTCTGATTGATGACCATCCGGCGGTGCGCCACGGACTAGCGCTGCTGCTGGCCGATGTCGATGCTGAAATCTGCGGTGAAAGAGGCGCACTAGCGGGTGCATTGGACGCCGTAATTGAGGCCCACGCTGATCTGGCGATCGTCGATCTGTCGCTGGGAAATGAAACTGCCTTTGATCTGATATCCGAATTGTCGGCGCATAAAATGCCGGTGCTGGTGTACTCGATGCACGAAGATTCTAAAAGCATAGACCAGAGCCTGCGCGCCGGGGCCCTGGCCTACGTCAGCAAGCGCGAAGAATCGGAGGTGCTGTGCCTGGCCGTGCAAGCCCTGTTACGCGGCCAGCGCTACCTCAGCCCCTACGCAGAGAAAGCCCTTGCCGAACGCCGCACGCAACCCGCCAGCCGCTTCGCTGGCGTGCAACTCAGCGAGCGCGAAGAGGAAATCATGGCACAACTGGCCAACGGTTACGGCCCCTCAGACGTCGCTCAAGCCTTGTCGATCAGCGTACGTACCGTGGAAAGCTACTGTTCGCGGATTATCGACAAGTTGAACCTGTCTGGAATGAAGGAACTTCGCCTGGTGTCGATTCAAGAAAAAAAGTAAAGCTGAGATGGGTAAGCGGTGCTGATGCTTTCATTTTCGCCATAAGCGACGAGGCCATCAGGTTTAACAATCAGCGCTTGAAGCGGATATCGCTGACCTTTTCCGGGAACAGTGCCGTTTTGTCGGCGTAGCAGGCCCGGATCGTTTCGAGGTCGGCGGCTTCATTGCCCGAAAGGGTAATCCAGTGCTCGATGCCGATCTGCTTGCGGCGGTAGTCAACAAAGGCCAGGCCGACTGGAACGTCGGCCTCGATGGCCAGGCGGTAAAACCCGGATTTCAAATACGCCGTTTTCGAACGCGTCCCTTCCGGAGCGAGGCAAATGCTGAAGTCGTCGTTTTTGTCGAACTCGGCGACCAGCTGACCGACGACCCCGGTGGGGATTCGCCGGTTGATCGGGATGCCACCGAGGGCGATGAACAGTGCCCGAAACGGCCAGCGAAACAGGGTGTCCTTGCCGGCCCAGCGCGCCTGCAGCTGGTGCTTGGCGCGGAACAGTACGCCGAGTGGGAAGTCCCAGTTGGAGGTGTGCGGATAAAAAATGATCACCGTTTTGCGGGCCGGAGCCGGTGACAGCACCGTACTCCAGCCGAGCAGACGCAGGATCAGCGCGGCAATGACTTTGCCCATTTCGAATTAGTCGATGCCCTGGCTGGACAGGTACTCTTCGTAGGTGCCCGGGTAGTTGACGACTGAACCATCCATGCGCACTTCGAGAATCCGGGTGGCCAACGACGAGACGAACTCGCGGTCGTGCGAGACGAAGACCAGCGTGCCCTTGAACTTTTCGAGTGCGGTATTGAGCGACTCGATCGATTCCATGTCCAGGTGGTTGGTCGGCTCGTCGAGGATCAGCACGTTGTTCTTCATCAGCATCAGCTTGCCGAAGATCATCCGACCCTGTTCGCCGCCAGAGATGACGCGAACGGCCTTTTTGACATCGTCGCCGGAGAACAGCAGGCGGCCGAGGGTTCCGCGAATCAGTGTTTCCAGATCCTCGCCCTCGCCGGCATTGGATCGGGCGTATTCAGCGACCCAGTCGGTCAGGGTGGTGTCGCTCTTGAATTCATCGGCATGATCCTGAGCGTAGTAACCGGGACGTGCTTTTTCGGTCCATTTGATGAGGCCAAACTGGGGCTTCAATTCGCCCATCAACAGCTTGAGCAGTGTCGATTTGCCAACGCCATTTTCACCGATCACCGCCAGACGGTCTCCGGCGTTCAGGGTCAGCGTGAAATTGTTGAATAGCTTGTTGCCGCTGCCCTCGTAGCCAAAGGTCATGTTTTCGATTTCAACCGCCTGCCGATGCAGCTTTTCCTTCTCGTCGTACTCGAAGCGAATCCATGGATACTGGCGCGACGAAGGCTTGATGTCTTCCGGGCGCAGCTTTTCGATCAGCTTCACCCGCGAGGTGGCCTGCTTGGCCTTGGATTTGTTGGCCGAGAAGCGGCGGACGAAATCCTGCAGCTCGGAAATCCGTTCCTTGGCGCGGTTGTTGGCATTCTGCTGCTGCTGCCGTGCCTGTGAAGAGGCTTCCATGAAGTCATCATAGGTTCCGGGATAGACGGCGATCTTGCCGTAATCCAGGTCGGCCATGTGCGTGCACACCTGGTTGAGGAAGTGGCGATCGTGGGAAATGATGATCATCGTGCTGTTGCGGTCGTTGAGCACGTTTTCCAGCCAGCGGATGGTGGCAATGTCGAGGTTGTTGGTCGGCTCGTCGAGCAGCAGGATGTCCGGATCGGCAAACAGGGCCTGCGTCAGCAGTACGCGCAGCTTCCAGCCGGGAGCGACTTCGCTCATCGGGCCAAAGTGTTGGGTGCTCGGGATGCCGACGCCGAGCAGCAGTTCGCCGGCGCGAGCTTCGGCGGTATAGCCACCGTACTCGGCAAACTGGTGTTCGAGTTCGGCGGCGTGCAGATAGTCTTCTTCAGTGGCTTCCGGATTGGCGTAGATGGCGTCCTTTTCCTGCATGCACGCCCACATCTGATCGTGCCCCATCATCACCACGTCAATGACCCGCTGATCCTCAAAGGCGAACTGATCCTGGCGCAGATAGGCCATGCGCTCGTGGGCGTCCTTCGAGATGTTGCCGGCGCTGGACTCCAGTTCGCCGGCAATGATCTTCATGAAGGTCGATTTGCCCGAGCCGTTGGCGCCGATCAGACCGTAGCGATAGCCTTCACCGAACTTGACGGAAACGTTTTCGAAAAGGGGTTTGGCCCCGAACTGCATGGTGATGTTGGCGGCGACGAGCACTCAGAAACCTCGGAAAGTCATTGATTTGAAAAGGGCGCTATTGTACCTGAGGGCGGAAGTGAACGCCTTTTTTCTGGATTGCAGCCAAGCGCTTGGGGCCTTGATTTGTTTTCGGCCAATCGGATCGGCATTGCTTCCTTCCCCAAAACTCTTCCTGTAGCATAGGGTTGGCAAGCCTGATCACTAGCAATTGCATTTTCTTGCGTGTTTGATTTGAGTCAATGGAGCTGTCGATGAGGAAAGAGTCCATAAGCATCAAACTTGCATTGACCTCGGTGATCAGCGTTTTTGCGGTCATGGTGCTTTTCGGTGTTTTTTCTTACTTTTCAGAAAAAAATCGGCTGGAAGAACTAACCGACAGGAACGCTAGGCAGTTACATGAACGACTGATCAGTAACCTTAGCCTGCCAATGTACCAGTTTGACAACCAGCAGGTCGAAGCAGTGCTTGCTCTGGAGATGAAAGCTGAAGACGTCTCAAGCATCGTCATGACGGATCAATTGGGGAGGTTTGCCTCTGGAATGACGAAGGATGAGCATGGAAACATCCATAATCTATCTGCGAGTAGCAACACGGGTGGAACGCTCCGGCAGTGTTACAGAAAGTTGGGCAGCTCAATTTTCTATGGGAACGTCGACAAGCGAGTCTTGGTTGGGGCTGTAGATCTTTGCGTCACGGATGCAGTGCTGAACAAAGCGCTACATTCACTGATAGTCACCATGGTGTTTCAGACGGTGGTGGTCGCCATTTTTCTTTGCCTTGGTCTTATTCTCAGCCTGCATTTCGTCCTGCTCAAGCCAATCCTGGTCATCCGCGATGCTGTCAGCCGCTTTGCTGACAAGGACTTTTCCAGCCGCTCCTCGCTGCAATCTGGTGGCGAGTTGGGAGAGCTGAGCCAGCACTTCAACAGTATGGCCGAGACGATTCAGAGCTACAGCGATTCTCTGGAACAAACGATCAAGGAAAGAACCGCTGAACTGGTCAAGAAGAACGAGATCATCTTGCTGGAGAAAGAAGTTTCCGAGGCGGCGACGCAAGCCAAGACGCAGTTGCTGATCGAACAGCAGGCGTTGATCAAGAAATTGGAGGATGCCCAAGGGCAGCTCTTGCAATCGGAGAAAATGGCTTCGGTTGGCCAATTGGCGGCGGGAGTGGCGCACGAGATCAACAATCCGATCGGCTTCATTAATTCCAATCTGGGTACACTGAAGGGGCAGGTCAGGGACTTGTTGTCCGTGATCGCTGTCTATGAAAGTGCGGAAACGGCACTGTCCGGACACCTTGATTTGCTTGAAGCCATCAAGCAGGCCAAATCGGCTGCGGATCTCGATTTCCTTCAGGGTGACATCCAGAGCCTGATCGAAGAATCACTTGAAGGTGTTTGTCGGGTCAAGAAAATTGTCGACAACCTCAAGGATTTCTCTCGAGTGGATACGGCCGAATGGCAGTACGCCAATCTGGAGCGCGGGCTGGAGAGTACGCTCAATATTGTCTGGAATGAGATCAAGTACAAGGCGGAGGTCATCAAGGAGTATGCCGGTCTGCCAGACATCGAATGCATCGCTTCCCAGATCAATCAGGTGTACCTGAATTTGTTGGTCAATGCTTCACATGCCATCGAGGAGCGCGGCACGATTACCCTGCGTACCGGTTTTGACGAGGACGAGGTTTGGGTAGAGATTGAAGATACGGGAAAAGGCATCAAGCCGGAGCATCTGGGGCGGGTCTTTGAGCCTTTTTTTACCACCAAACCGGTTGGCAAGGGCACCGGGCTTGGGCTGTCGCTGGCTTATGGCATTGTTCAGAGGCACCATGGGCGCCTTGATGTGCGCAGCGAGGTCGATAAGGGTACCGTATTCCGCGTGACTCTGCCGCGGGCGCGGGTTTGCACGGATAAGCAGGAATAGCGCCTGTTCACTGCCTTTTGTGTCTCTGTGGCAGGCGTTCGTCTTATTGCCGCTTGGATGAACGGGGTCATGTATTGCGGCTTACGCCCCGCTTCTTCTTGCCCGCTGGTTGAACGTAATTCCTTGGCTGAGTGTCAATAGCCACCGTGTCTATTACCCTTAACGGAGTAAAACTTGAAATCACTGATCAATACTGAAGTGCTTCCGTTCTCCGCTACCGCTTTCCATAATGGCAAGTTCGTAGCCGTGTCGGATGCTGATCTGCATGGCAAGTGGTCGATCCTTTTCTTCTATCCAGCTGACTTTACCTTCGTCTGTCCGACGGAGCTCGGCGATCTGGCTGACAACTACGCCGGATTCAGAGCACTGGGAGTGGAAATCTACAGCGTTTCGACTGACACCCATTTCACGCACAAGGCATGGCATGACAGTTCTGAGAGTATTCGAAAAATCCAGTATGTGATGGTGGGCGATCCCACCGGGACGATCAGCCGAAATTTTGGCGTGATGATCGAGGCGACAGGACTGGCCGAGCGGGGAACCTTCGTCATCGATCCCCAGGGCCGGATCCAGATCATCGAGATCAATGCTGGCGGGATAGGGCGAAATGCCGCCGAACTATTACGCAAGCTTCGTGCCGCTCAATACGTCGCTACGCACCCCGGCGAAGTTTGTCCGGCCAACTGGAACGAAGGCGATGCGACCCTCGCTCCCTCGCTTGATCTGGTCGGAAAAATCTAGGAGCCCCCGGGCAGTCCATCGCCTGCAGGATTGTATTGTGGTGATTGTTTAGCCAGCGGATACAGCAAGGAGGAATCGTGTTAGATGACGTCATAAAAGTTCAGCTCAAATCCTATCTTGATCGTCTTCAGCATCGCATCGAACTGGTTGCTTCGCTCGATGATAGTGACAAAGCCCTGGAAATGAGCCTGCTGCTCGACAGCATTAGCGCCCTTTCCGACAAGGTCGATGTGCGAAATGACGGTGCCGACGTCCGTAAGCCGTCCTTCTCGATCGCCTGTCCCGGAGAAGCTGCGCGCATCTGTTTTGCTGGCGTTCCGTTGGGGCACGAATTCACTTCGTTGGTGCTGGCCCTGTTGCATACCGGCGGTCATCCGCCCAAGGTCGAGGCCGATCAGGTCGAGCAGATCCGCGCCATTCAAGGCGAGTTTCATTTCGAGACCTACGTTTCCCTGTCTTGCCACAATTGTCCTGACGTCGTGCAGGCGCTCAATTTGATGGCCGCGCTCAATCCCGGTATCTCGCACACGATGATTGACGGGATTTTGTTCAAGAGCGAAGTCAAGCAGCACAAGATCATGGCCGTACCGACCATTTATCTCAACGGTGAGCCGTTCGGACAGGGGCGGATGATGCTGGAAGAAATTCTGGCCAAAGTCGATGCAGGAGCCGGTGCCCGTGAGGCCCGTAAGATCTCGGAAAAGGCGTCTTTTGACGTGCTGGTCGTCGGCGGCGGACCAGCGGGAGCGGCGGCGGCGATTTATGCCGCGCGCAAGGGCGTGCGCACGGGTGTGGTGGCGGAACGCTTCGGCGGGCAGATGCTGGATACCCTGGCGATCGAGAATTTCATTTCGGTCAAGGAAATCGACGGGGTGAAAATGACGACCGCGCTCGAGCAGCACGTTCGACAATACAACGTCGACATCATGAATCTGCAGCGCGCCGAAAGCATCAAGCGCCACCGGGACGGTGTCATCGAGGTGCGTCTGGCCAGCGGCGCTGTGCTCAAGAGCCGTTCGGTGATTGTGAGCACCGGCGCGCGCTGGCGTGAGATGAATGTTCCCGGCGAGAAGGAGTATCGCGGCCGTGGTGTTGCTTACTGCCCACATTGCGATGGCCCGCTGTTCAAGGGTAAGCGCGTGGCGGTGATCGGTGGCGGCAATTCGGGTGTTGAGGCGGCGATTGATCTGGCCGGGGTGGTTGCGCACGTTACGCTGATTGAATTCGACAGCGACTTGCGTGCCGATGCCGTGCTGCAGAAAAAACTTTACAGTCTGGCCAACGTGGTGGTGATCACCCACGCGCTGACCACCGAGGTGCTCGGCAATGGTGAAGGGGCGAATCGTCTGGTTTATCAGGACCGGACGAGCGGCGAGTCGCATACCCTCGAGCTGGAAGGCATCTTTGTCCAGATCGGCCTGTTGCCGAATACCGATTGGCTCAAAGGGACGCTCGACCTGACGCCGCAAGGGGAAATCGAAGTCGATACGCGGGGTCAGACCTCGCTGCCGGGGGTCTTCGCCGCCGGCGATTGCACCACCGTACCCTACAAGCAGATTGTCATTGCCATGGGTGACGGGGCCAAAGCCTCACTCGCTGCGTTTGACTACCTAATTCGCGGCGCGCCGCACGAGTAATTACCTAACTCCGGGAATGCTCAGCGTGGCAACCATGACGGTAACTGCCGCACCGGCGATCAGTACCCGGTCATCCTTCAATTCGCATAGCAGGTCTCCCCCGCGCCGCGAGACCTGCTGGGCGACGAGGGAATTCTTGCCCAGACGAGCGGCCCAATAAGGCGCCAGTGTGCAATGCGCCGATCCGGTGACGGGGTCTTCGGCAATGCCATACTTCGGCGCAAAAAACCGACTGACAAAGTCGACCTCGACGCCTGGCGCGGTCACGATCACGCCGCGCAGATCGAGCTGGCTGAGCAGGAGTGAATCGGGATTGAGCGTACGTACGTCTTCCTCATTGTCAAAAACCACGAGGTAGTCGTTGGCCGCAAGAACTTCGCTCGGCTGCCGCCCGAGGCCTTCGAGCAAGGCTTGCGGCGCAGGGCAAGGCGTTGGCGGCAGGGCAGGAAAATTCATTTCCAGCAGCGCTCCCTTGCGCCCGACAAACAGATCGCCGCTGCGCGTTTCAAAGGTGATCGATGTGTCGGCGTAGCCCAGGATGTTAAACAGAACATGAGCCGTGGCCAGTGTGGCGTGACCGCAAAGATCAACTTCGGTTTTGGGTTTGAACCAGCGCAGACGGAAACCCTTGGCCGACGGCACAAAGAACGCCGTTTCTGAAAGATTGTTTTCTTCGGCGATGGCCTGCAGGAGACTGTCGTCGGGCCAGCTGGCCAGCGGGCAAACCGCCGCCGGATTGCCGGAGAACGGCCGGGTAGTGAAAGCATCGACCTGATATTGACGTAGCTGCATCTCAGTTCTCCGGGCAGGGGGCTCCCTTAAGGCGCTTTTCGTCTCAGCTCGTAAGCTTGCAGGTGTGAATAGGCCAGTTGGAGCAGGGGCGCGTCGACGCCCTTGGCCTGTGCCCGCTTAACCATGTCGCCGAGAATGTGTTCGGCTTCGGTCGGCCCGCCCTTCTCGACGTCGCGCAGCATCGAAGCCATTAGCGCCGATCCTTTTTCGTTCAATTGTCCGCGGAAGGCGGATAGTTGCGCTTCGGCCAAAGCGTGGCCAGAGGCTTCGGCAATCAGCGCACATTCGCTGAGCAGGGCGTTGATAAAGTCCGCTCCGGAAAGGGTTTCAAGAATGGTTCCGACGCTGGCGCGCAGGGTGCACGTGGCGCCGGCCAGCGTCGTCAGGAACACGATCTTGTCCCACATCGCCTGTTCGACGTTGCCCGAAAGCGTGAACTCGAAACCTGAGCGCGCCAGCAGTTCGGCCAGCGGCTCCAGCCATTGGGATGCCGGCGTAGTCCGTGAGCCGGCTACCAGGCGGTGCAGTTTGTTCAGGTGCTTGATCTCTCCGTCGGGTGTCAGGGTCACTGAAATCAGCGCCACTCCGCCGAGGACGTGCTCTGCGCCAAAGCGCTTGACTAGTGTGTCGATGTGCGCCACGCCATTGAGCAGAGGCAGAATGACGCTGTGCTCGCCGACCGCCGGGGCGATGGCGTCCATCGCCGAATCCAGATCATAGGCTTTGCAGGAAATGATGATGACGTCGAAGGATTCTTTCAGTGTTTCTTTGGTCAGTACTTTGGGCGTGACCTGGACATCCCCGAGAGGGCTGGAAACTTTCAGTCCGTCCTGGCTTAATTGCGCAGCCCGAGCCGGGCGCACCAGAAAAGTCACATCACCGCCGGCTTTTTGAACCCGAGCGCCGTAATAACCGCCGATCCCGCCTGCTCCCAAAACAAGAATGCGCATCGCTGATCTCCTGAGGATATAAGAAGTTGACTGCAATACTTTACTCCTTTTGCTGTCACAAAGGACGTGATGAATGCATATCAAGAGTAGAGCTTGTGGCCGGAAAACCGATTCTTCTGGTGCCTGGCTTTTCCAGCGTATACTTGCCCACTTTGTGACCATGAGCTGTCATCTTCGCCAATGACCCTTACGAATTCGACTCCTTCTGTGACGGAAAACACGGCCCCGGGCCTGGGGCAGATTTTTACGCCCCCGACCATCGTCTATTGCATGCGCATGCTGGTTCGTAACTCCGGACGAGTGCTTGAGCCGGCGTGCGGCGACGGCGCTTTTCTACGGCATTTTCCGGAGGCTGTCGGGATCGAGATTGATCCGCTCCACGCGCCGCCCGGTGCCGAGATCATGGATTTCTTCGAATATCCTGAAAATGAGCTTTTCGATACCATCATTGGCAACCCCCCTTATGTGCGCTATCAGGATATTTCTCCCGGGACGCGCTGCCTGGTCGTGGAGAGCGTGCTCGACGGGCGCGCCAACCTCTATCTGTTTTTTATCGAAAAATGCCTGCGCCATCTGGCGCCAGGCGGCGAGCTGATCTTCATCACGCCGCGCGATTTCCTCAAGGCAACTTCGGCCATCCCGCTTAACCGCTTGCTGTTTGCCGAAGGCACGATAACTGACTTCATTGATCTCGGTGATTTGCACCTCTTCGACGGGGCAACGCCCAATTGCGCTATCTGGCGCTTCGAGTCAGGGAGTCGTTCGCGGCGCACGCGCTATGCCACGCTCGGTTCGGCAGATGGTGTCGAGGGGCTAAAGAACTTGCAGTGGGAAGAGCGGCGTTTCCTGGAAAGCGGTGGCCATCTGATGTTCACCCGCCATGATTACCCGCTGCAGCTGGCTGATATCGCTTTTGTCAAAGTGGGTGCCGTTTCCGGTGCTGATGATCTGTATACCAGCGAAGCGTACGGGGATCGTGATTTCGTTTGCTCCTCAACAGGGACGAATGGGAAGACCCGGCGCATGATCTGGTGCGAGCCCGGTGAGCCGGCTCCGGAAGCTTTGCTGCCCCACCGCGAACGTCTGATTTCGCGGCGCATCCGCAAGTTTGACGAATTCAACTGGTGGCAATGGGGGCGCGGCTATTTTCAGTCCGAACAGCCACGGGTTTACGTCAACAATAAAACGCGCCAGTCGCAACCTTTCTTTACCCATGACTGTCCGAACTACGACGGATCAGTGCTGGCCATCTTTCCGCGCGACCCGACGGTCGATGTGCAGGTATTGGCGGAAGCGTTAAATGAGGTTGATTGGAACGATCTCGGTTTTGTCTGTGATGGCCGCTTCTTGTTTACCCAGCGCAGTTTGGAGCAGACGCCGTTGCCCAGGTCCTTCCGCTCGTTCAAGCCGCAGGCCGGTGTAACATGGTGGGAACGGTTGAAAAAATATTTTTGAATGATTGAGATTGATCGTGCGTTGGCACGATTGGAGATAACGCATGGTTCCCCATCTCACGACCGCTTTGAACGGTCCCTTGTTAGAACTCGAGGCTAAGTTCCTCGAGGCCACCCCCGTTATCGAACACTGGCTGCGCACCAAATGGCAGGAGCATACACCGCCGTTCTACGGCTCGGTCGATCTGCGCAATGCCGGTTTCAAACTGGCACCTGTTGATATGAATCTTTTTCCAGGTGGCTTCAATAATCTGAATACCGCTTTTTTACCTCTTTGTGTGCAGGCGGCGATGACGGCCATCGAGAAAATCTGCCCGAACGCCAAAAGCCTGCTGCTGATTCCCGAAAACCATACGCGCAATCTGTTCTATCTGCAGAATGTGGCGCAACTGGTTACCATCCTGCGTCTGACTGGTCTCGATGTGCGGATTGGTTCGCTGTTGCCGGATATTGCCGAGCCGACGCCGGTCAATCTGCCTAACGGCACTTTTTTGCTGCTCGAACCGCTGGTCAGGAAGGGCCATCGCTTAGGCCTTGAAGGCTTTGATCCCTGCGCGATTCTGCTCAATAACGATCTGACCGCTGGTATTCCCGAGGTGTTGCAGGGACTCGACGAACAGTTTGTCCTGCCGCCTTTGCACGCGGGTTGGGCGGTACGGCGCAAGTCCAACCATTTCGTCGCCTACGATGAAGTCGCCGACGAGTTTGCCAAGCTGCTCGGTATCGATCCGTGGAGAATAAATCCCTATTTTTCCGTCTGCAGCCACGTGAATTTTCATGAGCGGCTCGGTGAAGAATGCCTGGCGGCCAACGTGGACGCCGTTCTCGGCATGATTCGTGAAAAATACGCCGAGTACGGTATCGATGAGACCCCGTATGTGGTGGTCAAAGCCGATGCCGGGACCTATGGCATGGGCGTGATGACGGTCAAGGACGCCTCAGAGGTGATCGGGCTGAATCGCAAACAACGCAACAAGATGTCGGTGATCAAGGAAGGCATGAACGTCACCCAGGTGATCATTCAGGAAGGCGTTCATACCCACGAACGGGTTAATGACAGCGTTGCAGAACCAGTGGTGTACATGATCGACCGCTATGTCGTCGGCGGTTTCTACCGCGTGCATGGCGGCCGTGATATCGACGAGAACCTCAATGCGCCGGGCATGCACTTTGAGCCGCTGGCGTTTAAGACCAGCTGCTCGCTGCCCGACCGCTGCCAGAATCCAGATGCTCCCCCCAATCGTTTTTATGCTTACGGCGTTGTCGCCCGGCTTGCCCAGCTGGCGGCTTCACTCGAGCTTGAACGTACAGACCCCGACAACTCTTCTGAGGACTGATGTCATGCGTATTGCCTTTGTTGTAGATCCCCTTGCCTCGCTCAAGGCCGTCAAGGACTCCAGCATTGCCATGATGCGTGCGGCACAGGCTGCCGGTCACGCGGTGTGGGCGATTCAGCAGCCGGCGATTCACTGGTCGCATCTGCATGGTGTTTCTGCCGAAGCCATGCATCTCGAACTGCTCGACGATGATGCCGAATGGTTTGTCGAGATTGACCGACACGAAGTTCCTTTGCGCGATTTCTCTGCGGTGGTGATGCGCAAGGACCCGCCGTTTGACATCGAATACATCACCACGACCTGGCTGCTGGAACGTGCGGTCGCCGAGGGCGCGCAGGTGTTTAACCGGCCGCAGGCCTTGCGTGATCATTCTGAGAAATTGTCGATCCTCGAGTTTCCGCAGTTTTCGGTACCGATGCTGGTGGCGCGCGAGGATGAGCTGATCCATGAATTTATCGGCATCCATCAGGATGTCATTCTCAAGCCACTCGATGGGATGGGTGGGAGTCAGATTTTCCGTGTGCGCAGCGATGACCCGAACCGCAATGTCATTGTCGAGACCCTGACACATGACGGAGCGCGGACGATCATGGCACAGCGCTTCATTCCGGAAATCAGCGAAGGTGATAAGCGCATCCTGATCGTCGATGGCCAAGTCGCCCCGTATGGCCTGGCGCGCATTCCGAAAGCGGGAGAGACGCGAGGCAACCTAGCCGCAGGAGGGAGAGGCGTGGCGCAGGAATTGACCGCACGAGACCGAGAAATTGCTGAAGCTCTGGCTCCGGTTCTTGCTGCACGGGGGCTGTTTCTGGTCGGCATCGACGTGATTGGCGATTGGCTGACCGAAATCAACGTCACCAGCCCGACCTGCATGGTCGAAATCGGCGAGCAGACTGGCTTTGATGTGGCAATGATGTTCATCACGGCGCTGGAGAAAAAGTGCGCCGCGTCTATCTAGCCCTTCTGGCTTTCCTTGCTGTCGGCCTGAGTGCTTGCAGCAAGGCGCCGCTTCATCATCAGGAGTCTTTTGTTTTCGGGACGCGCGTCGAAATCCTGATCGCCGTCCTCGACGAGACGAAAGCTCGACCTGCTGCCTCGGCCGTGCTGCGCGAATTCGACCGGCTGCATCGTACCTACCATGCCTGGCAGCCCTCCGAATTGAGCGCGCTGAATGCCGCCATCGCCAGCGGAAAGGCCCATGACGTTTCGCCCGAAATGGCCTCCTTGCTGCTCGATGCGCAGCAACGTTCAGCGCTGGGAGACGGGCTTTTTGACCCCGGCATCGGCGGGCTGATCAGGTTGTGGGGCTTCCAGGCGGATGACTTCAAGCCGCTCTTGCCTGACCCCGCGGCGCTGTCCGCCTGGCGCACAGCCAGGCCAGGGATTGCCGATCTTCATCTTTCCGGCACCCGGGTGAGCAGTCGCAAGCCTCAGGTGGCCATCGATTTTGGTGGCTATCTGAAAGGCTTCGCACTGGATCGGGCGGCGACGATTCTGCACGACCACGGCGTTAATAATGCCCTGGTCAATATCGGCGGAAACGTTATGGCACTGGGCACCAAAAACGGCGAGCACTGGCGGGTGGGCATCCAGAATCCGCGCCAGCCGGGCCCGCTGGCGACGGTTGCGCTGCTCGATGGCGAAGCGATTGGCACTTCAGGGGATTATCAGCGCTATTTCGAACTCGACGGGAAGCGCTATTGCCATCTGCTGGATCCGCGCAGCGGATCACCGGTCATGCACACGCAAACGGTGACCGTACTGATCACGCCGCGCCCGAACGCCGGTACGCTGTCCGACATGGCCTCCAAGCCGCTGTTCATTAGTGGAACTGACTGGCCGGAATTGGCCCGCAAAATGGGTGTTGATCAGGTGCTGCGGATTGACTCAGCCGGGCAGATGCAGGTGAGCCAGAAACTTTTCGGACGCCTTGAGTTTGTCAAGGGCAAGCCGGAAAAGATCGAAATTGTTCCCTGATTGAGTTACAGCCCTTTCGAATGGCGCGGAATCCCTTAGAATGTTGGCTGGACCTCACAAGGTAGCGTGATGATAGGCATTCTCCTGATAACCCATGGCACTCTAGGCGAAAGCCTGATCCAGAATGTATGTCATGTCTTGAACAAGCGTCCGCCCCTGCTGGCTCAGCTCGGCGTTGCTGCGCAGGACGATCCTCTGGATATTCTGCCCAAAGCGCAGATGTTGCTGAAAGAGGTCGATGAAGGTGATGGTGTATTGATTCTGACCGACATCCTGGGCGCGACACCTTCCAATCTGGCCTTGAAACTGCTGGAGCCGGGACGGGTCGAAGGGGTGGCTGGCGTCAGTCTGCCAATGCTGTTGCGGTCATTGACGTACCGAAAGAGTGGGATTGCCGTTTTAGTGAAGAAGGCCGTCAGTGGAGGTTGTGATGGCGTTATCAACATGTCCCGGCGATAGCCGGCGTAATGATAGGGATGCGTAATGGCACGAGCCGAAATTGAAATAACCAACAAGCTGGGCTTGCATGCCCGGGCTTCGGCCAAACTGACTCAGCTGGCCAGCAGCTTTAATTCAGAAGTCTGGATGGAAAAGGGCAGTCGCCGGATCAATGCCAAAAGCATCATGGGCGTCATGATGCTGGCTGCGGGCAAAGGATCAACGGTGGCTCTCGAAACTCTCGGCGCGGATGAGGAGCCGGCGCTCGAAGCGCTGCTCAATCTGATCGCCGACAAATTTGGTGAAGGGGAATAATCCACCATGAGCTTCACTTTGCACGGGTTGGCGGTTTCGGGCGGCATCGCCATTGGTCAGGCACACCTCATCTCGCAAGCTACGCTTGAGGTGTCGCATATGATCGTTCCCCCGCGCTTGGTGGAAAAAGAAGTAGTGCGCTTCGAAACGGCGCTGGCCAATGTGCGCCATGAATTTGCGGCGATGAAAACCAATATGGAACATTCGCCGACCGATATTGGTGCTTTTATCGATCTGCACCTGATGATCCTGTCCGACGCCGAGTTGTCGGAAGCGCCCAAGCAGATCATCCGTGAGCGGCGCTGCAATGCCGAATGGGCCATCGTTCAGCAGATGGAGGTGCTGGTTGAGCAATTCGAGCAGATTGATGACATCTATTTGCGCGAACGCAGCTTCGATGTCCGCCAGGTGGTCGAGCGGGTAGTTCGCGAACTGCTGGGACATCCGCAGCATTCGGCAGGGAAGTCGGGGAAAAGCCTTAAAGGCGAGAACCTGATTGTCGTCGCGCATGACCTTTCTCCGGCCGACGTGATGGCCTTCAAGGATCAGAATTTCGCTTCCTTTGTCACCGACGTCGGCGGGGCTACCTCGCACACGGCGATTCTGGCCCGCGGCATGGGCATTCCGGCGGTACTGGGCCTGCACAATGCCCGTCAGTTGATCCGCGACAAGGAATCCATCATTGTCGACGGGACGCGCGGCGTGCTGATCGTCAATCCCGATCAGCGGGTGCTTGAGGAATATCAGCTCAAGAAAAGCCTGTTTGAACTGGAGCGCTCAAAGCTCAAGCTGCTTAAGACGGCGCGGGCCACCACGCTGGATAAAGTCAAAATTGATTTGCTGGCCAATATCGAAGAGCCGTCCGATGTTGCCGCTGCCCTCGAAAGCGGGGCCGAAGGCGTTGGCCTGTTCCGCACCGAGTTCATCTTTCTCGGTCGCGGTGACATGCCCAGCGAGGATGAGCAGTTCGAGGCCTACCGCAAAGTGGTCAAGGGCATGGATGGCCGGCCGGTGACCATTCGTACCTTCGATCTGGGCAATGACAAGCATCTGCATTCGGAGGGCGATGTCGAGGAAAGAGCACGCGACAATCCGGCGCTCGGCTTACGCTCGATCCGGCTTTCACTGACCGATCCAAAATCCTTTCAGGCGCAATTGCGCGCCATCCTGCGGGCGTCCAAGCTCGGCAAGGTCAAAATCCTGATCCCGATGCTGTCGCACGCCCATCAGATTGACCAGACCCTGGCGGCCCTGGAACAGGCCAAGTCGAGCTTGCGCGGAGACCGGATTGCCTTTGATGAAGGTATCGAGATCGGCGGCATGATCGAAGTCCCCGCCGCTGCACTGGCTGTCGGCATCTTTCTGCGCCGCCTGAATTTCCTCTCGATCGGTACCAACGACCTGATTCAATACACGCTGGCCATCGACCGCAGCGACGAACAGGTTTCACACCTCTATGATCCACTGCACCCGGCGGTGTTGATGCTGCTTTCGCATGTTATTTCGAGTGCCGAGAAGGCCAACATCCCGGTGGCGATGTGCGGCGAACTGGCCGGCGATCCCTCGTTGACCCGACTCCTGCTCGGCATGGGTCTGCGTCAGTTCTCGATGCATCCGGCCCAGATTCCCGAGGTCAAGCAGAAGATCAAGCAAAGCGACGTTTCCGAGCTGGCGCCGGTAGTGCGTCGCATCCTACGGCTCGAGGAATCGGGAAAAATCCTGGAACAGATCGAGCGCCTGAACATTTGACTTTTTCCTGGGCGGGCGGTAACGTCCTCCTTAGCGCCGATTTGAACGATCAGCTTGCGGGCGCTTTAAAAATACGGCTAAAGCGGGGCCAACCCAGTCCGCTTTCCTCCGGCCGACTGGGTTTATTTTTCGATTCGATGGTGATGTCTACAGAAAACGCAATTGGAGTCGTGACTCCACAACGGGTTCATTTCCCCGAGCCGATGCGGCTGAAAAGTGGTGCGCAACTCCCCGGTTTCGAGCTGGTGTTTGAAACCTACGGTGAGCTGAACGCCTCGCGCTCGAATGCCGTGCTGGTCTGCCACGCGCTGTCCGGTGGCCATCATGTGGCCGGCATTAGCGCCGACAATCCGAAAAACATCGGCTGGTGGGATAACCTGGTGGGCCCGGGGAAACCCCTCGATACCAACAAATTCTTTGTCGTCGGGGTGAATAACCTCGGTGGCTGCTACGGTTCGACCGGGCCGCTGTCGATCAACCCGGAAACCGGTAAACGCTATGGCGCGGATTTTCCGATGGTCACGGTCGAAGACTGGGTCGCGGCGCATGCCCGTCTGGCCGACTATCTCGGCGTCGATACCTGGGCGGCGGTTCTCGGCGGCAGTCTGGGCGGCATGCAAGCGCTGGAATGGACATTGCAGTTTCCGGATCGCATTCGTCACGCCATGGTGATTGCTTCGGCGCCCAAGCTCTCGGCACAGAATATCGCTTTTAACGAAGTTGCTCGCCAGGCGATAATCTCCGACCCGAACTTTCTTGGCGGACATTATGCCGAACACGGGGTCATCCCGACCAATGGCTTGCGCCTGGCGCGCATGATCGGGCACATCACCTACCTTTCGGATAGCCAGATGGGTGACAAATTCGGCCGCCAGTTGCACCACGGCGAACACCAGTTCAGCTATGACGTCGACTTCGAGGTTGAGTCCTACCTGCGCCACCAGGGCGACAAATTTTCCCGGTTTTTTGACGCCAATACCTACCTGATTACCACCAAGGCCCTCGATTACTTCGACCCGGCTTTCGCCTACGATGATGACCTGGCGGCGTCTCTGGCGCGGGCCAAAGCCAGCTTCTTTGTTGCCAGCTTCTCGACCGACTGGCGTTTTTCGCCTTCGCGCTCGCGGGAGATTGTCTTTGCCCTGATGAAAAACCGTCATCGCGTCGCTTACGCCGAGATTGATTGTGATGCCGGCCATGATTCGTTCCTGCTCGACGACAAGCACTATCATTCTGTCATGCGCGCCTATCTGGAGAACATCACGGTATGAACATCAACCAGCTGACCAAGCGCGAACGCGAACGTTTCGATTTTGCCGTGATCGCCAACTGGATCCCCCCGGGAGAACGGGTTCTCGATCTCGGCTGTGGTGACGGCAACTTGCTCCGTTATCTGAGCGAAACCAAGGATGTCCAAGGCTATGGCGTGGAAATCGACCACGACAGCGTGTTGAGCTGTATCCGCAATGGCGTCAACGTGATTCAGATAGACATCGAGGGCGGTCTGTCCGGCTTTGAAGATCAGTCGTTCAACCATGTGGTCATTTCCCAGGCCCTGCAGGCAATGCACGCGACCGAGCGAATCCTTAGTGAAATGCTGCGGGTGGCCAGCGAGGCAGTGGTCAGTTTCCCCAATTTTGCTTACCGGACCAACCGCGAGGCGATTACTGCCGGGCACATGCCGGTTTCCGAGGATTTGCCCTACGAGTGGTACGACACGCCGAATGTCCGCTTCTTTACCATCGCCGATTTCGAGGAGTTATGCGAAGAGATGGGTATTGAAATTCGTGAGCGGCTGGCCTTTGACGAGAGTGGCGAATTGGTGACCGATAATCCTAATCTGAACGGCAGTTTGGCCTTCTATCGGCTAGGTCGAAAAAACTAATGCTCAGACGAGTGCCAGATTGGCTGGCGGTGCTGCTGACGCGCAAGATGCTGATCTGCATTTTCACCGGATTCAGCTCCGGGCTACCGCTGTATCTGCTGCTCAACCTGCTTCCTGCCTGGCTGCGCAGCGAGGGTGTCAATCTCAAGACCATTGGTTTTTTCGCGCTGATCCAGTTCCCTTACACCTGGAAATTTCTCTGGTCGCCCTTGCTCGATCGTTACGCCCTGCCGGTTTTGGGGCGACGACGCAGCTGGACCTTGATGATGCAGATTGGGCTGTTGCTCTGTATCGGCTTGCTCGGTGGACTCTCGCCCCGATCCGACATCGTTCCGGTGCTCTGGCTAGCGGCTCTGCTGGCCCTCTTCTCGGCAACGCAGGACATCGCGCTCGATGCCTACCGGCGCGAACTGCTGTCCGAGGTCGAACTCGGATTGGGCAACGCCGTGCATGTGAACGCCTACCGTATTGCCGGGCTGGTGCCCGGCTCACTGTCGCTGATTCTGGCCGATCTCTTGCCGTGGTCACAGGTGTTCTGGATTACCGCGTCTTTCATGCTGCCCGGGATGCTGATGATTCTCCTGGTCAAGGAGCCGGTCAGTGCCTATTCGGCACCGCGAACGCTACGTCAGGCCGTCGTCGAACCCTTTCACGAATTCATGGGGCGCGCCGGATTGCGCGGCGCGGTGTTGGTACTCGCTTTCATTTTTCTCTACAAACTGGGCGACTCGCTATGTACGGCCTTGGCGACGCCGTTCTACCTTGACATGGGCTTTACCAAGACCGACATCGGTCTGATCGCCAAGCACGCCGGTCTGTGGCCGGCAGTGATCGGTGCTCTGCTCGGAGGCCTGTGGATGGTGCGTCTGGGGATCAACCGCGCGCTGTGGCTGTTCGGCGTGGTACAACTGGTCTCGATTCTCGGTTTTGCCTGGCTTTCCTGGCTGGGGCCGCAGACCGTCATTGGCCTGGATCAGCGTCTGGCGCTGGCCGCCGTCATCGGTTTCGAGGCGCTCGGCGTCGGCCTGGGAACAGCGGCGTTTGTTGCGTTTATTGCCCGGACTACGCACCCCGCTTACACCGCGACACAATTTGCCCTGTTTACCAGTCTGGCCGCGGTGCCGCGAACCTTCATCAATGCCTCGGCGGGCTGGTTGGTGGAAAATCTGGGCTGGTTCGATTTTTTCCTGTTATGTACGGTGCTGGCCGTTCCCGGCATGCTGTTGCTTTCGCGCGTAGCGCCGTGGAATGCCCCGCAGCCTTGTGGAGATGGCCATGCCTCTTGAGCAACAGAACCGCACTGCCGAGGCACTGATCCGCGCTGCCCGGCAACTTGCCGACCGCGTTGATCAGCTGGCTTTCGCCCCGCCGGTATCGCACATCTACAATCCCTTGCGCTATGCCTGGGCGCCGCATGAAGCCTATCTGCGGCGTTTTGGAAGTACGCGCAAAAAAATCATATTCGTCGGCATGAATCCCGGCCCTTTCGGCATGGTGCAGTGCGGTGTCCCCTTCGGTGAAATAGCCGCCGTACGCGACTGGATGGGGATAGAGAAAACCGTTGAGCGGCCGCCGCTGGAAAACCCCAAGCGACCGATCGAAGGCTTTGCCTGTACCCGCTCGGAAGTCAGCGGCCGACGCCTGTGGAGTTTGTTTCAGCAGCGTTTCGGCACGGCGGAGGATTTCTTCGCCGAACATTTTGTCGCC
This sequence comes from Betaproteobacteria bacterium, assembly GCA_037139055.1. Lineage (GTDB taxonomy): Bacteria > Pseudomonadota > Gammaproteobacteria > Burkholderiales > Rhodocyclaceae > Propionivibrio. The sequence continues at coordinate 23,264 of JBAXHE010000018.1, read as the reverse complement.
AACTACTGCCCGCTAGCCTTTTTCGACCAGGCGAGAAACCTTACCCCGGACAAGCTGCCGGTCGGTGAGGCTCAGCCGCTCTATGCTGCGTGTGACGAGCATCTGCGGCAACTGGTGGCGGCGCTTGCGCCAGACTGGGTGATCGGTATCGGTGCCTTTGCCGAGGCGCGCGCGGCAGAAGCCCTGTCCGGAATCGAGGTGCGCATTGGCAAGGTGCTGCATCCGAGCCCGGCGAGTCCGGCGGCCAACCGGGGATGGTCCGAAGCGGCAACAAAACAGCTGGCGGCGCTTGGAATCTGGGCGTAAGGCTCAGCTGTGCGCTGGAGGCGGCGTAGAGGAAATGCGCGCGCCGCGCCGTCGATCCAGCCACCAGGCATAGGCGGGTAGCAACAATGCCGACCCGGGTAGTAACAGGAATAACAGATACGGGGAGACGCGCGAAAGAATGCGCAACTGATTGAGTAGCTCGGCTTTCTCTTCGGTGCTCCATGATCCGCCATTACGATGTTTCATCAGCAAGGGCATCAAGCCGCGCATGCGCAGCAGATCAGCAACGAATTCGCGGGCTTCTTTTTTTTGCGTGGCGATCATGCGTGAAAAGACGCCATCGTTATCCACAGGTGGTTTTTCAGGCGTCACAAAGGGAATCCAAACCCCGAGAACTGTAGTTTCTCACGCAGAGCACGCCAGGTCCTCCACAGGAAAAAGCCGCGCTTGGCGAAACGCAGGATGCGGCGCCCTCTCAAGGCGAACAGAACCGCCACCGCCAGGGCGGTGATTCCGGGGTGGCCCTTGATATAAGCTACGCCTTGGCGGACCGTGGCCAAAACCCGGTCGGTGGCATCGAGTGCCGCCTGAACTGGCTGCACTTCATAGACCAGCGCTTCGCGTTGGGCCTCGATGCGTTCCAGCAAGCGGCCACGCTGTACCAGGAGATCGTTCAGCTTACTCATCTCGGCCCAGGGTCGCTTTCAACTGACGCAGATCTTCCTGCAATTCGGCAATGCTGGCCGCAAACATCTTTTCAGGCGGGTGCAAAAGCCGCTTGAGCAGGCCGAAAAAAACACCGCCAAGACCGAGAAAAAGAATTCCTGCGGCACCCAGCACCACAAGCCGATCATCCCAGAACAATGCCGTAAGAAAAAGGACAGCGATCAGCGTTCCCGCACAGAGACAGAAAGCCAAAGCAAGAATAGCCAGAAGCAGCTGGGCTGCCCGCAGTTTCTGTTCTTCCAGTTCGTTGGCCAGGAGTTCCAGGCGCGTCTTTCCGGAGGCCAGCAGGATGGTGCTGACGTTTTTCAGGGCGGCAAAAAGACCTCCGCTCTCACCGCCGGGGATGTCGATCATGCGAAAACTCCCGCTTAACGGCGAGCGATAATGAGGCCGAGCAGTAAACCCGCGCCGGCGGCAATGCCCACGGCTTGCCAGGGATTCTCATTGACGTAGTCGTCAGCAGCACAGGCTGCGGCTTTGGCTTTGTCGACCACCAGGGCTTCGGCATCGGCGAGGCGGAGCTTGGCATCGCTCAGGTGCAGGCCAATGCGCTCACGCAATTCGGACATTTTTTCGCCGGCAACACCAGCCGTTGCACGCAGGATTTCTTCAGCGTCGGAAACGACATTCTTCATGTCAGCAACTAGTTTTTCTTTATTTGAACACGACAGATCGGAGCAATCGGACATAATAAACCTCACAGGTAATGATGATGTGCAGTGGAACAGGGCGGGTAACCGCAGCGAGCGGAAACCACTGTTACCAGAGTATCTAATTTATGAGCACTTATCAATGCGCATAAGCACATGCGCTACCATTTGATGACCCGGTCTGAGTGAGCCGGGACACATTCACGTATCATGTCGAGTTCAAAACTCCCTGTTGGGGTCGGAAATCACCATGAGCAAGGGCTTCTGCTGTATCGGGCTGTTCAATCCAAAAACGCCTGAAAACGTCGGTTCGGTGCTGCGCGCCGCGGGTTGCTATGGCGTTAATTCGGTCTTTTACACCGGTGTGCGTTACGACCGGGCCAAGGAATTCGTCACCGATACCAAAAAGGTGTACCAGAAGATCCCGTTGATCGGTATCGAAGATCTGCGACAGGTGATCCCGCTGGACTGCACACCGGTCGCCGTAGAGCTGGTCAAGGGCGCCAAACCGTTGCCTGAATATACCCATCCCGAGCGGGCGTTCTACATTTTCGGCCCGGAAGACGGAACGCTCGACAAATCAGTGCGCGCCTGGTGTACAGATGTCGTATACATACCTACAGTGGGTTGCATGAATCTGGCGGCAACAGTGAATGTCGTGCTCTATGACCGCTTGCTGAAGACTGGGTGGAATAAAAGTTAGCTCGGCTGGAAATTCACTCCTTTCCCGATCCTGACCATGGATAGCGCATTACAATTCCCCGCCCGAAATCGAGCGGTCGCGCTTGGCGCGATGCGCAGATTCATCCTCGGCCTTTTCTGCTTCGTGTCGTTTCCTGCCTTTGCACTCCCCGGTTTTGCCGAGGTCAAGGCTAACTACACCCACTCTCAGGCGACGCTTCTGGCGCGTAACGGCATGCCCCTGCATACCCTGCGTATCGACAAGACCGTTCTGCGGCTACCGTGGACGCCGCTTTCCGAAATTTCCCCGGCGCTGATTCGCGCCGTCGTTGTGTCGGAAGACCGGCGTTTCTTCGAGCATTCCGGCGTTGACTGGCCGTCGGCCGGGAAAGCTGCATGGAGCAACTTGCAAGGCAAACGTACCCGCGGTGCCAGTACCTTGACCATGCAACTCGCTGGCCTGATCGACGAGGATGTCCGGCGCCGTGGCCGGCGCAGCCTTTTCGAAAAAGTGTCGCAAACGGCAATGGCATTGCGCATCGAAGGCTTCTGGAGCAAGCCGCAGATTATCGAAGCCTACCTCAATTTGGTCAGTTTTCGCGGCGAGTTGCAGGGCGTCGGGGCGATGAGCCGCAACCTGTTCGGGAAATGGCCGCACGGTCTGGACGATTACGAATCAGCAATCGCCGCGGCCTTGCTTCGTGCGCCCAATGCCGTTCCGGCGCTGGTCACAAAAAGGGCGTGCAGCCTACTGGTCGAGATGCAACGCCCAACGGGGTGTGACGCTCTGGAGGGACTGGCGCTCCGTGCCCTGAACGGTGGACTGCGCGACAGCGGAGGCGAGCTCAACGAAGGTAGCCAGCTCGCCCCGCATCTGGCGCGCAAGCTGCTGGCTCATCCGGGGCAACAGTTCCGCAGCAGCATTGACGCCGATTTGCAACGTTTCTCGATCGAGACACTAAGGCGGCATCTGTCTGCGTTGCACCAGAAAAACGTCGAAGACGGTGCCGTACTGGTCATCGATAATGTTAGCGGCGAGGTTCTCGCCTGGGTCGGTTCGAGCGGCGATCTGTCTGGAGCAGCCGAAGTCGATGGCGTGACGGCTTTGCGCCAGGCCGGATCGACACTGAAACCCTTCCTCTATGCGCTGGCTTTCGAGCGCCGTTTCCTGACGCCTGCCTCGCTGATCGAAGACGCACCGCTGACACTGGATACCGGCAACGGTCTGTACGCTCCACAAAACTACGAGCCGCATTATCGGGGTTGGGTCTCGGTACGGATGGCACTGGCCGGATCGTTGAATGTCCCCGCGGTGAAAACGTTGGTGCGGCTTGGCCCCGAGCTCTTCCACGAGCGTTTGAAACTGGACGGTTTTGCCAGCCTGAAGGAAACCGGCGACTGGTATGGCTACAGCCTGGCACTCGGCTCAGCCGATGTTTCGCTGCTGATGCTGGCCAATGCCTATCGCAGTCTGGTCAATAACGGCCTGTGGTCACCGCTACGCGTTACGCCAGGGCGACAGCCGTCGCCCCTGCCGTGCAACAACATCGGGTGCGAGGGCGTTTTTATAGGTAAGGCGCGTCCTGTGTACACATCAGCGAGTGCCTTTCTTGTCAGCAATATTTTGTCCGATCGCGCGGCGCGTGCCGGAACCTTCGGCCTTGAATCCTGGCTGTCTACCGTCTACTGGAGCGCTGTCAAAACCGGAACCAGCAAAGATATGCGGGACAACTGGTGTGCCGGATTTTCGCGGCGCTATACAGTCGCGGTGTGGGTCGGCAATGCCAGCGGTAGTCCGATGCATGACGTATCGGGCATCTCTGGCGCCGCGCCGATCTGGCGCGAGGTAATGGACTGGCTGCATCGCGGCGATGCGAAAGTTGCCCGGCCGATCCAGGAAAGTACCCCTCCCGCCTCACCCGCCGGGGTTGTACGCAGCAGCATTCGCTTTGAACCGCCGACCGAGCCGCCGCGTGAGGAATGGTTCATTCAGGGCAGCGAAATGACCGTGGTCCGCGCCGCATCCACAGAAGCACTGGCGCACATTAGCTACCCGGCCGAAGGCAGCATTATCGCCCTTGACCCGGATATTCCACCGCAACGGCAGCGAGTGCCCTTGCGCCTTTCCGCATCGGCCAGCAAAGGGTGGGTCTGGCGTATGGATCAGAGCATTATCGGCAAGGCTACGGCGCCGATCTTGTGGTTGCCGCAACCGGGAAAACATCGGCTGAGTCTGGAAAGTGGTCTTGGGGAGACACTGGGTAGTGTCAGCTTCGAAGTGCGCGCCATGAGAAGCGGCAAACGCTGATCTCGCCGGGCGGACGGCAGAAGCCGGCCAGAGGGGGCGTATGAATAGCCGCTATTTATAAATACCCGCAGAGAGGATGACGTCGCGAGCTTTCAGCACGTAGAGCGTCTTGTTCTCGACGATGCCGGACTTCGGGTTCTTGTATTTGTAGTCAACCCATCCTTCGCCAGGTCCGTTGGCGATTCGTACACGCTCTCTCCGAAACATCCTGAGATCAATATCGCCGAGGTCGAGCAGGGATTTTCCAATCAGCTTCGGGTTGCCTGGGTGAGCCAGATGGGTTCCGTCGAGCGCCAGGACGATCAGGTACAACTCACCCTTGGTCCACTTGTCACTCTTGGCATTGACCTCGGCAATGAGCGTGTCTTTGCCGCCTTTATTGACTACTTCCGCGGCTGCCTTGACGAGACCCACGGCATCGTTCTTCGTGGGCTCGGCCGCGTTCGCGAAAATGGATGTCGCGGCAATAACAGCAGAAATGACAAACAGCTTGATATTCATGTTTCTCCTTGACCGGCCAGGAATGTTCGTGCAAAGACGAATCCTAGTCGCATAGATGGTTCGTGGCAATCGCGCCCATAAATGTCGTCATTCTTCAGCTTTCAGATTTTCAATCAACGGCAGATTGACCAGCCACGCCGCCGCTTTGCTCAAGGTGCATATCATCGGAGAGCAGCGCTATCGGCTTGTTAAGGAAGGTGCACTTGAGGCTGATGTCTCCTGTTATTGTCCGCCGGCAATGAAGAGAGGTAGCGACCACTAAAAATCGACTAATGCGTACGTCATGTAACTCATCCGGAACCGGTCTCACATCCCTATCAACTGTACTGGCGTACAACCATCAACCTGGGTTTTGGAGGTTCAAGACAAGTTCGATTGACACCCCAACTTCAGAAGTCAGGGTTACGTTTTGCCCGGAAGGCTCAGTACGACCCGGTTCCGCCCCGCGTTTTTTGCCTCATAAAGGGCGGTATCAGCGCGGGCGAGAACCTGTTCCTCACTATCTTCCGTGCTGAATCTTGTCACACCAATGCTGACTGTCAGGTGATTTGCGGCGGTAAAGTGCGTCGTGAAAATCGCTTGGCGAATCTTTTCAGCGACCGCAACCGCTTGCTCGTGTCCTGTCTGCGGGAGAATGATTAGAAACTCCTCGCCGCCCCATCGCCCGATGGTGTCTGTTTCACGGATGCTGTTTTGCAGAATCGTCGCCACGCCAACGAGGACGGAATCACCGACGGCATGCCCAAACACATCATTGACCCGCTTAAAGTGATCGATGTCGAGCATAATGATCGAGAACTCGGGTTCGTAACGTTTGGCCCGGCTAACTTCAGCATGCAGTACCGCATCAAGTTTGACGCGGTTGTAAACCTGAGTCAGCTTGTCGGTGACGGACAGAACATTCAATTCCTGATTCGTTCTCACCAGTACAGCGGCCTGCCTTTCCACCTCGGTACGTGCCAACTCCCCTGCCCGAACCGCACGCGTCAGCTTCGTCGCCATAAGTGAGAACCCGATGGAGAGCAACAGGGCAAACATCACCAAGAGAATGAGCTGCTCCCGCCAAGTACGCAGAACGTCGTCGAGTGTCGCCGTTGCGAGGATAATCAGGGGGTAGTCCGGCATGTGCGAGAATGCGACAATTCGGGCTAGACCAGCGAAAGGTTTGCGGTTGGTAAAGAAGATACCTTTCTTTTCGCGGCTAATGTATTCCGTCCACGAGGGGGTTGAAGTTAGCGAGGAGCCGATCATTTCTGGAAGGACTGGCACTCTGCTGAGAACGAGACCGTCGCTGCGAAGCACGGTAATACTCGACCCGGAGTCATTGAGGAGGGGTGTTTGAAGCTTTTCCATACGATCGAGTTCGATCGCGCCGAACAAAACCGCGATGCGCCCATCGCGGTTGCTGGCCGGCACGGAAATCGGTATACCCCATTTGTGAGTAACCCGGCTGAAGACTGCGTTGGCAATATAAAAGCCGCGTGTCGCGGGGTCGCTCTGCACCAGAAAGTAATCCCGGTCGGAAATATCGGTGACGGCCGCATCAGCACGTTTCGGTACATAAGCCAGCTTGGCGTCACGGGTGGCCATGCGAATATCGATGCGCTGTCCTGACGATTCACGCAGTTGTTCGATGAGCCTGATAAATTCTTTGTTTTCCCCTGGGTCTTCGCCGGGATGGCGGGCGACCCAGTGATCGGCTGACAGCAAAGCCACCCTAATCAAGCTGAGCATCTGGGCGTTTTGCTCTTCCACCACGGCGACCGTTTGTGCCAGCGCCGCTTTCCGGTTTTCTAACGTCAGGTGATGTGAATTGAACGCCCAATAGGCCAGCATGCTCCACACGACAAACAGCAGACCAATCGTCAGGAGTGCGATTTGCCTTGAACTCGTCGTCCAGCGTACCGACGTCAAGAGATCCTTCTTCATTGAATCCAATGGGTTCTAATCAGCTCCAATTATACGTTTGTCGATTCATTCTGCACGCGGAATTGGATTGCTATTAGATAAGGATGATTACTTCCAGGCTCTAAGACGACTCTCAGGTACCCGATAGACCATTTGCTTGAGCGTCTTCTTTACGTTCCCTAAGCTGCCGTGCCGTATTCCTAATACCATTAGTTTTGTTTGGGTCGCGATGCGAGCATCATCTCGTCGAATTCATCGCCGGAAAGCTGTCAGTGAAATTTGGACAATTGGAAGCTGTCATTCGTCACAGGGGGGTCCCGACCCTGAACCGTCGTTGCCATAACGGAAAAGCAGAACTTGTCGCAACTGAGATATCAACATCTCGCCTTACCGCTGATGTCGTGATCGACCCATCAGATGCGCAGGACATTCTGGAGAAATCCAAATTAACAGTCGCCAAGGAAGCCGGGCTCATGGCGGCCAGCGAGAAGAACGCTTGGGACTTCTCGTGGGTAGCGAAGATGCGCTACGAGCGCATCGAGGCGGCCCTGCACGACATGTACAACCTGCCTGTGATGGATGGGGGCATCGCCAGTCCCTCGGTGGTCGCCGATTCGCTGTTGGCGATCAAGTGCGCCAAGGTGCATGTCATTCGCGATGAGACCGGCCTGGCAGCGTCAGGCTACGCGGTAATCTTCATCAAGCTGATATTTGAGCAACAGATCGACGTCATCGGCCGAATTTTCCACGAAACACTGTCGCATAATGGACAAGTTGAAATAATCCGGGCCGGTTGAACTTTGACAATTCGATTGGTCTTTTTTTGATTGAATATTGTTGATTTTGCATATAGTTTATTTTTTTCACACTTTTCCAGCCGAGAATCAGTATTTTATCTATGCTACAAAGATATGATTTTTTGCGACACGAACGAGAATGCTGCCAGGCATTCCATAACCTAGGTGAGGTGAATCACGATGACCATCGTATCTGATGTCGACAACAACCTGCTCCGCGACTTGCGTGAAATCTCTATCCGTCAGAAGACTCCAAAGGCGCTCGCTGACCATCTCGAGCACTATTTTTCCGATATCGACAGCTTCGGCGAAGCCAGTCCGGAGCAACTGCACGGCGCGGCGACCCAGCACTATCGCCTCGGCCTCAAGCGCCTTGCCGACCAGGCTGTCATTTCGCTCTATACCCCGGATTTCGACCGGCATGGATGGCATTCGCCGCATACCGTCATCGATGTGGTCACCGACGACATGTCTTATCTTGTCGATTCGATCACCATGGTCATTGCTCGCTATGGCATCACCATCCATCGTCTGGTGCACCCTCTGCTCAGTGTCAAACGCGATGCAGACGGTACCTTGCAAAAAGGCACCGAGCGCGGTGTCGCGGGTGCACATAACGAATCCTGGATCCACATCGAGATCGACCGTATCAGCGACACTGCGCAGATCGAGACGCTGCATGCCGAGATCGCCGAGGTTCTCGCTGATGTTCGTGCTTCTGCCGAGGACGACGACGCGATGGGGCAGAAAATTGCTGCAGCCATCGCCGACCTTGATGTGGCACCGACTCCCGAAAAGGATGAGATCGCTGAATTCCTGCGCTGGATAGCGGCAGATAATTTTGTTTTTCTCGGTTACACGCACTATCAGGCCAAAGTTGGCGATAAGGAACTCAAACGCGCGCCTGACGGTGGTCTGGGTCTGCTGCGGCGGAACGATCACCCGCGTTTTGGCCGTTGCCTTGCTGATATTCCCGGCGATCTGGCCGAAATCGCCCGCTTGCCTTCGGCGCTGACGCTGGTCAAGGCCGACGGCCGCTCGACGGTTCATCGCCCGGCCTACCTTGACTTCATCGGCATACACCACCGCGACGCGGCAGGCAACATCATTGGCGAACACGTTTTCGTCGGCCTTTATGCGTCCCACGTCTATCATATTTCAACGACTGAAATTCCGGTTGTCCGGGGCAAGGTGGCGGCAGCTCGAGCCGCCTGTGGCTTCGTGCCGGGCGGCCACAAGGACAAGTTGCTGCTCAACGTTCTCGAAACCTATCCGCGCGATGAGCTGATCGAAATCGGCGCTGACGAACTGCAACGCATTGCCAGCGGTATCGTCTTGCTGCAGGAGCTTCCGCGTGTCCGTGTTTTCCTGCGCAACGACACCTGGGGGCGCTATGTCTCGGCACTGGTCTATATGCCGCGTGACCGTCTGGAAACGAACGTGCGTCGGCGCATTACCCAACTGATCAAGGATACGCTGAAGGCCGAAAGTCTCGATTTCTTCCTCATGGTCGGCGAGTCCAGGCTGGCGCGCATGCACCTGATTGCCCGGATGCCGGTCGGTACTCACTATGACTATGATGCCGAGACCATCGAACATGAAGTCGCACGCATTGTTCGCGGCTGGCGCGACCAGCTGAAACAGAACCTGATCGAGAGCTGTGGCGAAGAGCGCGGCAATGCGCTGATGCGCCGTTACGCGAGGGTGCTGCCGCTGGCTTACCAGGATCAGGTTCTACCGACTTCTGCCGTGTCCGATCTCGAGCGCCTTGAAGCGGCTGAAAAGAGTGGCCGAATCGAGCTCAAGATTAACGCCCCAACCATAGATGATGGCTCACATCAACACATCAAGATCTTCCTAAAAGGCCAGCCACGGCCGCTCTCGACGGTGCTGCCGGTTTTCGAAAACATGGGTGTGACGGTGCTGTCCGAACAGCCATTCGACTTGAGCGACAACGATTTGCACATCGCCGATTTTGCCGTCCAGCTCCCGAGCGCTGACGCACTTGACGACGAATCGACCCGCCGTGCCTTTGTCGAACTTCTCGAAAAGCTGCTGCGCAATGAAGCCGAAAACGACGGCTACAATCGACTCGTTCTGCTCGCCGGACTTGATTCGTCACGCATCACAATCCTGCGCGCCTATGGGCGTTACCTGCGCCAGGCCGGGCTGCCGTTCAGCCAGGTGTATATCGAACGCTGCCTTGCCACGCACCCGCACATTGCCCGGCTGCTGACCGACCTCTTCGTCGCGCGTCTTTCGCCGCAGGGTGACGACGCCAGCGCAGAAACCATCGGCAAGGAACTCGCCGCCGAGATGGCCGAAGTCAGCAATCTTGACGAAGACCGCATCCTCTCCGGTTACCGCGTGGCCATTGAGGCAACGCTGAGAACCAATGCCTGGCAGATGGGAGCTGACGGCAAGCCGAAGGATTATTTGTCGTTCAAGGTTTCGTCGAAACATATTCCCTTCCTGCCCAAACCTGTCCCGCTGTACGAAATCTTCGTCTACAGCCCGCGAGTCGAGGGTGTTCACCTGCGCGGTTCGCGCGTCGCCCGCGGTGGTTTGCGCTGGTCGGATCGCATGGAAGACTTCCGCACCGAAGTGCTCGGCCTGGTTAAGGCGCAAATGGTCAAGAACGCCGTTATTGTGCCGCTCGGGTCCAAGGGCGGTTTCGTCGGCAAACGCTTGCCACCGGCAAGCGATCGCGAAGCCTTCATGGCTGAAGGCATCGCTTGTTACTCGACTTTCATTCGCGGCCTTCTGGATCTCACCGACAATCTCGTCGACGGCAAAGTCGTGCCGCCGAAGGACGTCCGCCGCCGCGACAACGACGATCCCTATCTCGTCGTTGCCGCCGACAAGGGTACGGCCACCTTCTCCGACATTGCCAACGGGATTGCCATTGAATACGGCTTCTGGCTCGGCGACGCGTTTGCCTCCGGTGGTTCGGTTGGCTACGACCATAAGAAGATGGGCATCACCGCCCGCGGTGCCTGGGAAGCGGTCAAGCGTCATTTCCGCGAAATGGGACACGACACGCAAAGCCAGCCGTTCAATGTGGTCGGTATCGGTGACATGAGCGGCGACGTTTTCGGCAACGGCATGCTGTTGTCCAACCAGATTCGTCTGATTGCTGCAGTCGACCACCGGCATTTCTTTTTCGACCCCAACCCGGATACGGCGAAGAGTTTTGCGGAACGCAAACGCATGTTTGCTCTACCGCGTTCATCGTGGGAAGACTACGACCAGTCGCTGATCTCCACCGGCGGCGGTGTCTGGCCGCGCAATTCGAAAACCATCCCGCTGTCTCCGCAGGTACGTGAATGGCTGGGTGTCACAGCTGAGCAGGTGGCTCCGACCGAACTCCTGAACCTGATCCTCAAGGCGCCGACCGACCTCATCTACAACGGCGGTATCGGGACCTACGTCAAGGCCAGCCACCAAAGCCATCAGGAGGCCAATGACCGGAGTAACGACGCCATTCGCGTCGATGCGACCGAAGTTCGCGCCAAAGTCATCGGCGAAGGCGGCAACCTCGGCCTGACGCAGAAAGGACGTATTGAATATGCCCTCAACGGCGGTCGCATCTTCACCGACGCGATTGACAACTCGGCCGGTGTCGACTGTTCCGACCACGAGGTCAATATCAAAATCCTCCTTTCCGGGCTGATTGCGCAGGGCGACATGACGAACAAGCAACGCGATGCATTGCTCGCCTCGATGACGGATAACGTAGGTCATCTCGTGCTTGCCGACAACTACCAGCAAACCCAGGCAATTTCGCTGGAGGCCAATATGGGCACCGAGTTGCTTAACGCCCATGCGTTACTGATCCGCACTCTTGAAAACAAAGGCCTGCTGGATCGTGCGATCGAGTTCCTGCCCGACGACAAGGAAATCGCCGAGCGCGAACAAATGAGCCGTGGTCTCACGCAGCCGGAAATTTCCGTCCTGCTGGCCTACACCAAGATCACGCTGAAGGAAGGGATTCTTGCTTCGTCGTTGCCTGACGCTTCCGAACTTCACCAACTGCTTGTCGAATATTTCCCGACCGCACTGGTCCAGCAATGTGGTGGTCAACTGGCGATGCATCCGCTGAAACGCGAGATCGTCACTACGCAACTCGTGAATCGTCTGGTCAATCGAATGGGGACGGTGTTTGTCATGCAGCTCGGGAACGAGACCGGGGCCGACCTAGTCCAGATCGCCTCGGCGTGGTATGCCGCAAGCGAACTTCTCGGAGCCGAAGCTGCGTGGCAGGAGCTTGAATCGCTCGACCTGAAGGTGCCGGTGCCCCAACAGGCCGCCCTAATGATTGCCCTGCGCAAGATGGTTGCTGATGCCACTCGCCAGTTGCTTGCATCGCAGCCGGCAAGCGCGACGATTACCCAGATCGTCGATACCTACAGTGATGCCGTGGGCAATGTCATCGTTGCCGCCCGCCAGAACCTGACGGGCATTCAGGCCTTGGAAACACTGCTCGGGGCGCGCATGTCCATTGTCGGTGTTTTTGAACTCGCCGATCTTGCACGTGCCGGTAACAAGCCTCTCAATGAAGTGGCCTCCGTCTGTGCCCGACTCGATGCCAGTCTTGATCTGGCATGGCTGGCCAATGCCATCGACCGCTTGCCGTCAGGTAACCGCTGGCAGGCGCGAGCCCGCGCTCAGCTGGCAAGCGAACTGCGCAAACTCCGGCAATCGCTGTTGCAGCGCAATTTCTCCGAGGCTCAAAGTGCAATTGCCGAAGCCAGCAAAGTGATCGACGAGTTGAAGCGTGACGCTCCGCATGATCTGGCCATGTTGTCGGCCGGCCTTGCCGAAATCAAGCGACTGCTCGTCGCCTGATGCGGATGTCTAGGAACATGTATGAGCAGCTTCCTAGACCAGAGACTTGAAACGCGACGCCGTGGGAGGGTTGTTATAAATCCCACGGCATCGTTATCATTTCCAATTAGACGAAGCATTGCGGTATTGACTGCAAAAACATTAGTTTCGGTTGAGTTTGAAGCAAACGCGTTATGCAAGGCCCCTTCGGTAATGATCAATTTGGGGTCAGGTGCCGTCCTAGGCTGCTGATGTAAGCTGCCATTCAGGTGATCCACCGGTTGGCCAACGAGATCAAGCAGCAGCCAGGCCAAAGAAGGCATAGGCGCTACGGCGCAATTCACACCCATTGTTCTGAACGGCAACGATCATTGCTTCGTCCTGGTTATGGCAATATGCTTAATCTATTACCTCAGCCGGTACTCGACAAATGAACAGCACTTGTCTATTCGTATTCTTTGGCTTCGTCGTTTTCGTTTCTCAATCCTTTGCCGCCAGCGTCCAGCAATTCCAGCCTCAGGGCAAGGTCGCGGAGCAGAACCGGGTCACCGCCCGCTTCAGCAGCGACATGGTCAAGTTGGGCGACGCCACCGGGGCTGCGCCGTTTGCCATCGAATGCAACGGCATTGAGGGTGAAGGCCGCTGGGTCGATAGCCGCACCTGGGCCTGGCAGATGGCTCGGCCCTTGCAGGCCGGCGAGCGCTGCATTCTTACGGTAAAAAATGACCTGGCCGCGGCGAACGGCGAGACCATCACCGGTAAGACGCAATTCAATTTCTTTGGCGCTGCGCCGCGCCCATGGAAAATTCAGCCCAGTCCGGGTTCGGCCGTTGAGGAAGATCAGGCTTTCGTGATCAGCGCGGGCGGCCCGCTCAAGGCTAAATCACTGGAAGATAACTTGTGGTGCGAAGCCGATGGCGTAGGCCAGCGCATGCCGGCCCGTCCGGTCAGCGAGGGTATCCGCACGGAAGTACTGAAACGCGCCGGCATGGGCAATGCGGCGCTCGTCGTCACCTGCAGCGAACGCCTGCCGACCGGCAGCAAGATGAAGCTGGTCTGGGGCAAGGGCATCCAGGCGGCGAACGGAACACCGAGCGAAAAGGAAGAAAGCTTCATCTACACGGTACGCGAGCCGTTCAAGGCAACGCTCAGCTGTGAACGCGAAAAGGCCAGCGCGCCCTGCTCGCCGCTCTCCAGTCTGAACCTTGAATTCAACGCCCCGTTCGATGCACGATGGCTGGCAAAATTCCGCCTGCGCACTCCCGACGGCCAAATCAGCCCGAAGAATCCGAACAAGGACAGCAGCAGCCAGGAAGCGACCTTCCAGTCGGTGACCTTCCCCGGACCCTTGCCGCAGAATGCTGAACTCACCGTCGAAATACCCTCCGGTCTGAAGGACGACAGCGACCGGCCGCTGGCCAACGCCGCCAGCTTTCCACTAAAAACCCGCACCGGCAGCCTGCCGCCGCTGGCCAAGTTCCCCGGTCGTTTCGGCATCGTCGAACTCAAGGAAGGCGGTGTCTTGCCGGTGACCTTGCGCAATGTCGAATCCAGTCTGAAGACTGCCAGCCTCGCGCTGCCCGGCATTCACCGCTTCAGCGAACAACGCTTGACCGAAGACGCCGACGTCATCGTCGCCATGCTGGCGCTGGAGAAATTCGAGCAGCAGAGCCGGAAGGTCAAGATTATCCAGGACGGCAAGCCGGTGGATTATGACGATCCCTACACCGCCCGCGAACTCTCCTTCCTCGACCAACGCCCCGGCGTGACTCGGCAGGAGTTGCCCAAACCGGGCGGCGTTAGCGAATTTGAAGTGATCGGCATTCCGTTCGTCAAACCCGGTTACCACATTGTCGAAATCCAAAGCCAGTTGCTCGGCACCGCGCTGCTCGCCACGCCGAAGCCGATGTACGTGCGGACGGCAGCGCTGGTCACCAACATGGCCGTGCATTTCAAGCGCGGCAAGGACAACGCGCTGGTCTGGGTCACTGCGCTGGATTCCGGCAAGCCGGTGGCTGACGCCGAGGTCCGCATTTCGGGCTGCGACGGACAGTCGCGCTGGCAGGGCAGGACCGACAGCCTAGGTCGTGCCCCGATCGACCAGGCGCTGGCGGTGCCCGACTGCAAGGGCAGCGGTTTTCTGTTCGTCAGTGCCCGTTTGAACGGCGACTATAGCTTCGTCCGCTCCGACTGGAACGAGGGGATCGAACCCTGGCGCTTTGGGGTCGAAACCTGGGGCGAGGAAAGCAATTTCCGTATCCACAGCATCGTCGACCGCAGCCTGTTCCGGCTCGGCCAGACCGTATCGCTCAAGCATATCGCCCGCAGCCGCAACAGCCGCGGTTTTGCCTTCCCCGACGCCGCGCTGCTGCCGAACAAGCTGGTCATCCGCCACCGCGAGAGCGGCACCGAATTCACCCAGCCGGTCAGCTGGGATGCCCAGGCTTCGGCGGTCAACGCGTGGAAAGTCCCCGAATCGGCCAAACTCGGCACCTATGAAGTCGCCCTTTCCGGTGGTAAGGGCGGCGAGATTTCGAGCGGCGAAATCCGCGTCGCCGATTTCCGCCTTCCCGTATTCACCGGTAGCGTTCAGGGTGTTCCGGCGCGGCAGGTGGCCCCGGGCAAGGTGCCGCTGGCGCTCGGCCTCGCCTTCCTCAATGGGGGTGGGGCGAAGAATGCCGAGGTCAAGGTTTCCGCGACGCTGCGTCCGCGCTGGCCGACCTACAAGAGTTATGAGGCCTACACATTCAATATCGATTTCGACGACGCGGCCCTGCAGGCCTTCAAGGTCGATAACGGGCGCCAGGACGAAACGCTGATACTCGACAAGCAGCCGGTCAAGCTCGATCAGGGCGGTGCCGGGAAGCTCGATGTCATCCTTCCGGCCAAGCCGAAAGGGCCCAGTGAGGTCTATGCCGAGATGAGCTTTGCCGACCCGAACGGCGAGATTCAGACGCTGCGCGGGCTGGTTGAACTGTGGCCGGCCGCAGTCACCGTCGGCATCAAGGTCGCTGACTGGGCCTCGGACAATGGCAACAACCGCGTCGAGATCGTGGTGCTCGACACCGGCGGCAAGCCACTGGCCGGCCAGGCGGTCAGCGTCAAGGCCAAGCGCCGCATCGAGTACAGCCACCGGCGGCGCATCGTCGGCGGCTTCTACGCCTACGAGAACACGCAGGAATACAAGGACCTCGGCGAAGTCTGCTCCGGCCGCACCGACAGCCGCGGCCTGTTGCTCTGCGAACCAAAGTCCGGCGAGTCCGGCTCGGTCTATCTGCTGGCCGAAGCCAAAGACGGGCAGGGCAACGTCGCCCGTTCCAGCACCAGCTACTGGGTGACCGGCTCCGGCGACATGTGGTTCAACGCCGGTAACCAGGACCGCATCGACGTCATCCCGGAAAAGAAAAGCTATGCCCCCGGCGATACCGCCCGCTTCCAGGTGCGCACGCCTTTCCGCGACGCCACAGCACTGATTTCCGTCGAAGCCGGCGGCATTATCGACACCTTCGTCCAGCCGCTGTCGCGCTTCAAACCGACCATTGAAATCCCGGTCAAGGCCGAGTGGGGGCCGAATGTCTTCGTTTCGGTGCTGGCCGTGCGGGGGCGGGTCGAGCCGCTCAGGTGGTTCAGCTTCTTTCAGTGGGGCTGGCGCGAGCCGCTGAGCTGGTTCAAGGAATGGTGGAGCCCGGAGCAACCGACGGCCATGGTTGACCTGGCCAAGCCGGCCTATCGTCTGGGTATTGGCGAAATTGCCGTCGGTATCGAAGGCTTCAAGCTGAAAGTGGATATCAGCACCGACAAGCCCGATTACCGTCCGCGTGAAGAAGCGACGGTCCGGATCAAGGTGGCGACGCCGGACGGCAAACCTCTCCCGGCGGGCACCGAAGTGGCCTTCGCCGCCGTTGATCAGGCGCTGCTCGAACTGCGCCCCAACGAGAGCTGGAACCTGCTCGACGCCCTGCTGCAAACGCGGGGTTACGAAGTCGAAACCGCCACCGCGCAATCAATGGTCATCGGCAAGCGCCACTTCGGCAAGAAAGCCCTGCCACCCGGCGGTGGTGGCGGCCGCGCCCCGGCGCGCGAACTGTTTGATACGCTGCTCAAGTGGCAGCCGCGCGTCGTGCTCGATGCTAACGGGATGGCGACGTTCAAGGTCGCGATGAACGATTCGTTGACCGAGTTCAAGATGGTCGGTGTCGCCACCGCCGGTGCCGGCCTGTTCGGTACCGGCAGCACCTCGGTGAAAACCCGGCAGGACCTGCAGATTATCTCCGGTTTGCCGCCGCTGGTTCGCGAAGGCGATAGCTTCAAGGCCCTGCTGACGCTGCGCAATGGTACCGCCCGTCGCATGGTGGTCGCGGTCAACGGCAAGAACGGAGCCACTGTGCTTGAAAGCCGTAAGCTGACGCTCGAACCAGAAAGTGCCGGCGAGCTGAGCTGGAACGTCAAGGCCGCCGAAGGGATCAGCAGCCAGCCCTGGGAATTCAGCGCCCGTGAAGAAGGTGGAAACGGCCAGGAAGGTGGCAAAGGCCAGGACACACTGCGCATCACCCAGCAGATCGCTCCTGCCGTACCGGTTACCGTGCAGCAGGCCAGTTTCTCCCGCATCGCCGGTCAACATGAAATACCGGTGACATTGCCGCCCGGTGCCCTGCCGGGCAAGGGTGGGCTGGAAATCAGCCTGTCGCCGAAACTCGCCAACCCGCCACCGGGGCTGAAACGCTTCTTCGAGGAATATGCCTTCGGCTGCCTGGAGCAGAAAACCTCGATCGCCGTGGGCCTGCACGACGAAAAACGCTGGCAGGCCATTGCCGACACGCTGCCCGGCTATCTCGACAGCAACGGGCTGGCCAGCTACTTCCCCGGCACCGGCGGCAGCGCGACGTTGACTGCCTACATTCTCGACCTCGTTACGCTGGCCGGCTTCACGATTCCTGATGACAGCCGCCAGCGCATGCTGCAAGGACTGACGGCCTTTGCCGAAGGGCGAATCAAGACTGGCGAATGGTCACCGGCTTCGGCGTCAGGCAACGCCTTGCTGCAACGTCGCCTGAACGCCCTTGAAGCGCTTGTTCGCCAGGGCAGTAAGCCGACCCGAGCCGCTGCCGCGCTGGACATCGACCCGCTACGCCTGTCAACCGCGGCGCTGATCGACTGGCACCAGATCGTCAAGTCGCTGCCCGAACTGCCGCAGCGCGACAGGAAGCTGGCTGAGGCAAAGCAAGAGTTGCGTAACCGCCTGAGCTACACCGGATCGCGCCTCGTCTTCACCACCGAGCGCGATGACTACAGCTGGTGGATGATGCTTAACGGCGATGCCAATGCCTTCCGCCTGATCGATGCCATGCTCGATGAAGCCGAGTGGAAGGACGACCTGCCGCGCCTGATGCAAGGGGCCATTGAGCGTCAGGTGCGTGGCCGCTGGCTGACCACCACGGCCAACGCCTGGGCACGGGTGACGATGGATCGCTTTGCACAGAAATTCGAACGCGAACCGGTAGACGGAATCACGCTCGCCACGCTGGGCAAGGCGAAAGCCGAGCTCGACTGGAGGAAGGCCGACGCCAGCAACGGCGCTGCTGCCCCGCTGGCGTTGCCCTGGCCGACGCCACCAGGCAAGGATGACAAGCTGACGATCAGCCACCAGGGCAGCGGCAAGCCGTGGGCCACGGTGCAAGTGCTCGCCGCCATCCCCAATGGACCGGCGCGCAATGCCGGCTACCGGATCAGCCGCAAGGTGACGCCGATTCAGGAAAAGACACCCGGCAAGATCAGCCGTGGCGACCTCTGGCGCGTCACGCTGACCATCGACGCCGACAACGACATGAGCTGGGTTGCCCTGACCGATCCGATCCCGGCCGGTGCCCGCATCATGGGCGACGGCGACGGTCGCGACTCGGCCATCGCCAGTCTCGGCGAGAACAAGGAAGCAAGGGGCATCGGGCCGAGCTATGTCGAACGCAGTTTCAATGCCTTCCGCGCCTACTACGCGATGCTGCCGCGCGGCCGCTTGAGCATCGACTACACCCTGCGGCTGAACAACGCCGGCGATTTCGCGCTGCCGACGACGCGGGTCGAGGCGATGTATGCGCCGGATGTTTTTGGGGAGGCTCCGAATGCCCGCGTCCTGGTCGGCGAGTAACTCAGCGATTGGGGTAAGCGGCCATCAATCTTGAATATTCCTGACGAGGTGCTCTCATGCGTGAGCTAGAACTGAGCAAGGCCTTTACCCTGATGGAGCCGGGGCCGGTAATCCTGGTGACGACGCATGACGGGACGAAGAACAACATCATGACCATCTCGTGGACCATGGTGCTGGATTTCACTCCGGTCTTTGCCATCACCACGGGAAAGTGGAATTACTCCTTCGCGGCGCTGCGCAAAAATAGGGAGTGCGTCATTGCCATCCCGACGGTCGACATGCTGGATAAGGTGGTCGGGATAGGGACGTGCTCGGGAGTCGATACAGACAAGTTTGCCAAATTCAAACTCACGCCGGTGCCGGGCAAGGTCGTCAAGGCGCCCTTGATCAAGGAGTGTCTGGCCAACATAGAGTGCAAGGTCGTCGACATCGTCAGGAAGCACAATATTGTTGTGCTGGAGGCCGTTGCCGCTTACGTTGATTCTGCGCACAAAGAGAAACGCATGGTTCATGCCGTTGGCGACGGTACGTTTATTGTTGATGGGCGCAAGATAGACCGGAGCAAGATGATGGCCTCCAAGATTCCGAACGGCGGTTAGTCGCCCACAGCCTCCGAAGGTCATCCTGCGGAAGAGTTGCAGCCTCGCAACTGAGGTATTCAGGTTTATGCTAACGTTCCGGTCTTCCTTATTGTTAATGTCCGGTGTTCCCTTGCGCGACCCGATGGAAAATTACAAGCAGTTAAGATACACCTTCCTTGTCCTCTGCCTGCTCCTTGTTGTCGGCTATATCTCCTATAGCTACAGTCAGCATGTCGGCATTCAGGCTAGGCAGAACGAAGCGGCGCGCCGGCTGGAGATTTTCAGCGGGGCGCTATTTACCCCGATGGAAAAGTATGACTATCTGCCGGAGATCACTTCGAATCATGCGCTGGTCATCGCTGCGCTGAGGCAAGCAAACGAACCGGCCAGAATTCAAAAGCTCAATGCCTATCTGGAGTATCTCAATACCAAGACAAAATCCGAGGCGATCTATGTTCTTGATGCCAGCGGGCTGACGATTGCCTCCAGCAACTGGCGGGGGCCGGTGTCGTTCGTCGGGCAGAATTACTTTTTTCGACCCTATTTCAAGGACGCCATTGAAAGCGGTCAGGGCCGGTTTTATGGCCTAGGGACCGTTAGCCTGCTGCCCGGCTACTACCTCTCACATCAAGTCATATCCAAAAAGCAGTTACTGGGTGTGGTCGTGGTCAAGGTTGATCTCGGAGAGCTTGACGCGGGCTGGGATGTGGACCAGGACATCATGGTCGTCACCGATGAAAACGGCATTGTGTTTTTAAGTTCGCGCAAGGACTGGAAGTACAGCTCACTGGGTAAACTGGATGAAAAAACGTTAGAGCATCTGGAACGAACGCAGCAGTATGGCTCTGATTTGAAGGCGCCGATTCGTCTCCAGAACGAGAACCGTCTGGATGACGGCAATCGAATTGTCCGCATTCGCGAGTCCACCGATGGCCCGGTGTCGCGGGGGCGGCGGTATTTGGTCAGGACCTCGCTTCTGCAGGGTTCAAAGTGGGAAGTCAGTATTTTTACTCCCCTGGCTGAAACGGATACCCGATCACGACAAGCCGCGTTTGCCGCTCTGGCCACGGTGATTTTTCTGATTCTGCTGTTCATGTATTTCCAGCAGGCCAGGAAGCGCAGAAGCGAGAAGGAAGAGGCGCAGCAGGCTTTGCAGCAGGCGCACCAGGAACTAGAAGCCCAGCATGGCGAACTGGAAGCCCTGAATTTGCATCTGCAATCGCAAAGCGAAAAACTCAAACGCACGGTTTCGGAACTTGAGCTGGCTAAAGTGGAAGCCGATTCGGCCAATCTGGCGAAGTCGGAGTTTCTGGCCAGCATGAGCCATGAAATACGCACGCCGATGAGCGCCATTCTCGGACTCACCCACCTCACCTTGAAGACCGAGTTGACCGCGAAACAGAGAAACTATTTGGCCAATGTCGATGGGGCGGCGACGGCATTGCTCGGGGTGCTCAATAACGTTCTCGATTTCTCCAAGATAGAAGCAGGAAAACTGCCCATTGAACACATTGCCTTCAATCTGAGCGAGGTGTTTGACAACATCTCTGCCATTCTCGCCTTGAGCGCCGAGGGGAAAGGTGTCGAGCTGATTTTTGAGATCAGCCCGACGATTCCCCGCGAGTTAATTGGAGATCCCCTGCGACTGGGTCAGGTGTTACTGAATCTGGTGAACAACGCCATCAAGTTTACCGAGCAGGGTGAAGTGCTGGTTTCTGTGGAATCGACCTCGCTGCAGAACGGCAGCATCGAGCTGAAGTTCAAGATCAAAGATACCGGGATCGGTATTTCTGCTCCGCAGATGCGCAGTCTATTCCAGTCCTTTAGCCAGGCCGACCAGTCGACTACCCGGCGCTACGGCGGGACCGGGCTGGGTTTGGCGATCAGTAAAAAGCTCACCGAAGCCATGGGCGGGAATATTGACGTTGAGAGCCTTCCTGGCCAGGGCAGTACCTTCACTTTTACCGTGGCCCTCGAATGCCAATCTGAATCAGCCAATGCGTACAGAGAGTCGATTGCCGATTGGTCGGGCTTGCGCGTCCTGGTGGTTGATGACAATGCAACGGTTCGTGAGGCACTCACACGCATTCTTCAAGCCTGGTCATTACGCGTCATTGCGGTAGATTCCGGTAAGGCAGCGATTGCTCTGCTCAGCGATGTTCTCAACCCCAGTGAAAATGACTTTGACCTGATTCTGATCGATTACAAGATGCCGAAGATGGATGGGATAGATACCGTCCGACGGATCAGGAAGGAATTATCCCAACTGCGGATTCCGAAAATTATCATGATGACCTCCTATGGGAATGACGACGCGGCCATGCTAGGAGGAGACATTGGTGTGGATGCCTTGATTGCCAAACCGATTGAAACCTCCCTGCTGCTCGCTGTCCTGACAAATGCACTCGGCAACGAATTAACAGAAAAAATCCCAACCCGGAGCAGCGCGACTCTTTCCAACACTCCGAATGTGACTGGCCTGCGGGTGCTTGTTGCTGAAGATAACGAAATCAATCAGCAGATGATTTGCGAGATACTTGAATCGGCGGGTGTCATTTGCGAAATCGTAGCTAATGGGCGGGATGCCGTGCGTTCTGCCCTTCAGCCCTCAGCGAACTATGACTTGATCCTGCTTGACCTGGAAATGCCCGTCATGGATGGTCTTGAAGCGGCACGAAAGATTCGCCAGCAGTCCATGCACCGTTTTCCAATCATCGCCCTGACCGCCTATGCGCTGGAACAAGACCGTCAACGCTGCCTTGAAGCCGGCATAGATCATCACCTGACCAAACCGGTCCATCCCGAAAGGCTTATCGCCGAAATTTCACGCTGGGCCAGTCCCGGTTTTGTCTGTGCAGCAACTTCGTCCGCAGGGAGATTTCCGTTTGAAGCGGCTGTGTCAAATGCGCTGATCGCAGACATCGACGCATTGCTGGCCACAAACAACATGAACGCGGAGGATATCATCCTTCAATTGCACGACGTTCTAGCGGGTCTTGGTTTTGACGAGTGTCTGGAGCGCCTTGATGAAGCTATCGACAATTTGAACTATAGTTTGGCCCGCCATATCCTTAATGAACTCGCCAATGCTCTGGTTTTGTACGGAGATTCCCGAAGTGTTTCGACGTAGGCTAACGTTACCCGCTAATTTCACCCATACTGCAGTCTGGTAATACCCAACATTTTGCAAGCAATGATATGACTTCAAAGAAACCGTATTCAGTTCTCCTGGTTGACGATGAACTGATCAACATCAAAATCCTTTCGGATGTCCTGAAAGAGGAGTACGAGGTCATCTTCGCCACGCGCGGAGAAGAGGGCGTGCGTCTGGCTTTTGAGTTGAAGCCGGACATCATCCTGCTCGACATCATGATGCCGGATATGGATGGTTACGAGGTATGCACAAGGCTGCAGGCGGATGCCCGAACGGCGGCCATTCCGATCATTTTTGTCACGGCCCTCGGCTCTCCGGGTCAGGAGGTCAAGGGGCTGGAAACCGGTGCCATCGACTATGTGACCAAGCCCATCAATGGCGAGGTCGTCAAAGCGCGCTTGAAGAATCATCTGAAGTACAAGGAAGTGATATTGGCGGCGTCCCTGTCCGGTCAATCCGTTGACCAGGTGGTCGAATCGATGACCGCACGTCAGAAAGAAATCTTCGAGTGGGTGAAGCTGGGAAAAACCAACTGGGAAATCGCGAAAATTATCGGCTGTTCGGAAGAAAACGTTAAGTATCACATGAAGAATATCCTCCGCCTTTTGGGCTCCTATAATCGAACCCAGGCGGTGGCAAGGCGTCCTGGCAAGTAGCTGCTTGCCCTGAACCCCCTCTTCCGGCGACGGAAGAGGGGGAGTTGAAGCCGGTGTTAGTTTCCG
>JBAXHE010000017.1:0-49371 GCA_037139055.1 Betaproteobacteria bacterium | reverse complement strand
ACTCTTAATCCGTAGGTCGAGTGTTCGAATCACTCACGCCCTACCACGAATTTGAAGGCCTGCAGAAATGCAGGCCTTTTTCATTTGTGGCCGACACCACTCGGCTTGGAGCCAAGCCTCAGCATTCTGCGATAAACTCACCCAAGCCTTATTCTGCGGACTTATTTCATACCGACCCACCCGCACGAGCCCAACCGAATACGCCTGGAACCCCATGGATCTCGTCATTCGCATCATCGGCATTATCACTCCCGTACTGATCATTTCGGCTATCGGTTATGGCTATGGTCATTTTCGCAAACCCGACATGACCGGAGTAAACCGGCTATTGACCGATTTATTGTTCCCACTGCTGATCTTCACCGCCATGGCCTCCAAGGATTTTTATATCCTGGATTATCTGCCGCTAATACTGGGTGGCACCGTCATGACCCTGGGATCCGGAATTGTGGCCGGGCTGGTCGCCAGAATTCTGGGATACAACCCGCACGCCTTTATCCCGCCGATGATGTTTACCAATACTGCCAATATGGGGCTACCTCTGACCCTGTTCGCCTTTGGTACTGAGATGATCCCGGCTGCCGTATCCATCTTCATGATTAACAGCTTGCTCCACTTTACGCTCGGCATCCGCATCTGCGCACCTCAGTCCAGCCTGCGTGGAATTCTGAAAGGCCCGATGCTGTGGGCGATGATTTTTGGTGTATTGATGAGTCTGCTGGGCTTTTCATTACCGGACTGGCTGGCCACCAGCACCAAAATGGTTGGCGACACGGCCATTCCGCTCGGGCTTTTCGCTCTGGGCGTTGGCTTTTCCAGCTTCCGGGTAAAAAGCTGGGGCATCGGCATCGTCGGTGCGCTGCTGTGCCCCATTTCAAGCCTGCTGATCACCTGGCCGATGCTCAAAGTGCTGAATCTGACACCTGAGCTACAGGGCGTATTGCTGCTCTATGCCGCACTTCCTCCGGCAGTAATGAACTATATCTTTGCCGAACAGTTCAAAGCGGATCCTGGACTGGTCTCGGCCATCGTTGTCGTTGGAACAATTGCCTCCTTGTTCTTCGTTCCGCTGGCGCTCTACCTGTCTCTCTAAACTTTTTTCGAGTATTTCTATGGAATGGTGGTGGGCGTATATCGGCCTTGGGCTGTTTACCGGATTTGCCGCCGGCATGCTGGGCATTGGCGGCGGACTGATCATCGCTCCGGTACTGACGTTCATCTACACCTCGCAAGGCAATTTTCCACCCAATGAAATCCTGCATATGGCGCTGGGCACGGCCATGGCCACGATAATTTTCACTTCCGCATCGAGCCTGCGCGCCCACCACCAGCATCAGGCGGTAATCTGGCCGCTATGGCTCAAGATCACCCCCGGCATCCTTTTGGGAACCCTGCTGGGAACCTATTTTGCAGCCCAGGTTTCGTCCAAATGGCTGGGACTGATTTTCACCGGCTTTACCTGCTACGTCGCCTTGCAACTTTTCCTCAACCTCAAGCCCAAGCCTTCGCGTGAAATCCCCGGCACAGCCGGCGTCATCGCTGTCGGAACATTCATCGGCGCGATCTCGGCGCTCGTCTCGGTCGGCGGTGCGGCGATCACGGTTCCCTTTCTGACCTGGTGCAATGTCCGCCTGCAGCATGCCATTGGCACCTCAGCCGCAATCGGCTTCCCGATTGCCGTCGGTGGCACACTAGGCTACATCTTCAATGGCTGGGAACACGTCGGCCTTCCACCTGGAAGCATCGGCTTTGTTTACTGGCCGTCGCTGCTCTGGCTAGTTCCGGCCAGTATGCTGGCCGCCCCGCTTGGCGCCAGGCTGACGCATCGCTTGCCGGTTGAGTCGCTGAAACGTGCTTTCGCCTGTTTGATCATGGCCATGGCCGTACGAATGCTCTGGAAATTACTTTTTTAAGCAGCGTCATGCGGCTGCATTGTTTATTTGGAACTCTCGGGCCAAAGCATTGTCCGCCTGAGCACCCGTTCTTCTTGCCTTGCTGGCAGGGATAAAGTAGCATTATGGGTTCAAGGGGTATCTGCGATCGCAGGTCGGCCCGCGGATCCCAGTCGGTCAACTGGACACCGCTCCCGACTTCCATTTGAGACGCCCCCCAATTTTTTTATCCCTGAAAGGTATAGTAATGTCTAACGAGAACAGCACTGCGTTACCTGATTCATCCAACGGTATGGAAGCTTGGAAAAAAGCAGCAGCCAAGTCCGCCCCCGGTGGCAATGTTGAGGCCCTGAACTGGATCACCTCCGAAGGTATCGTTGTTAAACCCCTTTACACCAAGCAGGACGTTGCCGACCTGCCCCTGACCGACACGCTCCCAGGCTTTGCTCCCTACACGCGCGGCCCACAAGCCACCATGTACGCCGCACGCCCCTGGACCATCCGTCAGTACGCCGGCTTCTCCACCGCCACCGAATCCAACGCGTTCTACCGCAAGGCGCTGGCCGCCGGCGGCCAGGGCGTTTCGGTTGCTTTCGACTTGGCCACGCACCGCGGCTACGACTCCGATAACGCCCGCGTTGTTGGCGACGTCGGCAAGGCCGGGGTGGCAATTGACTCCGTCGAAGACATGAAAGTTCTGTTCGACAGCATCCCGCTCGACAAAGTCTCGGTATCGATGACCATGAACGGCGCTGTGCTGCCAGTTCTGGCCGGCTACGTTGTTGCCGCTGAAGAGCAAGGCGTGTCGCAAGACAAGCTGACCGGAACCATTCAGAATGACATTCTGAAAGAGTTCATGGTTCGCAACACCTACATTTACCCGCCCACGCCGTCGATGAAGATCATTGCTGACATCTTCGGCTACACGGCACAGAACATGCCGAAGTTCAACTCGATCTCGATTTCTGGCTACCACATGCAGGAAGCCGGCGCCAATCAGGCGATCGAAATGGCCTTCACGCTGGCTGACGGCGCCGAGTATGTTCGCACCGGTATCGCTTCGGGCATGGACGTTGATGAATTCGCTGGCCGCCTGTCGTTCTTCTGGGCCGTCGGTATGAACTTCTACCTCGAAATCGCCAAGATGCGCGCTGCCCGTATGCTGTGGCACCGTATCATGACCAAGCTCGGCGCCAAGAGCCCGAAATCGATGATGCTGCGTACGCACAGCCAGACTTCCGGCTGGTCGCTGACCGAGCAGGATCCCTACAACAACGTGATCCGCACCACGGTCGAAGCCATGGCAGCCGTTTTCGGCGGCACCCAGTCGCTGCACACCAACGCTCTGGACGAAGCTATTGCTCTGCCGACCGCATTCTCGTCGCGTATTGCACGTAACACCCAGATCATCATCCAGGAAGAAACCAAGATCTGTAACGTGGTCGATCCTTGGGCCGGTTCCTACATGATGGAAAGACTGACCCAGGACATGGCTGACAAGGCTTGGGCGATCATCGAAGAAGTTGAAGCAATGGGTGGTATGGTCAAGGCTGTTGAATCGGGCTGGGCCAAGATGAAGATCGAAACCTGTGCCGCTGAAACACAAGCACTGATCGACTCCGGCAAGCAAGTTATCGTCGGCGTCAACAAGTACAAGCTGGCCAAGGAAGATGCAATCGACATTCTTGACATCGACAATCACGCCGTTCGTGAAGAGCAAGTCGCTAGCCTCAAGAAGATTCGCGCGTCGCGTGACACCGCTGCTTGCAATGCCGCTCTCGAAGCACTGACCGCCTGTGCTGCTGGTGGTGAAGGCAACCTGCTGGATCTGGCCATCAAGGCCATGCGTCTGCGTGCTACGGTTGGTGAAGTTTCCGACGCGCTGGAAAAAATCTTTGGTCGCCATCGCGCCAACAATCAAACGATTTCGGGTGTATACGGAGGCGTTGTGGAAGGTATTGCAACTTGGGAAGCCATCAAGGCTGACATCGAGAAGTTTGCCAAGGCTCAAGGTCGTCGTCCGCGCGTCATGATCGCCAAGCTGGGTCAAGACGGTCACGACCGTGGTGCCAAGGTTGTTGCTACTTCGTTTGCTGACCTCGGATTCGACATCGACGTCGGCCCGCTGTTCCAGACGCCGGAAGAAGCGGCTCGCCTGGCCATCGAAAACGATGTGCACGCCATTGGCTGCTCGTCGCTGGCCGCTGGTCACAAGACGCTGGTTCCGCAGCTGGTTCAGGCTCTGAAAGACCAGGGCGCTAACGACATCATCGTCTTCGCTGGCGGTGTTATCCCAGCTCAGGACTACGATGCTCTGTTCGCCGGTGGCGCCAAGGCTGTATTTGGCCCGGGCACCCGTATCGAAGATGCTGCCACGAAGGTTTTGGAAGAAATCAACAAGGCGTATCCGAAGTAAGTTACTGAAGGAAAGACGTTCAAATGGATGTGAAACTTTCATCCGGCGATGCACTGTCAGCCGCCGACCAGGAACTGGTCGACGGCGTGCTCGCAGGAAAGCGGCGGTCACTCGCTAAAACGATTACATTGGTCGAGTCGACGCTCGCTGAGCATCAGTTACGTGCTTCGAAGGTCATCACATCCCTGTTACCCCACACCGGACGTGCCATACGTGTTGGCATATCCGGTGTTCCGGGTGCTGGAAAATCAACTTTCATCGAAGCTCTCGGTGTCTGGTTGATCGATAACGGACACAAGCTGGCGGTACTGGCTGTTGATCCATCATCTTCCGTTTCCGGAGGCTCAATTCTCGGAGACAAAACGCGCATGGAGACACTGTGCCAGCGCGAAGAGGCGTTTATCCGCCCAAGCCCATCCGCGGGCTCACTCGGCGGTGTCGCCGAGAAAACGCGTGAAGCCATGCTGGCCTGTGAGGCCGCTGGTTATGATGTCATTCTGGTAGAAACGGTTGGCGTAGGCCAAAGTGAAACTACCGTTGCCGGCATGGTCGACATGTTTGCCCTGGTACAACTGCCCAATGCCGGAGATGACCTCCAGGCGATCAAAAAGGGCATCGTTGAAATTGCCGACCTGGTGGCGATCAACAAGGTCGATATCAATCCGCAAGCTGCCGCTGTCGCCAAAGCGCAGTGGAAGCAGGCGCTGCACATGCTGCGCCCCACCTCCCCCAACTGGCGCCCTCCGGTTCTGGGTGTCAGTGCACTCAAGCAGGAAGGTATGGCCGAGTTCTGGGGTGAAATCGAGAACTTCCAACGCGCAATGAAGAAATCTGGCGAGTTTGAAGAAAAGCGTAAAAAACAGGCACTGGCCTGGATGTGGAGCATGATCGAGTCCGGTCTGCATCATGTCTTTCGCAGCAACCCATCGGTTGAAGCCTCGCTACCCAAACTGTCCAACGATGTCTCTGCTGGACGCATTACACCGGGACTGGCAGCAAAGAAACTGTTGTCATACATCCATAACTGACAGCTCAGCTGCACATCCCCTTACCGAGCCCTTGCAACCGCAAGGGCTTTTTCGTTGACCGCGGATATCCCTGCTGTCGATCGCGCTGCAGCCCACCACAGACTCCACAGCTATAGAGCCGGGCATGCCGATATTGGAAGTTTCTACCTTACGCCCCTGACGAAGAGCAACAACGCCCTCCAGGGTACGCATACGCACGACTGGGTCAATCCACAGTGAACGCCGCGGCAAACCCCCTGCCCTAAGATCGAACGATGCACAGCGCGCTGTGTTATGCACCCAACGGGAATGGTATAAGCACTTCCAAACGCTGGTCGAAAAAAAGCCCGCCTACTGGCGGGCTTTTTTGGATACGACCTTAGCAGCTGTTAGGCAGCGCCCATCAGTGCGAGAACCACACCACCAGCAACCACGCTGGCCACCTGGCCTGCGGCGTTAGCGCCCATGGCGTGCATCAGCAGGAAGTTTTCAAAGTCTTCGTCCTGAGCAATACGCTGACAAACTCGTGCGGCCATCGGGAAAGCACTGATACCTGCAGCGCCGATGATCGGGTTGATGCCAGCACCACACCAGTTCAGGATCTTGGCAAAGAACACGCCAGCGGCACAGTCAAGACCGAAGGCGAACAAGCCAAGAACCAGGATGAACAGCGTCTGGGTCTTCAGGAAGTCCGTACCAACCATCGTCGAACCAATGGCCAGACCGAGGAACAGCGTCACGGTATTGGCGATTTCGTTCGAAGAAGCCTTGGTCAGACGCTCAACCGCACCGGATTCCTTCATCAGGTTACCGAGCATCAGCATGCCGATCAGCGGTGTCGCAAATGGAACCAGCGAGCCTACCATCACGGTAACGATGATTGGGAACATGATGCGGGTACGCTTGCTGATAGTACGCGAGCTGTACGGCATAACGATCTGACGCTCTTTCTGGCTGGTCATTGCGTAGATCACAGGCGGCATGATGACAGGAACCAGCGACATGTAGCTGTAAGCCGCTACAGTAATTGGCCCTAACATATGCGGCGCGAGAATGCCAGACACGTAGATCGAGGTCGGACCGTCGATAGCACCGATGATGCCGATCGAAGCTGCTTCGTTCTTCGTGAAGCCGAGCAGGAGAGCCGCAATCAGAACCGCGAAGATGCCGAACTGACCGGCAGCGCCGAGCAGAACGAACTTCGGATTTTCAAGCAGCGGACCAAAGTCGGTCAAAGCACCGATGCCGATGAAGATGAACAGCGGGAACAGTTCGTTGCCCACGCCCATTTCGTAAAGAATCTTCAGCATACCGTGCTCGTCCATCAGCGGCGAGAGCGGGAGGTTAGCCAGCATACAGCCAGCGCCAATCGGTAACAACAGCAGCGGCTCGTAGTCCTTGGCGATTGCCAGATAGAACAAGACAAACGAAACGCCGATCATTACCAGCGACTGCCAAGTGATGTTCAGCACACCCCTCATCAGCAGTTCGATAGTTTGTTGATCAAGCATCGATTAACCCTCCAGGAATGTACAGATCACTTCACCGTGACCAACGGTCTGACCAGCGGCCACACAGATATCACCAATCGTACCGTCTTTCGGTGCGCCGATGACGTTCTGCATTTTCATCGCGTCAAGGATGGCGACCTGCTGACCGCGCTTGACCTTGTCACCAGCCTTTACGCTGACTTCCATGATCACGCCTGGCATCGGAGCCTTGATGCCACCCTTGGCAGCACCACCAGCGGGCTTGCGCGCAACCGGAGCAGCGGCAGGAGCGGCAGCGGCAGGAGCAGCAACCGGAGCAGCAGCCGGTGCCGGAGCAGCAACAGCTACAGCAGCCTGCTCACCCGACAGAGTCACCGAATAGGACTCACCACCAACAACGACGTCGAACTTGTCTGCGCCAGCTTCCTGGACGTCAACTACGAATTCGGTGTTATTAACATTCAAAGTATAACGATGCATTATTTTCCTCTCGAGGTCCAAGTATTAGTTTGACGAGCACGGCCTGCAGCTGCCCAAAGGCTTGACTGACTTCCCGACCAAGTCGTTTGCATCATCGGAGCGCCGCCCCGAAGTGACTTTTTGTGCTTCAGTGCAGCAATCACGATTGCCGACACGAGATTTGCTGGAATGCCAGCCGCTGCAGCTTGCGGCGCGTCATCACCTGCGTCAGCCGTCTCATCCTCAGGAATTTCTTCCTTGTCGAGCATGAGAACAACAGTCAGCAGGACCCAAAGCAGCCCCAGCAGGGCGAAGACCAGTCCCATACCCAGGACGGTCATCTTAATACCCCAATCTAGATTCTCCATTGATACCTCTCACTTAAAGTTAAACAAAAAAACCAAGAACCACAAACCATTAAACCGGGCAGAGACCGTGCTTGCGTGGCAGATTCACGGCCACCTTGTTACGCAGCACTTCGAGTGCGCGAGCAAGGCGAGGACGCGTTTCGCTAGGAAGAATCACCTCATCGATTTGGCCAACGTCAGCCGCACGGTAGGGGTTCATGAACTCTTCGCGATAAATCTCGATCATTTCCTGATTGCGAACGACGGGATCGGCTGCCTTTTTGATCTCATCGCGGAAGATGATGTTTGCTGCACCTTCAGCGCCCATAACGGCAACTTGGCCGCTCGGCCAGGCAAAAGCAAGGTCAGCACGCATCTGACGCGAGTTCATGGCCAAGTGAGCACCACCGAAGGACTTGCGGGTAATGATGGAGACCATCGGCACGGTGGCTTCACAGTAAGCGTAGAGCACCTTGGCGCCATGACGGATAACGCCGCCGTATTCCTGGCTGGTGCCTGGCAGGAAGCCCGGGCAATCAACGAAGGTTACGATCGGAATATTGTAGGCATCGGCGATACGGACATGACGGGCGATCTTGTCGCTGGCGTCGATGTTCAGACAACCGGCCATATGACATGGCTGATTAGCGATAACTGCAACCGAGTAGCCGTCCATGCGGGCAAAGCCGACCACGGCATTGGCTGCGTATTCGGCTTGAACTTCAAAGAAGCTGCCGGTATCGAAAATCGACTCGATAGCGTCACGCATATCGTAAGGCGAGTTGATGCCGTCAGGAATCAAGGCATTCAGCGACTCGTCCATGCGATCGATCGAATCGGTGTTCACCGTGCGCGGAGCATCTTCGGCATTGTTCTGCGGCAGGTAGCTGAGAACCTTCTTGGCCAGTGCGATGCCTTCTTCTTCGGTATCAGCCGCCAGATGCGTCACACCGCTGGTGCCCATGTGCATTGCTGCACCGCCCAGATCTTCAGCAGTAACGATTTCGCCGGTTACGGTCTTGATGACTTCCGGTCCGGTCAGGAACATGTAGGCCTGACCCGCCATGATGATGAAGTCGGTCAGTGCGGGCGAATAAACCGCGCCGCCGGCACATGGCCCAAGGATGAGGGAAATCTGCGGAACCACGCCGGAAGCCATGACGTTACGGACGAAAACTTCGCCGTACGCAGCCAGACTGCGAACACCTTCCTGAATACGCGCACCACCGGAATCACCCAGACCGATGACCGGAATACCGGACTCGAGGGCTTTGTCCATGACGCGGCAGATTTTTTGCGACTGGAGCTCGGAGAACGAGCCGCCCAGAACCGTGAAGTCCTGTGCATAGACAGCGACTGGACGGCCATCGATCTTACCGAAACCGGTAACGACCGCATCGCCGAGGAAGCGCTGCTTATCCAGACCGAAAGTGGTCAGACTGTGCGTAGCAAACTGTCCGATTTCATGAAACGAACCTTCGTCCAGCAGCAGATTGAGGCGTTCACGAGCGGTCAACTTACCCTTCTCGTGCTGTGCGTCAATACGCTTCTGTCCACCGCCAAGCAATGCTTTGCTGCGCATTTCGCGCAGTTGAGCAATGTGCTTCTCCGTGTTTCCCATTGATACTCCCTCCGGCAAGCCAACTTGTTGAAAAGAAATCCCAAAAATCGGGTAGATAAAAAGAACAATCCTCTAATTCTCTGCCTCCGCGACAACAAAGTCAATACTAAGTTCTGGAATGGACTCTCAAAAATCGGTTTTATCTTTCTGCGTTAGATGCTTACAGAATTCATTGCCCGACCTTCGTTTTCCCTATTTAGCTGCCTATTTATTCAACCGACAACAGGCTTGTTTTCCCCCCTCACAGTAGGGGTAGAATGACATACGTTGCGGATGGTTATTGAGTAGTCAGTTGCTCTTTGTTGGGCAGTTTTTGATTCTCGCCCCAAGAAGAGTGCGTTCGACATAATTGGGAGAAAACATGAGTCAAAACACCACCACTAATCTTCGTGCTGTCGCTCTTGTTGGCCACGGCGCTTCCGGCAAAACGACCCTCGCCGAAAGCCTGCTGGCTGCGAGCGGCACGATTGCGACACGAGGATGGGTCGAAAAGGGAAACACTGTCTGTGACTTTGACCCACAAGAAAAAGAACTCGGACATTCACTGAATTCAGCCATTGCCAGCCTCAAATGGCTGGACGCCCAGATCCAGATTGTCGACACCCCGGGATATCCCGATTTTGCTGGACAGGCCATTGGCGCACTTGCCGCGGTCGATACCGCACTGATTGTCATCAACGCGCAAACCGGCATTGAACTCTCGGCCGAACGCATGATGCGACTGGCCACCGCGCGAAATCTTTGCCGCATGATCGTGATCAACAAAATCGACGCAGAGAACATCGATTTGCCCAAGTTAATTGGCGAAATTCGCGAGCGCTGGGGCCGCGAATGCATGCTTCTCGACCTGCCTGCACACCATGGCCAGGAAGTTGTCGAAGTGCTGGGGCACGATGATGGTGAAAGTGATTTCGCCTCGGTTGCCGAAGCCCATCGCACGCTCATCGACCAGATTGTCGAGGAAGATGAAGACCTCCTGGCGCGCTATCTGGACGAAGGCAAGGATCCTAACCTTGACGAGTTGCACGCGCCTTTCGAGAAAGCCTTGCGCTCCGGCCACCTGATTCCGATCATGTTCGTTTCAGCAAAAACCGGCGCCGGCATTCCGCAATTGCTCGACATCCTGGCCAAACTCGCCCCCAACCCGACTGAAGGCAACCCGCCCCCGTTTTACAAGGGCGAACCGGGCGCTGCAGACATTGTGGCCTTTGATGCCGCCCCCGACGCCAGCAAACATGTGCTGGCCCACGTCTTCAAGGTAGTCAGCGACCCGTTCATCGGCAAACTCGGCATCTTCCGTGTGCATCAGGGAACGATCAAAAAGGACACCCAACTCTTTGTCGGCGACGCCAAGCGTCCGTTCAAGGTCGGCCACCTCTACCGCCTGCTGGGCAAGGACTACATCGAAGTCGAGACGCTGATTCCGGGGGATATTGGCGCCATTGCCAAAATTGATGATATTGAGTTCGACTGCGTTCTGCACGATTCGCACGAGGAGGATCATATCCACCTGGTTCCGCTCGAATTCCCGCAACCGATGCAGGGCCTGGCCGTGGAAACCAAGAAAAAGGCCGACGAACAGCGCCTGTTTGACGTACTGCACAAGCTGGAAGTCGAAGACCCCTGCTTCAAGGTCGAGCGGCATCCGACGACCAATGAGACGGTCATTCGCGGCCTCGGCGAGATGCATCTGCGCGCCAAGCTGTCGCGCATGGCCCAGCAATACAAGATCGAACTCGATACGAAAGTCCCGCAGATCGACTATCGCGAAACCATTTCAGGCAAGGCCCCGGGTCACTGCCGACACAAAAAGCAGAGCGGTGGCGCCGGTCAGTTTGGCGAAGTCATGCTGCGCGTCGAGCCGCGTGAGCGTGGCGCTGGCTTTGAGTTTGTCGACGAAGTCAAAGGTGGAGCCATTCCCGGCGTATTCATGGCTTCGGTTGAAAAAGGCGTACGTCAGGCGCTCGACGACGGCGTCATTGGCGGCTTCCCGGTGCACGACATCCGGGTCATTGTCAGCGACGGAAAATCCCACGCTGTTGATAGCAAGGACATCGCCTTTTTCACTGCCGGGCGCAAGGCGGTAATCGAAGCCATCAAGGCCGCGACGCCGATCATCCTGGAACCCATCGTTGAAATTGAGATCACCTCACCCGAACACGCTGTCGGCGATCTCGCCGGCGACCTGTCGAGCAAGCGTGGACAAGTTACCGGAACCCAGTCGCGCAACGCCGGGAGCATGTCGATCAACGGTAAGGTCCCGCTGGCCGAGCTCGACGATTACCAGGGACGACTCAAGTCACTGACCGGCGGGCAGGGTTCGTACACCATTACCTTCTCGCACTACGCTCCGGTTCCTCCGGCGACGCAACAGCAACTGACCTCGCAGCACAAAGTCGTCGGCCTTGAAGACGACTGAGCGGACTCACTGCATGCCACGCACCGAATCATGACCGGCTTCTTCGGCCTACCCGGCTGGGCTCTCCCTTTAGCCCGCCGGGTTTTGTATTTCTGGGCACGCACGTCGGTGTTTCCTGCGTCGTCCAAGGAACTCGGCCTCGACCCCAAAATACCGGTGTGCTATGTCCTGCAGGACCGCCATTTATCTGATCTTCTGGTCCTCCTCGAGGAAACCCAACGCGGCGGACTCCCTAACGCAGAAACAGCCTTAAGATTAGGCAACCACTCCTTTACCCACTCGGTTTTTTCCCTCAATCGCCAACCGTCGATCAGCGCCTCGGCGCGAGAGCGGTATGCCCACCCGCAACTGATGACCGCTCTGGTTCAGGAGGTACTGAACAACCCGGCTTTTGAAATGCAGATCGTTCCGGTGGTCATATTGTGGGGTCGTCGGCCGGACAAGCAAGAATCCATTCTCAAGGCGTTGTTCTCGGAAACCTGGCGACAATCCGGACGCTTGCGACGTCTGCTGGCCATCGTCCTGCACGGACGAAATATTCTGGTCCGCTTCAACGCACCGATTTCTTTGAACGGGCTGTCACGCGAAGGACTCGACGAAGCCACCGCCGTCCGTAAACTCTCACGCGTACTGCGCGTACATTTTCGCCGCCAGCGCCAGATGGTCATCGGCCCGGACCTGTCGCATCGGAATACGCAAATTGAAGCCTTGCTGGCTTCGCCTCCCGTACGCTCGGCAATCGCCAGCGAAGCGTCGACACACCAGACTTCCCCGGATGAAGCCAGGCATCGGGCGCAACACTTTGCTCTGGAGATTGCCTCGGATTACTCCTATGGCGCCTTGCGTGCCTTCGAGCTGTTTCTCTCCTGGCTGTGGCCACGACTCTATGACGGTATCGATCTGCATAATATCGACGCCGTCACCCGCATCGCACCCGACAAGGGCATTGTCTATGTCCCGACGCATCGCAGCCATATTGACTACCTGCTGCTGTCCTACTTCCTGCACCAGCAGGGTCTGACGCCTCCGCACATTGCCGCAGGTGCCAATCTCAACATGCCGCTGATCGGCACGCTGCTGCGTCGCTGCGGTGCTTTTTTCCTGCGCCGCAGCTTCAAGGGCGAACCGCTTTATGCCGCCGTGTTTCATGAATACCTGCACCTGATGCTGACCCGCGGCTTCCCGCTGGAATACTTTATCGAAGGCGGACGCAGCCGAATCGGGCGCACGCTGGCGCCGAAAGCCGGCATTCTCGGCATGACCGTGCGCAGCTTCATTCGCGAACACTCTCGCCCCCTGGTTTTTGTACCGGTCTATATTGGTTACGAAAAAGTACTGGAAGGTCGCACCTACCTGCGCGAACTGGCCGGCAAGCCCAAGCAAAAAGAATCATTATGGAATGTTCTGCAAAGCGCACGCCAGATCAAGAAAGTCTTCGGCAGAGTACACATCAACTTCGGCGAACCGCTGGCGCTGTCGGCGTTTCTCGACAGCTACCGTCCGGGCTGGGCTCAGGAGACATGCGACAGCAGCGACGACTGGCCGCGCGAAGCCACTTTCCGCGCGGCGACTGAACTGGCCACACGTCTGAACTCAGCTGCGGTCATCACCCCGGTCAATCTGATGGCCCTGACGCTGCTGCCAACGCCCCGGCATACGCTGGACGAACAGGTTTTGCATCGCATGCTTGAGCACCTTCAGGCGCTGAGCACCGCAGCCCCCTACTCACCAAGCACTCTGCCGTGCGCTTTGGCGTCGGCCGAGATTGTGGCGTATGTTGAGCGCCTCGGTTTTGCCGAACGCATCACTCACCCTCTGGGCGACCTGATCTGCGTTCCGGCCAGCGAAGCGCCACTGCTGGCTTATTTCCGCAACAATGCGCTGCACCTTTTCGCCTTGCCATCGCTGCTCGCCTGCCTGCTGAACAACAAGCATCGCCTCAGCATTCAAAGCATCAGCGAAACCGTCTCGGGAATCTACGGACTGATGCGCACTGAGCTTTTCCTGCGCTGGGAGCCCGCAGAAATCACCGCCGCCATGGCCGCAATCGTCGACGTTTTGGTTTCGCGCGGGCTGCTGCTGAAGACCGATTCCGGCCAACTCAGTGCGCCCGAAGCGAACAGCCAGGAGTTTGCTGAGTTGCGACTGCTCAGCGAAATCATCCGCCCGGTGCTCGAACGTCACTTCCTGACGCTGGCCGTTTTACAGCACGGAGGATCGGGACAGCGCACCCGAAACAGTCTGGAGAAGGACTGTCATCTGCTGGCGCAACGCCTGTCGCTGCTCACCGCGAACAACAACGAACACGCAGAAATCAGCACCTTCACGTCGCTGATTGCGCATCTGATCGATGCCCATCTGATCAGCGAAGACGACAGCGGGCGCTTACATTTTGATCAGCGCATCACCATCCCGCTGGAACACGCCGAACGGGTTCTTCCGGCCGAGGCCAGGCAAACCATCCGGCGGATGGCCAGCAGCGGTTTAGCCGAGGGCCGAACGGACGCTTGAACCGGCACTGCGACGAGCGGCCTGCTCGAGGCGTTCTTTTTCCGCCAGCACCTTGGTGGCGTAAGCCCCTTCCGCATCGGATGATCCGGCGTAGTACTGCAAACCGGCCACCAGCCCGCCGCGCCGGCGAATCGCCTCTTCAAGGACAACCGCTCCGACCCGGATATTGGTTGCCGGATCCAGGAAGGGTTTGACTCCGGCGCCATCGGGAAGCTTGTCCTGATGGAAACGCGGAATGACCTGCATCAACCCCTGAGCGCCCATGGCGCTCTCGGCAAAAGGATTGAAACCGGATTCAACGCCAATAATGGCGACAATAAGCAGCGGATCGATGTGCCGCTCCTGTCCGATGAACTGGGCTGCCTCAAAAACCGGCAACAAGGCTTCCGGAGACACATGATAGCGGCGCGTCACGTAATCCAGCGCTGCTTGCATGCGCGACGACAGGATGTTCACCGAAGAAGCCGTATCTTGCGAATCTTCTGCGGCTTCAGCGGAAACGATAAAAGCAGGAACGACTGATTTCAGCGCTCCTACGGGTGATGTGCCATTAGCCCATAGGCTGACCAGAGCGAACACCAGCAATAAACCAGCAATCATCAAACCATGCTGGACCAGGTGCAATGCGGCATCAGTACGGCGTGCCATGGTACTTCTGAGCGAAATCGTTACAGACATGCTCACTCTCCTTCACTGTTGTCATCGCGCAAACAAGCCGTGCGACAAGCGGTTCTAGGCGGGTGCTTAAGCCCTCGGTTGCGGTCGGAATGACCGCCGGGGGATACCTCTTTTCTACTCGGGAATATCCTGCATTGGAGTCGCAGGCAAGAAAAGAGCTCCGGTCTGACCATGCACCATGCATGGCGTTATTTAACAGACGAGGCGGATTGTATTGATTTAATTGGACTTTGTCAATCGCCCCCCTTTTCAGAGCCGGTCAGAAGACCTGACAACCGCGCGCACGCCAGGCAAAAAGGAGCTTCGCTCAAAATCAGCGCGCCCCCATTAAAAAGACTCCAGGGCTGCTTTTAGCGCTGGAAAAGCACTTGCTCACCCGCCCCATGGCAACCGTATAATGCGCTGTTTTCAATCGATTAAGCTCGCCGCTCACCTCATGCTGATCTGGTTTGTTACTGCCTATCTTGCACTTTCCGTGGCCATTGGTCTCTATGTCGCCACGCGGGTACATAACGTCAAGGACTTTGCCGTGGCCGGACGCTGCCTGCCACTGCCGGTGGTCATGGCCACCGTTTTTGCCACCTGGTTCGGCGCCGAAGCAGTCTTTGGGGTCTCCGCCACCTTCGTCAAGGATGGGCTGCGCGGCGTCGTTGCTGACCCGTTTGGCTCGAGCCTCTGCCTGGTCATTGCCGGTCTCTTCTACGGCACCAAACTATATCGGCTCAATGTTCTGACCCTCGGCGACTTCTTTCGCATGCGCTATAACCGCTCGGTCGAAATTCTGACCACGCTGTGCATCGTGGCCTCCTACCTGGGCTGGGTCTCGGCGCAAATCAAGGCGCTGGGCCTGGTCTTCAACGTGGTGACCGACGGGGCTATTTCGCAACCTGCCGGGATGATTCTTGGCGCCGCCATCGTCCTGACCTACACCACCTTCGGCGGCATGCTTTCGGTGGCCATCCTCGATTTCGTCCAGATGGGCGTGGTCATGGGCGGCATGCTGTTCATTGCCTATCTGGTTTCCGGAATGACCGGCGGCGTCGAAGCCGTCATCAGCCACGCCTCGGCCGCGGGCAAGCTCGATTTCTTCCCTGATGCCGACGCCGCGCAATGGCTGGCGTTTCTCGGAGCGTGGATCACCATGATGCTCGGCTCGATTCCGCAGCAGGACGTTTTTCAGCGCGTGACCTCGGCGAAGACGGCGAAAATCGCCATTTATGGATCAATCCTTGGCGGCGTCATCTATTTTCTCTTCACCTTCGTCCCGATGTTCATCGCCTACTCGGCGACCCTGATCGATCCCGCGCTCTTTAACGGCCTGTTGCAGCATGACTCGCAACTGGTCCTGCCCACCCTGGTGCTGCAACACACGCCGGTATTTGCCCAAGCCATCTTTTTCGGCGCCGTCCTCTCGGCGATCATGAGCTGCTCGTCGGCGACCCTGCTGGCGCCCTCGGTCGCCTTTTCGGAAAACATCGTTCGTGGTTTCGTCCCGGACATCAGTGACTATATGTTCCTGCGCCTGATGCGCCTGACCATCGTTGGCTTTACCTGCATCGTGCTCGGTTTCGCCCTGACGACCAATGCTTCAATCTTCAAAATGGTCGAAAGCGCCTACAAGATCACCCTGGCTGGCGCCTTTGTCCCGCTGTTCTTCGGCGCCTACTGGTCGCGCGCGACCACCCAGGGGGCGCTGGCAGCGTGCATCGGCGGGGTCTCTTCCTGGCTGCTGATCGAGTTTCTGAGCGGCGAAGCCAGCCTGGTGCCACCCCAGCTCATCGGGCTGGCGATCAGCATCGTCGGCATGTTGGCCGGTTCGCTGTTACCGCAGCGCTTCGGCCTTCTTTCTCCAGCACCCGGTCAACACCCGGAAGCTCACCCGCATTAAACTGTCCTGACTCGAAATCAAAGCGCAGCCTACCCACGACAATGCCGCCCCCTCCGACTCGACTGCCGCGACATCTGGCACTGGCCTACGTCGCCCTGATCATCTATGCCAGCCTGCACCCCTTCTCGGGCTGGCGCGACACGGGTCTATCGCCCTGGGCGTTTCTTGATGCTGGCTGGCCGCATTACTGGACTTTCTTTGATCTGGCGATCAACACCTTCGCCTACTTACCCCTGGGCTTTCTGCTCACCCTGACCCTGCGTCGCCTGCCGGGCTGGTGCACCGGGGCGTTGACCGCCCTGCTGCTTGGAGCGGGAATCAGCTTCTGTCTCGAATCGCTGCAAACCTGGCTGCCCTCGCGCGTCCCGTCCAATCTGGATCTGGCCAGCAACAGCCTGGGCACTTTGATAGGCGTGTTGCTCGCCTGCTGGCATGGAGAACGCACCTTCCGGCGGATCATGGCCATACAGCACAACCTGCTTGCCCCTTTTCCACACGCCGAACTCGGACTGGTGCTGATCAGTTTGTGGTTGCTCACTCAGCTTTCGCCGGAAACGGTTCTCTTTGGCACCGGCGACTTGCGGCAACTGCTGGAGATTGCGCCGACCCTTCCCTATGCCCCACCGTCCTTTTTCGCCATCGAGACCGGCATCATCGCCTGCCACACTGTGGCCATCGGCCTGATCGCCGTCACCCTGCTGGCGGCCAAGTACTCTCCGTCGCTGGTGCTCGGAGTGTTCTTTGCCTTTGCTCTGTCCATCCGCACGCTGGCCGCCGCGATCCTTGTAGATCCCCTGCAAGCCCTGGCCTGGCTGACGCCTGGCGCCGGTCTCGGGCTGATGATTGGCGGCGCCGCGCTGGTTATGGTTTTTTTGTTGCCCGTCTCGCTGCGCCTCCCGCTCGCCGGACTGGCGTTGATGGCCGGCACGGTGCTGGTCAATCTGGCGCCGCCCAACCCGTACTCGATCATTGCTTTGGCTGCCTGGCGCCAGGGGCATCTGCTCAACTTCAATGGCCTCACCCGATTAACTGCCAGTTTCTGGCCTTTTCTTGCTCTGCCTTATCTGACCCTGTGCGGGCGACGCGCTCCGTAACGGGAATCAAATCCGGACTCACCGGTCTTAAGGCATTAAACCGATCTCCGCCACCAGGAAACCTTGCGCATGAGCTATTTCAAGCACCACGTCTTTTTTTGTTGTAACCAGCGCGAAGAAGGGCAATGCTGCTGCAACGCCCTCGGCGCGACCGAAGCACAAACCTATGCCAAGGATCGCGTGGCAGAGCTTAATCTCCGGGGCAAGGGCAAAATCCGCGTCAACAAGACCGGGTGCCTGGAACGTTGCGACGAGGGGCCAGTCATCGTGGTTTACCCGGAAGGCATCTGGTACCACTATCTCGACAAGGACGATGTTGAGGAAATCATTCAGGAGCACCTAATCAAGGGGAAGGTGGTCGAACGCCTGAAAATCTGACGCATGAAGATCAATGAGGAATGGCTCCAGATTGACGGCGCGGCGGGGGCCATCGAACTGATCGTCGAAAACCCGGGTACGCCCCGGGGCATCGCCTTGATCTGCCACCCGCACCCGCTCTTTGGCGGCAGCAACACCAACAAGGTCGTGCAAACACTGGCGCGCACATTCAACCACCTCGGCTACGTCGCCTTGCGGCCGAACTTTCGCGGCGTCGGCAACAGCGCTGGCGAACACGACGACGGCAACGGCGAAGTTGACGACATGCTGACCGCTCTCGCCGAGGCGTCTAGGCAATATGGCAACTTACCCGTAGCACTGGCTGGCTTTTCCTTTGGCGCCTACGTACAAGCACGCGTCGCGCTGCGCCTGAGCGACAGCGGCCACCCGGCGCAACGTCTGGTGCTGATCGGCACGGCCGCCGGCCATGTCGACGGCGCGCGCCAGTACTCAACGGGGGCGGTGGCCAATGACAGCATCGTCATTCATGGTTCGGCCGACACCACCGTTCCGCTGGCCAATGTCCTGGCCTGGGCCGAGCCGCTGGAGCTCCCGGTGATCGTCATCCCCGGCGCCGACCATTTTTTTCACCGCCGCCTGCATATCATCCGCGACATCATCACCCGCGCCTGGCGACACTGAACAAAATACCACCCAGAGGTCTTGACCGCCCTCGGCAAATCAGGGAAGATCTTGCCACCGTTCGGTTCGACGTAACGGAACACGGTGTGAATCCGTGGCGGGCCCGCCGCTGTATCCGGGGACGAATGCTGCAAGGTTGATGACTAGGGTCATCGCCAGCCACTGTCGGGGAACACCCCGCCGGGAAGGTGCAGCGATTCGGCTGATCCGGTAGCCAGAAGACGTGTCGAACCGATTCGGAGTCCAGGAAAGGGCTCCGGCTGAAGGCATGCGCACGCGTGTCTTCAGCCGGAGCCCTTTTTGTTTTTACTTATCCCGAGGAGTGGATCATGTCGCAAAACGTTCAAACCCAAGCAGCCGCCAACACCGAAACCGCCGCACAGCCCGTCGCCCCGACCATCGCCATCCGCAAGAGCTGCAACCCGGACGGCATTGGTCTGTCGCATTACGTGCTGATGGACAAGAAAGCGGCCAAATGACCGAAGCCGTCCTTGAACGGGCCGCAGCCGTCGGCCCGCTGATTCCCGTGG
This sequence comes from Betaproteobacteria bacterium, assembly GCA_037139055.1. Lineage (GTDB taxonomy): Bacteria > Pseudomonadota > Gammaproteobacteria > Burkholderiales > Rhodocyclaceae > Propionivibrio. Next base: position 29,999 of record JBAXHE010000017.1, on the reverse strand, counting down.
ACATCGGCCATCACCGATACGCCGCGGTGACCGACCCGAACACCGCCTTCTGGGCGCTGGTCGACAAGAACCGGGTGGCCGAGTCGCTGACCGGCGGATCGATGTTTGAAAGCTTTCGCGAAAAAGCCGACGAATTCGCCCGCGAGCTGCACGCGCTGCGCTTCGAGCTGACGCCTTCCGGGGTTTATCTCAACCCGACCGAACGCTGCAATCTCAACTGCACCTACTGCTACCTTCCCGGCAAGCAGCGCAGCGACGGAAGCCACATGTCGGCGGAGAAGCTGATCGCTTCGCTGGGCAAGTTGCGCGACTACTTCCGCTCGGTCATGCCGGAAGGTCGCAAGCCGCGCGCGATCTTCCATGGCGCCGAGCCGCTGATGAACAAATCCGCGGTCTTCGCGGCAATCGATGCCTTTGCCGACGATTTTGCCTTCGGCCTGCAGACCAACGGCACCCTGCTTGACGATGAAGCGGTTGAATTTCTCACTTCGCGCAACGTCAGCATCGGCCTGTCGCTCGACGGCCCGGTGGCGGACATCACCGACGCCACACGCCAGACCTGGGGTGGCAAGAGCGTGCACAACAAGGTGCTGGCGGCGATGGACAAGCTCAAGGGCTACGGCTCGTGGAGCGTGATCACCACCTGCACGACCGAAAACCTGCCGTATCTGACGCAGATGATCGAGCTGTTTCACGCCAAGGAAGTGCCGACCTGCATGCTCAACACTCTGCGCTGCACGCTGCCCGGTGCCCGTGGCGTCAAGCCGGCCGACGACGACATGGCAAAAGCCTTTTTCACCGCCATGGATCGTTCGCACGAGCTGTATAAAGAAACGGGTCGCAAGTTGCTGGTCGCCAATTTCGCCAACATCCTGATCGGCATTCTCGCGCCGACGGCACGCCGGCTGATGTGCGACATTTCGCCGTGCGGCGGCGGACGCGCCTTCTTCGCCCTGGCCGCCGACAGCAGCCTGTACCCGTGCAGCGAATTCATCGGCCTGCCGCAATTCAACGGCGGCAACCTGCTCGACGCAGGCGGCGTCAGCGCGGCATTGCAGTCCGAGGCTTTCCGCACGGTCACCGCGCGCAACGTCGATACCTTTACGCCGTGCAATGACTGCGCGATCCGGCACTTCTGCGGTTCGCCATGCCCGGCCGAAGCGCACGAGATGAACGGCGGCATGGACCAGATCGGCGCCTTCTGCGAGTTTTACAAGGAACAGGTCAACTACGCCCTGCGCCTGATCGCCGACGGCAAGGCCGATGACTATCTGTGGGACGGCTGGGACGCTGACACCGAAACCACCTTTCTGATGCAGTAGTCATGCCACAGTAAGACCACCCTGCGGGCGCCACGTTTCTCAACGCGTGGCGCCCGCAGTTTTTCCGGCACGGCCCTGTGCACCCCGCTCGGTAGTAGAATCACCCTGATGGAAATTCTGCTCGTCCTGACCAACCTGCCCGATCACACCGCGGCCGAAACCCTAGCCACGGCGCTAGTCGACCAGCGGCTTGCCGCCTGCGTCAACATTCTGCCGCCCTGCCGCTCGATCTATCGCTGGCAAGGCACCGTCGAACGCGCTGATGAAGTCCCGCTGCTGATCAAAACCACATCGTCTCGCTATGCGTCGCTCGAAGCGGCGATTCGCGCCGCCCACCCCTACGACGTCCCGGAAATCATTGCCTTGCCGATTACTCAGGGCTTGCCCGAGTATCTCGCCTGGGTCGCCGCCGAAACTCAGCCTGAAAGCCCAACTGTCCCATGATCCGTCGCCTCTTCATTGCCTTGCTGTTGCTGTGCAGCGTCGCTCAGGCGGAGGAATTGCTGCATCCTGCGCAGGCCTTCAAACCCGTCATCCGCGCCCTCGACGGCCAGACCATCGAGGTGCGTTTCGAGATCGCCAAGGGCTATTACCTCTACCGTGACAAATTCCGCTTTACCGCCGAACCGGCGTCAGTGAGTCTCGGAACGCCCGTCCTGCCCAAGGGCAAGGAAAAAACGGACGAGAATTTCGGTCAGGTCGAGGTCTATTACAAACAAGCGCTGATTCGCCTGCCGGTCGAACGCAACAGCTCGGGCCGTTTGCCGCTGACCCTCAAGATCACTTCGCAAGGTTGCGCCGATGCCGGCGTCTGCTATCCGCCGCAAAAACAATCACTCAGCCTGGAATTGCCTGACCCGGCCACGGCACCCGCCGTACCTGCGACGGAGGGAGACGAGTCCGGTCGCATTACGCAACTGCTGAAGAACGCCGAGTTGTGGCTGGTCGCCGCCAGCTTCTTTGGCTTTGGTCTATTGCTGGCACTGACGCCCTGCGTTTTCCCCATGCTGCCCATCCTCTCCGGAATCATCGTCGGCGCTGGCCGCGACGGGCACGGTGTTTCGCATGCACGCGGCTTCGCCCTTTCGCTGGCCTACGTATTAGGCATGGCCGTGACCTACGCGGCGGTCGGCGTCGCCGCCGGTTTTAGCGGAACGCTGCTGTCCACCTCCCTACAAAATCCTTGGGTACTCGGCAGTTTTGCCCTGATTTTCGTTGTCCTGGCGTTTTCGATGTTCGGCTTCTACGAACTACAGCTGCCGACCTTCCTGCAAAGCACGCTATCCGAGGAAGCCTCGCACCTGAAGAGCGGATCGCTTCCCGGCGTCGCTGCCATGGGCGCACTGTCGGCGCTGATCGTCGGCCCCTGCGTTGCTGCGCCGCTGGCCGGCGCGCTGCTCTACATCGGGCAGACCGGCAATGCCCTGCTCGGTGGCATGGCGCTGTTCTGCCTGGCGCTGGGCATGGGCGTACCGCTGCTGATCGTTGGTGCGTCGGCGGGAACGCTGCTGCCAAAATCCGGGCCGTGGATGGGCGCGGTCAAGAAAGCCTTCGGTTTCATTCTCTTGGCCACCGCCCTGTGGCTGATTTCGCCCTTCATTCCGGTCGCCGTGCAAATGGGCGGCTGGGCGCTATTGCTGATCATCCCGGCGATCCTGCTGCGCGCCATCGACCCGCTACCGGCGCACAGCAAAAACGGGCCACGCTTCTGGAAAGCCATCGGCGTGATCATGCTGCTTGGCGGTACGGCCATGCTAGCCGGCGCTTTCTCAGGAGCGAGCGACCCGCTGCAACCGCTTTTCGGCCTGCGCGGCGACAGCAAAGCCAGCGACGCCCGACCTTTAGCGTTCGAACGCATTCGCTCGCTCACTGAACTCGACGCCCGCCTCAAGATTTCGGGCAAGCCGGTGATGCTCGATTTTTACGCTGACTGGTGCGTGTCGTGCAAGGAAATGGAACGCTTCACTTTTTCCGATCCGCGTATTCAGCAAGCGCTGTCCGGCTGGACGCTGTTGCAAGCCGACGTCACGTCCAATTCGGAGGAAGACAAGGCGCTACTGGCGCGCTTCAAACTCTTCGGCCCGCCCGGAATCATCTTTTTTGACCGCCAGGGGAATGAAATTCAGGGGTTACGGGTAATCGGCTTCCAGAACACTGCAGATTTTCTGGCCACGCTGGCGCGACTGCGCTGAGCCCCCCAGGGATCAGGGGATCCAGCGCACGAATGGGCTGGACCCTCCTTAGTTAATGCGTTGAAACTTCTGCTGCCAGACCTGAGGTCAGCAGACCCAACATGGTCTGGGCATGCCCCGCGGCTTCACGGCCAAGGCTGGTCAAATAGCCGCCATCGGCTTGCGTGATCAAGCCCTTAGTGAACAGGCGCTGTACAGCAGAAATCACTTCCGCATCGGCCGTCTTGTGGACCTTGATGCCTTGTTGGCTGGTATCCAGATCAAAACGGATCAAAGCGTTGAGTTCGTGAACCAGATCGGTGGTGTAAGGCATGACTCTCTTTCATTACGGAAAGCCTCATTCTACGCGCGTTCCGAAGCGGATTCCCAGCATCGGCGGCGGCAATCATCAAGAACTGCAGGAAAGCATCGAACATCCGGCCTTGTGCCTTGCCCATTCAGGGCGTTTTTCTGAAAAAGATTGAGGGCCCGTCTGTTCGGCGTAGGGGTGACGCAAGGCCTCGAGCAACTCATGAATCATTTCGGGATCGCCTTTTTCGGCTCGATCAATCGCCTGCTGCGCCAGATAATTGCGCAGCACGACGCGCGGATTGACGGCGTTCATGCGCGCCACCCTTTGCTCGGGCAACTCGTCATCGGAGAGCACGCGCTCCGCCCAGCGACCGAGCCACGCCGCCAGGTCGGCTGCATGTAGCACAAACAACTCGTCGCGATAGAAGGCCTCCTGCAAGACCCCAAGACTCGGCGCCGCACACTCGACGCGGGACAGGCAGCGGAAAAACAAGGTCATATCGACCTCGGCGCGGTGCATCAGCACAAATGCCTCCTCGACAAGCTCGGCATCGTCTTCGCGCCACGCGGCAAAGCCGAATTTGGCAGCAAACGCACGGCCAAACTCTTCCTGGTAAATTTGATCGTAACGTTCAAGGCCCAGCACCAAGGCCTCCGGATCGGGAGCGATCACCGCCAGCGCCTCGGCTAGTCGATTAAGGTTCCAGCGCGCCATTTCGGGTTGACGCGCAAAGCAGTAGCGCCGGCCGTCGGCATCGGTGGTGTTGGGCGTCCATCCCGGATCGAAGTTGTCGACCCAGCCATAAGGCCCGTAATCGATAGTCAGTCCGAGGATCGACATATTGTCGGTATTCATCACGCCATGCACAAAACCCACCCGCATCCAGTGCACCATCAGCAGGGCGGTGCGCTCACAGATTTCGACGAACCAGCGAACCAGCCGTTCATCCGGAACAGCAACCCATTCCGGAAAATCACGATCAATGGTGAAGTTAACCAACTGTTCCAGCAGCGCCTTGTCGCCGCGTGAAGCCAGCAGCTCGAAATGTCCGAAGCGAGTAAACGACGGCGCAACACGACAGACGATGGCCCCCGGCTCTTCGACTGGATGACCGTCGTAGAACATGTCGCGGACCACTGCATCGCCCGTCTCCACCAGGGAAAGTGCTCGTGTCGTCGGCACGCCAAGATGATGCATGGCTTCGCTGCAGAGGAATTCGCGGATTGACGAACGCAACACCGCACGGCCATCGGCGCGACGAGAATAAGGCGTCGGCCCGGCGCCCTTGAGTTGCAGTTCAAAGCGCCGCCCCGCCGCGCCGACCACCTCACCGAGAAAAATCGCCCGACCGTCACCCAACTGCCGCGCCCAACTGCCGAACTGATGCCCGCCGTAGCAGGTAGCGTAGGCGCTCATCCCCGGCAACAGGACATTGCCGGCCAGCGCCGCGACCCAGTGCGGCGAAGTCAGCTCGTTTTCATCTAGACCGATGGATAGAGCCACTTCGCGGGAATGCGCCAGCAAACGCGGCGCGGCCACCGGCGTCGGCATGGCGGGCGACCACAGCGCGCCGTTGACCTGGCGCGGAAAGTTGCCGATTTCCTGATCGCCAGGAAATTCGCGGATCAGGCGATTGTCAAAACGTAACATGGGAAATTGGCCGAGATATTGTGTCTGATTGGGCAGGCCAGGCCACGACAAGTTCCCAGCAAATTGATCAAGGCCAAGCCAGCCTAGGGCTAATCAGCGGCACGCCCAACACATCTGAATATTTTGTAGACCACTCCGCCCCCCATTAGCACATAATATTCACAGTCATAATATATAGTTCAAACAGAGTTCAGCGTAAGCATCCGAAATGCACATATCACGACCGGGGCCATAGCAATGCCTAACCTTCACTTATACGCCAAGGATATATTTCGTACTGCGTCCAATGTCGGTCTGCGCTTGCGCTTGACAGCTCTGGTCCTGGCCGTAACCTTGCTGGTATTGATGGCCACGACCATCTTCATCAACAAGATGGCCGTATCGCTGATCGAGCGCTCGCCCCAGGAGCAGATGACCGCCGCCAACAGCACCCTCAAAGCCGCAGTCACCGTCTGGCTCGAAGGCCACTACAGCTCGCTGGGTTATCTGGCCTCACTCCCCGACATCATCAGCATGAAACCGGAACGGCAGAAACCGCTGCTGGAAAAAATGGCCGAAGCCTTTCCGTACATGTATCTGGTTTCGGTGGTCAATCTCGACGGCATTAATATTGCGCGCAGCGACGACGCTAACCAGACAGATTACAGCCAACGCGAATGGTTTCGCAAAATACGCGATGGCGGGTCGATTGCCTTTCAAAGTCTTATTGGCCGCACCTCGAACAAACCGGCGCTGGTCGTTTCCATGCCTATAAGAAACGCAGATGACATTCTCGTAGGCGTGGTCATGTTCGCCACCGATGTAAAGCAGCTCTCCCAGCAGGTTCGCTCGACGCGCGTCGGGAAAACCGGATTCGCCTTTCTGGTTGACCCCGACGATCGCGTTGTCGCTCATCCTGCCCCGGAATTCTCCGAAGAGCTGCGTTTTGTTGGTCAGTATCCTCCGGTAAAACGGGCGCGTTACGGCCTCACCGGAGAAATGAAGTTTATCGATCAGGACGGCATTTCCTGGGCGGCCAATACCTCCAACCTTGGAAACGGCTGGCTCGGCGTGGTTCAGGAAAAGGAAAGCGAATTCCTCTCTGAACAACGATCCTTCCAGCATATGGCACTGGGTGCCATCTTCGCGGCGGTGCTAGCAATGATGCTCACTACCTGGTGGATCGTGCGCAGGGGGCTATCTCCGATTGAGCAACTGACGATAGCGCTTCAGCAAGCCAAGGAATCGGCCGAGGTGGCGAATGTTTCAAAGAGCATCTTCCTGTCGAATATGTCGCATGAAATACGAACCCCGCTGAATGCCATTCTCGGCTTTTCGCAGATTTTGCAGAAGGATCCAACGCTTTCTCCGTCACAACGGGATTACCTGAACACCATTAACCGCAGCGGAGAACACCTGCTCTCTCTGATCAATGAAATTCTCGAAATCTCAAAAATTGAAGCAGGACGGTCGACGCTGCACATCGCCCCGTTCGATTTGACGGCGCTGCTTAATGATCTGAAAAGCATGTTCATCCTGCGCACCGACGCCAAGCAACTGAAGCTCATCATGGACATTCCGCAAGCCTTGCCAAGACTACTACTGGGCGACGAGGGTAAATTACGCCAGGTATTCATCAACCTGCTAGGCAATGCCGTAAAATTCACCAGCGCAGGCTCAATCACCCTCAAGGTCACGAGCGAACGAAAACCCGATGGAAAAATCCAGATTAACGCCGAAGTCCAGGACACCGGGCACGGCATTGCCCCGGAGGAAATCAGCAAGCTCTTCGTTCAGTTTGAGCAGACCTCTACGGGCATCCGCTCTGGCGGCGGCTCTGGGCTGGGGCTAGCCATCAGCAAGGAATTCATTAACATGATGAACGGCCAGATCTCGGTCAGAAGCGTACTTGATCAAGGCACCTCATTTGCCTTCAGTATCGATCTTGACGAGGCTGAAGAAGGCAGCCTTAAGCCGCACTCCATTCAGACGCAGGTAATCGGTATCCACCCCGGTGACAGGCTTCCCTACCGGGCGCTCATCGTTGATGACAGCGAAATCAACCGAGCCATCCTGACCCATATGCTGCGAGCCGTTGGTTTCGAGACCGAGGAAGCTGTCAACGGTATCGAAGCCATCGAAAAATATCATTCGACCCGTCCCGATTTAATTCTGATGGACATGCGCATGCCGGAAATGGACGGCTATGAAGCAATCACTCGAATCAAGGCTCTAGAAAGTTCAAGCGAGCGCCCAGCCAAGACGCCGATCATCGCAGTCACCGCCAGTGCTTTTGACCTTGATCGCCAGGCGATTATGGAAATCGGCGCAGATGCCTATATCGGCAAGCCTTTCCGGGAAAGCGACCTGTTCAGGACGATTGCTTCCGTGCTGGACATTAACTTCGTCTATGACAACGAGAAGCCCGCTGAAAACAGTGAGGACACCGCTGATACGGCAGGAGATAATGTAATAACCGCTATTGCCAGATTGCCTGACCATCTGGTTAATCAATTACTGCGCGCCATCACCAACGCCGATCAGGACCTGATAATCGAGTTGTGCGATGAGGTGGCGGTCTTCGATGCCCACCTAGCTTCGGCGACCAGAACCATGGCGCTTGCCTATGAGTACGAGAACCTGCAGAAGCTACTCACCCCAAAGAGGTCTTTCAATGCTTGACAGCGGATTGGAACGCAAACCGCCGAACATCCTGATCGTCGACGACACCCCGGCCAATCTTCAGGTCCTTGGTGAAATCCTTAAGGGGAAAGGCTATAAAGTCAGACCGGTACCCAACGGCAAATTGGCGCTTGCCGCCGCCGAAAGCGACCCGCCCGACCTGATCCTCCTGGACATCATGATGCCAGGAATGGACGGCTACGAAGTGTGCCGACAACTCAAGAGCAATCTAAAATTGCAGCGCATTCCGGTGATTTTTCTCAGTGCACTTCAGGAAACCAGCGACAAGGTCAAGGCCTTCAATAGCGGCGGCGAGGATTACATTTCCAAGCCGTTTCATTTTGAAGAGGTGCAGGCACGCGTTTCCACGCATCTGGCTTTGCACCGCATCCAGAACGAATTGGAGCAATACAACCAGAATCTGGAGCAGCTAGTCCAGACGCAGGTGAAGGAAATCTCTGAATCGCAGATGGCCACCATTCTGGCGCTGGCCAATCTGGCCGAGTCGCGCGACGACGACACGGGCCAGCATATCGAAAGGGTTCAAGCCCTGTGCCGACTATTAGCGACGGCGCTAAGCACCTACCCGGCGTTTTCACCCCTCATCGACCAGCCCTATATCGACATGCTGTTCTATGCCAGCGCACTCCATGACATCGGCAAAGTCGGCATCCCCGACGGCGTTTTGCTCAAACGCGGAAAGCTTACCGAGCAGGAGTTTGAGCTAGTGAAAAGACATACACTAATCGGAGCACGAACGCTCGACACGGTAAGGAAGAATTACCCCAAGAATCCGTTTATCAATATGGGAATCCTTGTCGCCATGCATCACCATGAACGCTGGGACGGTAGCGGCTATCCCAGCGGGTTGAAAGGTGAGGGCATCCCCCTACCGGCAAGAATCATGGCGATAGTTGACGTGTATGACGCACTGGTCTCCGTCAGATGTTACAAAGCAGCCTTCACCCACGAGGAAAGCTGCGAGATCATCAGGAAAGGACGCGGCACCCAGTTCGATCCGGTTCTGGTTGATGTTTTCCTAGATCACGCAGAAGACTTCAGGAAGCGGATTTAACCAAGGAACTGCCTGTCAACTAGCTCCACGAAACAAGGACGAAAAAAAGCGCGGAGACCAGCTCCACGCTTTTTGAATAATGCCCCCGCGAGTGCCGTTAGGCCGGCATCCTGAACCGGAGTTCAGTTGGGTTACGTTCCTTCCGCATCAGGCACACCCGGCTTATGGGGCACGCACAACAGCAGCTTCAATGGTTCGCGACCGACGCCAATCAGTATTGGTTCAAGGAATGTATGGCCTTGACAAACACCGCAGGGAACAACTTTTTGAGGCTTACAGCAACTTTTCCTGCGGTGAGAGCACCGCTTCAAGTTGCGCCTCCATGTCAGAAATTCTACGCCTGACATTCCCGATGTCTACTCCTGTTTCCGACCCACTGGTCAGTAGTGTCGTGGCCGCCTGATGCCTCTGTGAAAGGTGTTCGTGCGCGATGTTCAATGCGGCCATAACCGCAATGCGCTCGGAAATATTGCTCTTGGTCTTCTCGGCAATATCGTGCATTTTCGCATCGACAAAGGCGACCGCCGCCAGCAAGGCCTCGCGTTCCTCGGCAGGACACGCCACGCGATACTCTTTTCCGAGCAGGACAACATCAAGATAATGGGCTTCGTTAGGCATGGTCACATTCAAGCACGTGCTTTGGTTTCCGGCAGTTGCCGGACAATCTGTTCAAGCCGACCACGCGCCGACTCCATGCGATCGGATAGATCCTTATTACTGCTCTCTGCCGCCGCTAGCTGCTCTTTCAGCTGCGCATTCTCCGCCCGCAGCGAAGCGCAAAGCGACACTACCTGAGCGATTTTGCTCTCGAGCGTATTGAGTTCGTTAACCATGTCCCGGACTATAGTTTCAAAAACCAAGTGGAGTCAAGGGTTAAGCGTCGGTTTTAAATGTGAATTATTCCTAACGTCGCTTGCAGAACGCGTCGCCACGAGAAGTTGCACTATAATCCGGCTCTCCGCTGAGATGATTCGGCGGAGAAATCGTGAAAGGTGCCGCAGCGCAAGATGTTCCAACATCCTGCCGCGGTTAAACGGGAAACAGGTGCGTGTCCTCCGGATACCATGCCTGTGCTGCCCCCGCAACGGTAAGCGAGTGAGGGTGTATCGATACGCCACTGGGCCATTAGCCTGGGAAGGCGATACATCAAGACTTGTGAGCCCGGAGACCGGCCTTCGCGAATCATGCGGAAGTGCCGCGGGGATGCGGACTCGAAATGCTTTGTGCATCTAACCAGATGCGCATGACCACAGTTTTCTCCCTACTGCAGTTCTGTTTTTTGTACGCCGGCGTGCGGGGACGCTTGTCGGCCACAGGGAGGAATCCGCCATGCATCCACGCAACACACTTGCCGCCAGCGCACTCGCGCTGTTGTCCACCTTACCCGCTATGGCCGCCGACCGGGAAACCGACGCCATCGTGGTCACCGCAACGCGCCAAGCCACACGCTCCAACGAATTGCTCAGCGACGTTTCAGTCATCACCCGGGAAGAAATCGAAAATGCCGGGCAAAGCACGCTTGAGCAATTACTCGCGCGTCAGCCGGGCATCGAATACAGCGTCAACGGAGGCGCAGGAACCTCCAGTAATATTTACATCCGCGGCGCCAGCAGCAATCAAAGTATCGTGCTGATCGATGGCCTGCGCGTCGGCTCAGCAACCACTGGAAGTTTTGCCTTCTCACGCATTCCTCTGGCCCAAATCGAGCGGGTGGAAATTCTGCGCGGCCCAGGCTCGTCACTCTATGGCGCGGATGCCATCGGTGGGGTCATCCAGATATTCACTCGACGTGGCGATGGACAAACGCGCTACAACGCCAGCACCGGTTTCGGCACCAACAACACGACAGACACCTCCGCTGGAATATCCGGCGGCACGGAAGCCGTCTCTTACAATTTACAGGCCGGCTACTACCAGACCGATGGCATTAATGCCCGCAGCAACCCGGCCGTCAGTTCATTCAATCCTGACCGCGACGGCTACCGGAACAACAACCTGAGTGGCAACCTGACTTTTCGCCCGGCCGCCGGTCATGAATTCGGCTTGAATGTACTCAACAGCAACGGCACTAATCGTTATGACTCGGGAACGGCAACAACCAGAATGAAGGACTATGCGGTAGAGCAAAACGTGAGCAGCTATTCCGCCTACTCGCGCAACCGCTTAGCACCGTCCTGGACCAGCACCCTTCGCGCAGGGCACAGCATCGACGATTTGACGAACCGAACCGACGGCAACGCGACCACCGCGATACTCACGGAGCAGGATCAACTGAGTTGGCAAAACGACGTCAAACTACCCGTCGGAAAAGCCTTGATTGCGACCGAAGTTCTGAAACAGAAAGTATCGGGAACGACCGCCTTTCAAGTCAACGAACGCACGATCCGGTCAGTGCTTGCCGGCTGGAGTGGGAGTTTTGGCGAGCACCGACTACAAAGCAATTTGCGTCATGACGAGAATTCGCAATTCGGTGGGAAAACCACCGGGCTTGCCGGCTATGGCTACCAGCTCACCACCGACTGGCGGGCGCATGTTTCCTACGGGACAGGCTTCCGGGCTCCGACCTTCAACGAGCTTTATTCTCCGCTCAACGTGCCATCGAACTATCAGGGCAATCCCAATTTACGCCCGGAGTTCTCACGCAATCGTGAAGTCGGCATTGACTGGGAGCGCGGCTCTCATCATTTCTCAACAATCTATTACAACAACAAGGTCACCGATCTGATTTCGGGCAGCGGGATTCCCCTGCAGAATGTTGCCAGCGCAACACTGGCCGGAGCAACACTCAGCTACATAGGCAACCAAGGCAACTGGAATGGAGGCGCCAGCCTCGATTTGCAACACGCGCGCGACGACGTCACCGGAAACCGACTCATTCGCCGCGCTGACAAGCAATTTAAATCGCATATGGACTACACTTTCAGTTCGTGGACGGTTGGCGGCGAATGGCAACTGAGTGACCAGCGTTTCGACGATACGGCGAATAAAAACCGGCTCGGTGGCTATGGCCTGGTCAATTTGCTGGCTGAATATCGCTTGGAAAAAGACTGGAAGCTCTTTGCCCGCGCCAACAACATCTTCGACAAAAAATACGAGTTGGCCAGGGACTACGCTACTCTGGGGGCAACCGTATTTTTCGGTGTCCGTTACGCTCCGAAGTAAAATACGCCATGCCCACTCGCCGTCGCGCCCTGCTCATCCTCGCTGCCCTCTCCGGGCTGTCGGCGCTGAGCATTGCGCTGGCATTGATGGCCGGCAGCCTGAGCATTTCGTTCTCCGAAGTGATTGCTGCGATCTTCGGTCATGAAAACAGCATGCCTGCCGAGGTAGTACGCAATCTCCGTCTGCCGCGGGCACTCGCTGGCTTTGCCTGTGGCGGCCTGCTGGCGCTGGCCGGCGCCTTGCTGCAAGTGCTGCTGCGCAACCCGCTGGCCGACCCTTACGTACTGGGCATTTCCGGAGGGGCCGGAGTTGGCGCCATGCTGGCCATTCTCTTTGGCCTGGGCCTCGCGGGAATCAATGGCTCAGCATTTATCGGCGCACTGAGCGCCATGTTCATCGTCTTTGGTCTGGCCCATGGCGACGGCAGCTGGACGCAAACCCGCCTGCTGCTGACTGGAATCATTGTCGCGTCCGGTTGCGGCGCGGGAATCGCCCTGATGCTTTCCATCGCCCCGGATCAAAAACTGCGCGGCATGCTGTTCTGGCTGATGGGCGATCTCTCGCAAGCCAGTGATCCACGTCTGGTACTCGGCGTACTTGCCGTCATCCTGCTGCTTGCCCTACCCTTTGCCCGCGAACTGAACCTGCTGACTCGCGGGGCCGATATGGCACAAACGCTTGGTGTCCAGGTCAGCCGTTTGCGCCGCGGGGTCTATCTGGTCGCTTCGTTGGCCACCGCCGCGGCGGTGACTCAGGCCGGGTCAATCGGTTTTATCGGGCTGATCGTCCCGCATCTGGTACGCCTGGCGACAGGCAACGACCAGCGCCTGCTGCTGCCTGCTTCGGCACTAGCCGGTGGCAGCCTGCTGGTCATCGCCGACACTCTGGCGCGCACCATCGTTGCGCCGCAGCAACTTCCGGTGGGCGTGCTTACAGCACTGATCGGCGTTCCGGTATTTCTCTACCTGCTCACCCGTGACCCGCAGACGAGACGCTCGAGATGACGCACCACGCCCCTCTTCTCGAAACGCGCAAGCTCACCGTCAGCATTGGCGAACGGGTGTTCTGCCGCGATCTCGATCTGTGCCTGCAGCCCGGTGAACGCCTGGCCATCCTCGGCCGTAACGGCGCCGGAAAATCAACGCTGCTTTCGGTACTGGCCGGACTACGCCCGCCACAAGCCGGCGAAATTCTGCTCGATGGCAAAAGTTACGCTGCACTGGGAGCACGCCAGAGCGCGCTGATCCGTGGCTGGCTGCCGCAGGCCCGTGGTGACGCTTTCGCCTCGACGGTTCTCGAGACGGCGCTGGTCGGCCGTCATCCGCACCTCGAACGCTGGGACTGGGAAAGCGCCAAGGACATTCGCATCGTCCGCGAGTCGCTGGCGGCGGTTGATCTGTCGGCGTTCGAACAGCGCGACATCCAGACCCTCTCCGGCGGCGAACGGCAGCGCGTTGCCATTGCCACCCTGCTGGCGCAGGCCCCACGGCTCTTTCTGCTCGACGAGCCGATTGCCCACCTTGATTTGAAACACCAGATCGCCATGCTCGAACTGTTTGCCGGCGCCGCGCAGGAGTGTAACGCCGCCGTGGCCATGGTCCTGCACGAACCCGCGCTGGCCTGGCGCTACTGCACTCGCGCCTTGCTGATCCACGGCGACGGCCACACCGAATACGGATCAACCCAGGAAATGCTCACCGCCGAACGTCTTTCTGCGCTTTATCAGTACCCACTGGAAGCAATCGAAAGCCATGGGCGGATCAGTTTTATTCCAAGCTAAACTTTTTGGATTCTCAGCACATGATTGAAAACGACAAAGCCGACCGCCATGCAAAACGGATGGTCAGAAAAAAAGCCGTGGTTGACGAAAGCATCGCCGCCGCTCAGCAGGAGCGGGGCGTAATGGTGATCAACACCGGCACCGGCAAGGGCAAATCTTCAGCGGCATTTGGCGTCGTCGCCCGTGCGCTGGGACACGGCATGAAGGTCGCCGTCATTCAGTTCGTCAAGGGGCGTTCCGATACCGGCGAGGAAGCCTTCTTCCAGAAAGCCGCTGAAGCGATGCCGGGAAATCTATTCTGGCACGTCACCGGCGAAGGCTTCACCTGGGAGATCCAGAATCTGGATCGCGATTTCGCCACCGCGCAGGCGGCCTGGACACTAGCTTGCCGCTACCTGAGCGACCCGGCCATCGGCCTCGTGGTACTCGATGAGATGACCTACGCCTTCAAATACGGCTGGCTCGAATTACCCAAGGTGCTTGAGGTACTCGCCGAGCGACCGGCGATGCAGCACGTCATCATCACCGGTCGCGGCGCCCCCGAAGCGCTGGTCGCCGCAGCAGATACGGTCACCGACATGACCATGGTCAAACACGCGTTCAAGGCGGGCGTCAAAGCCATGCCTGGTCTGGAGTGGTAAACATGCTTGCTTGCCCCGCTTTTCTCGTCGCTGCCCCGGCTTCCGGCCAGGGCAAGACCACCGTTGTCGCCGCGCTAGCGCGTTTGCATACGCGCCTGGGACGCACTGTTCGCGTCTTCAAATGCGGCCCGGATTTTCTCGACCCGCAGATTCACGCCATCGCCAGCGATGCGCCGTGCCAGAACGTCGACCTGTGGATGTGCGGCGAAGCCGACCTCGCCTGGCGACTCGCCGAAGCCGCACGCGCTGCCGACCTGATTCTCATCGAAGGAGTGATGGGACTGTTTGACGGATCCCCCTCAGCCGCCGAACTCGCCACCAAACTCGGCATTCCGATCCTCACCGTGATCGACGGATCTTCAATGGCCAACAGCTTCGGCGCCATTGCCTACGGCCTCAAGCACTACCGCCCAGGAACGCCGCTTAATGCTGCCTTTGCCAATCGCGTCGGCAGTGCCTACCACGCCGAACTGCTGGAAAAAAGCCTGCCGCCTGATATCGCCTGGTACGGACACCTGCCGCGCGATGTCGACGCGGCGATGCCCGAACGCCACCTCGGACTGCTGCCGGCGGCTGAAATCGAAGATCTCGCACAACGTATTGACCGCATGGCCGACTTGCTGGCGACCACGGCCGCCGCCCAGTTGCCGCCACCCGTCGAATTTGCCGAGGCGCAAAGGCCAACGCTATCACGTTTGCTGGAAGGCCAAACCATCGCCGTGGCCCGCGATACCGCGTTCTGTTTCCTCTATCCGGCCAACGTCGAATGCCTCGAGATGCTCGGCGCCAAGCTCGCCTTCTTTTCCCCGCTTACCGATTCGTCCCTGCCCGCCTGCGATGCCGTCTGGTTGCCAGGGGGGTACCCCGAACTGCACGGCCCGGCGCTGGCGGCCAATCGACCCTTATGGGAAGCCTTGGCAGCCCATATCGAGGCAGGCAAGCCGGTGCTCGCCGAATGTGGCGGCATGATGGCCTTGTTTGACGCCATGCGCGACGTCGAGGGCAACGAATTCCCTCTCGCCGGTCTGCTGCAGGGAACCGTCGCCATGCAGAAACGCATCTCCGGTCTCGGCATGCAGGAAGTCGAACTCCCGGAAGGAACGCTACGCGGCCACGCCTTCCACTATTCAAAAACCGAAACCGACCTGAGCCCGTTATGCACTTCAGTCCGTCCGGACGGGCGCCTCGGTGAGGCGATATACCGCCGCCAGCGCCTCACCGCCAGCTATATGCACTTGTATTTTCCCTCGAATCCGGACGCCGTCGCCCGGCTGTTCCAGAACTAGGCGCGCCTTCATGAACTGTGAAACCTTCCGCTACAGCGATGCCGAAATTGAAGCCCTGTGGCGTACCCTGCGCGAACGCCGCGACATGCGCCATTTTGTCCCCGCCGCAGAAGCACCTCCTTTACCCGAAGGACTGATCGAACGACTGGTGCTGGCCGCGCATCTGGCGCCTTCGGTCGGCTTCATGCAACCGTGGCGTTTTATCCGCATCAGTGACCCCGAGCTGCGCGCCCGAATGCATCAGCAGGTTGAGGCGGAACGCCTGCGCACCGCCAGCATTCTGCCTTCACGCAACGAGGAATTTCTCGGCGTAAAAATCGAAGGCATTCGGGATTGCGGTGAAGTGCTGGTGGTGACCCTGATGCCGGATCGCGAGAAACACATTATCGGCCGACGGACCCTACCGGAAATGGACATCGCCTCGGTCGGCTGCGCCATCCAGAACATGTGGCTGGCGGCTCGCGCCGAGGGCATCGGCCTAGGCTGGGTCTCGTTCTTCGACCCCGAAGCGCTGGCCCAGCTGCTGGCGTTACCGGACGACGCCCGCCCGTTGGGCATTCTGTGCATTGGCCACGTCCCGGCGTTTTACCCGCGGCCAATGTTTGAAGACGCTGGCTGGGGCAAACGGCTCAAGCTTGACGAGGTGCTGTTCGAGAACGCCTGGCCGCAGGGTGCAGAGAGTACGCCAACCGCATACTGAACCAAAACTTAATCAACCACGAAGAACACGAAGAGAATCTTAATCTGGAAGCATTTTGTCAACGCGCCCAATGGGTGAGTATGCACGACACTGAAAGCAATTATTTATCTTCGTGGTCTTCGTGGTTCAGCTGTTTTTTCCAGGCAAAACTCTAAGGAGAAAGTCCTTGGCACCTCCGTCGAAACGCCGGTTTACTCCCCGAGATAAGCCTCGCGCACTTTCGGATTAAGCAACAGCTTCGCCGAGTCGTCAGTCAGCGTAATCTCGCCACTTTCCATGACGTAGCCACGCTGGCTGACTTCCAACGCCAGCTTGGCGTTCTGCTCGACGAGCAGGACCGTCATTCCCTGCTCGGCGACGGCGCGGATGACCTCAAAAATCTTCTGCACCATCAGCGGCGCCAGACCCATCGACGGTTCGTCGAGCAACAGCAGCTTTGGGCGACTCATCAGCGCACGGCCAATGGCCAGCATCTGTTGTTCGCCGCCGGAAAGCGTTCCCGCCAGCTGCTGGGCGCGCTCCTTGAGACGGGGGAAATGCATGAACACCTGCTCGATGTCGGCGTCGATGTTCTCCTTGTCCTGACGAGAGTACGCACCCATCAGCAGGTTCTCGACAATGCTCATGCGCGGGAAAACGCCGCGCCCTTCAGGAACCAGGGCGATGCCTTCGGAGACCAGCTGGTGCGGCGGCAAGTCGGATATTTCCTTGCCGCAATAGCGGACGCTGCCTCCAGCAGCATTGAGCAGCCGCGCCAGTGCCTTCAGCGTGCTGGTCTTGCCGGCACCGTTGGCGCCGATCAGCGCGACCATTTCTCCCTGTTTGACGTGGAAGCTAATGCTGCGTACCGCCTGAATGCCGCCGTAGGCGACGCGGAGTCCGGTGACTTCAAGCAATGGAACCTCCCAGATAAGCTTCGATGACCTTGGGGTTCTTCTGGACGACGGAGGGAATGTCTTCGCAGATTTTCTGCCCGTAGTCGAGTACGGCGACGCGATCGCACAGTCCCATCACCAGTTTGACGTCGTGCTCGATCAGCAGCACGGTGGTGCCGTCCCTGCGAATGCCTTCGATCAGCGTGCGCAGGCCTTCGGTTTCGGTGCCGTTCATTCCCGCCGCCGGTTCGTCGAGCGCCAGCAATTTCGGGTCGGTAGCCAGCGCGCGGGCAATCTCCAGTCGGCGCTGATCGCCGTAGGACAAGTGTCGTGCCTGATCGTCGGCGCGGTCGGCAATATTCACATAATGCAGCAGCTCTTCGGCGCGGCGCCGGATCGCTTTTTCCTCGGCCCGCGTCTTCGTGTCTAGCAGGACGGCGCCGAGCACACCGGCATGGGTACGCACATGGCGACCGACCATCACATTCTCCATCGCCGACATGTTGGCAAACAGACGGATGTTCTGGAAGGTGCGGGCAATCCCGCGCTGGGCCGCCAGATGCGGTGCGCTGGCCTGCAGCTTCTCGCCATTGAACACCAGCTCTCCGCCATCCGGGTGATAGAGGCCGGTGAGGACATTGAAGAAGGTCGTCTTGCCAGCACCATTCGGCCCGATCAGGCCGTAGATTTCGCCTTCGCGGATCGACAGCGAAACATCAGTCAGGGCCTTGACCCCACCGAAATGTTTGCAGATCGATTTTGCTTCTAGGAGGATGGTCATTATTCACCCTCCTTCAGTACATCGCTCGATTCGCCCTTGAACTCGCGACGCCGGGTTGTCGAGGGCCATAAGCCGGCCGGTCGGTAGAGCATGACGACGATCAGCGCCAGGCCGAAAAGCAGCATGCGCAGTGCCTCGGGGTCGAGCAGGATCTTGCCAAAAAGAGCGATCTGCACCGGGCCGGCCGTGTGGCGGAAGATCTCCGGCAGCAGCGTCAGCAGAATGCCGCCGAGAATGACGCCGGGAATATTGCCCATGCCGCCGAGCACGACCATGCACAGGACCATGACCGACTCCATCAGGTTGAAGGATTCGGGACTGACAAAACCCTGGAAGCCAGCGAACAGACCGCCGGCCACCCCCCCGAAACTGGCGCCCATGGTAAAGGCCAGCAGCTTGATGTTGCGCGTATTGATACCGCAGGATTTGGCGGCGATCTCATCTTCGCGGATCGCCACCCAGGCGCGGCCAATGCGCGAATTTTCCAACCGGATACTGACAAAAACGATGAACAGCGCCAGCGCCAGAAAGAGATAGTAATAGGCGTGTAGTGAAGGGATCGTGATTCCTAAGAAAGTCAGCGGTTTGGCCAGCGTCAGCGCACCAAAGTGCACCGGATCGATTCCCGAAATCCCCTGCGGGCCATTGGTGATGTTCACCGGCGCGTTGAGGTTGTTCATGAAGATACGCACGATCTCACCAAAACCCAGCGTCACGATGGCCAGATAATCTCCGCGTAAGCGCAAGGTCGGCGCTCCGAGCAGCGCACCAAACAAGCCAGCCAGTGCCGCACCAGCCGGGATGATCAGCCAGATCGGCAGATGCAAGCCAAAATGCGGACTAGCCAGCAGGGCATAGAGATACGCGCCAACGGCATAAAAAGCGATATAGCCCATGTCGAGCAGCCCAGCAAAGCCGACGACAATATTCAGCCCGAGCGCCAGCATGATGTAAAGCAAGGCGAAATCAAGGATGCGCAGCCAGGAATTACCGAGGGTATTGCCGATCACAAAAGGGAATACCGCCAGGAGAACACCGATCAGCAGCGTGGCAACGATGGCCGCGCGTTTGTCATGGCGAAGGTTTTCGAAGGAAGTCAGCCACCCCATCACGCACGCTCCGAAACTTTTTCACCGATCAGGCCGGACGGGCGGAAGATCAGTACGCAGATCAAGACGAAGAAGGCAAAGATGTCCTGATAATGGCTGCCCAGGAAACCGCCAGTCAGATCGCCGATATAGCCAGCACCGAGTGACTCGATCAGCCCGAGCAGAATCCCGCCGAGCACCGCCCCGGCGATGTTGCCAATGCCGCCGAGCACGGCAGCGGTAAAGGCTTTCAGGCCGAGCATGAAGCCCATGTAATAGTGGGCAATCGAGTAATTGGCGCTGACCATCAAGCCGGCCACGGCAGCCAGCGCCGAACCGATGACGAAAGTCAGCGAGATCACCTGATTGATATTGACGCCCATCAGCTGAGCGATCGGCGGATTCTCCGAGGTCGCGCGCATGGCCCGGCCAAGTCGGGTCTTGTGAATAAGAATGATCAGACCGGTCATCATCAGCGCGGCGATCAGGATGATGGCGACTTGCAAACTGGTGATTGTGGCGCCGAAAACATCGATTTCGGAGCTCGGCAAAATCGGAGGAAAGGCGTGATAGTTGCGCCCCCAGACCAGCATGGCCAGATTCTGCAGCACGATGGAAACCCCGATCGCAGTAATCAACGGCGCCAGCTTGGGCGCCCGGCGTAGCGGCCGGTAGGCGATGCGTTCAATCGTAAAACCCACGGCCATGCACACCACCGCGGCAGCGGCCAGGGCAATCAGCATGATGAGAAAAACCGGCAAGCCACTGTTGACCAGCAGTTTGATGACCATCAGGGCAACCATGGCGCCAATCATGACCACTTCGCCATGGGCAAAATTGATCAGCCCCATGATGCCGTAAACCATCGTATAGCCCAGGGCGACCAGCGCATAAATGCTGCCGAGAACCAGGCCGTTGATGATTTGCTGGATGAAAATATCCATCGGATTAAGATACCTGAAAGGTCGTGGGGTGATTAAAAGACAAACAAACGGCACCCGCAGGTGCCGTTTGTTTCAATTGACGTGCTTACTTCTTCTCTGCCGGAGCGGGAGCGACCGGAGCGGTTACTGGCGCGGCAGGAGCGACAGCTGGAACAGCAGCGGGTGCTGCAGCGGCAGCAGGTGCGGGTGCGGCAACTGGTTCAGCAGCAACAGGAGCTGCTTCAACCGGTGCGCCACCGATGGTTTCACGGTATTCCCATTTGCCATCTTTAACCTGATACAGGGAGATCGAGCCGCCCTTCAGGTCGCCCTTATCATCAAACATGATTCTGGCGGTCACCCCCTGAAAATCGGTCTTGCCAATTTCCGGCAGGAACTTGGCCGACTCCACCGAATTGGCACGCTTCATGGCATCGGCCATAACCATCACGGCATCATAGACATACGCCGCATAGAGCTGGATCTGGCCATATTTGGCGCTAAAAGCATCGTTAAAGGCTTTGCCGCCTGGCATCTGTTCCAACGGCACGCCCGGCAGCGAGCAATACTGGCCTTCACTGGCTGCGCCGGCCAGCTTGATGTATTCCGGGGTACAGCTGCCATCACCGGTGAGGAATTTCGCTTTCAGGCCCAGCGACTTCATCTGCTTGGTCATCGGACCGCCCTGGGCATCCATGCCGCCGTAGAAAATGACATCCACTTTCTTCGACTTGATCTTGGTCAGGATGGCGGCGAAATCGGTGGCCTTGTCGTTGGTGAATTCACGGGTGACCACTTTGCCACCTGAAGCGATAACAGCCTTTTCCACCTCGTCTGCCAGACCCTGGCCGTAAGCGGAGCGGTCATCGATGATCGCGACTTTCTTGGCGGCCAATTGCTTGGACGAATACTCGCCCAGCACCTTGCCCTGCTGGACATCGTTGGCCATCACACGGAAAGTCGTCGAAAAACCCTGCTGGGTGTATTTCGGGTTGGTCGCGGAAGGCGAAATCTGCGGGATGCCAGCGTCGAAATAGATCTTCGAGGCGGGAATCGTGGTACCTGAGTTGAGGTGGCCAATCACGCCATTGACCTTGGCGTCGACCAGCTTCTGGGCAACGATGGTGCCTTGCTTCGGATCGGCCTGGTCGTCTTCAGCCACCAGTTCAAACTTGATCTTCGCTCCACCAATTTCCAGAGCTTTGGCATTGAGTTCCGCAACGGCCATCTGAGCAGCGTTCTCGTTGTCCTTGCCGAGGTGCGCCTGGGGACCCGTCAGCGGGGCAACGTGACCAATTTTCACCGTCAGCTCAGGCATCGGGGCCGGGACCGGGGCCGCCGCGGGAACGGGAGCGGGAGCCGGCTTGGGCTCTTCTTTCTGACCGCAGCCGATCATGGCCAGTGCGGCAGCGATAGCAAGCGACATACTGGAAATGCGCGAAAGATGCATGGTATTACCTCCGGGAGCAGTGTTGATGGGATGGCGTTGCTGGAACGGCCAATTTTGCTAGCCGCACTTCATGATGTCAATGTAAATAAAGCGACCAGCAAAGAATATCAAAGCTTTCCGATGCACATCTCGTGCCAAGTGCGGCATAGGCTGCAAAAATACGAATACAGGCTTCCCCGCAAGGTGACTGCTAGCAGACATGCCGGTAGCTGTTGAGCAAACGCGGGGGAGAGAGCAGACAGCCGATCCATCATGGTGCATTCTGCAAAACGCTTGCACTATCTTTGTGAAACGCAAAAAAAACCGGCTCACGCCGGCTCTTTAATCCACCCTTATTTTTGGCTCAAAATCCACTTAGCCAGTTTGGCTGCCTCATCCGGTTTGACGCTGGCATTAGGTGGCATGAAGGCCAATGCAGCCTTGCCTTCCTTCTGCCAACCCACACCCGCCGGCGCTGGCGTGCCCTTCATGATGGTTTGAGACACCTTGGCCTCAGCATCCTTCTGCCCGGCGTATTTCTTGGCCACGTCCTTGTAGGTCGGCCCGACCAGTTTCTTGTCGACGGTATGACAGGCGAGACAGCCTTTGGCTTTGGCCAAGGCTTCATCGGCCTGCACCGCACCGGCAGAAAGTAGACCGGCCGAAACCAGCAGGGAAAGATAGATCGTCTTCACGCGTATCTCCTTAGAAGAGAGGTTTTGCAACAATTGACCGGGACCGCTTAATTCCAACTGCATGAGACTAGCTCACTTGCTGCGAGTTCAATACGACAGCACAAACACCCTCATTCCCGCGTCAACTTCTACCGGAGACCGCCAGCATCACTCCGGCACTGACGAAAACTCCGCCAAAAAACCGGTTCAGCACCTTGAGCGCGCTCAGGTCATGCAACCAATGGCGCAAACGGGTGGCCAGTAAGGCATAGGCCGACATCACCAGAACATCAACAATGAACATGGTCAGGGCGATGACGAAAAACTGCGCGCTTGTCGGATCGATAAACTGGGGAACCAGGGCGGCAATGAAAACGATGGCCTTGGGGTTGCTCAGGTTAACCAGCAGGCCTTGAAAAAAAAGCCCGTTGGGAACCATCGAGAAGCAGCGCTCATTGACCTCCTCTGCTTCAGCTCGCCATTTCTGAATGCCGAGCCAGATCAAATAGGCCGCGCCAATCAGCTTGACGCCCTCGAAAGCCACTTCCGAACTGGCCAGCAACGCCCCCAAACCCAGGGCAACGACCAGCAACTGCAGCAGAAGAGCGGCCTGCAATCCAAGAATGACGCGGAAAGCCGCCCAATAACCATAACGCATTCCGGTACTCATTGACGCAACCGCACCCGGGCCGGGAGAGATGGCGATCAGAATCGTCGCGGCAAAAAAGCCGAGCCATAGGGAAAGCGCCATCCGCCGGACTCCGTCTAGCGCCGCTTCAGCTGACTCAGATCGCGGACTGCGCCCTTATCCGCCGACGTCGCCATCAGACCATAGGCCTGGAGGGCGCGTGAAACGATGCGGGTGCGCGGCTCGGCGGGCTGCCAACCGTCCTCACCTTTGGCGTCCATAGCGACACGACGCGCTTTCAGCACCTCGTCGGAAACCGCCAGACGGATGCTGCGCTGGGGAATGTCGATTTCGATCGTATCGCCTTCTTCAACCAGACCGATGGTTCCGCCTTCGGCCGCTTCGGGTGAAACGTGACCGATCGACAAGCCCGAGGTGGCGCCAGAGAAACGCCCATCGGTCAGCAAGGCGCAGGCTTTGCCCAGACCCTTGGATTTCAGGTAGGACGTCGGGTAGAGCATTTCCTGCATGCCTGGCCCGCCCTTAGGACCCTCATAGCGGATCACCACCACGTCACCGGCAACGATCTGATCGGCCAAAATGGCTTGCACGGCGGCATCCTGGCTTTCAAAAACACGGGCTCTGCCGGCAAATTTCCAGACGCTTTCATCAACCCCGGCGGTCTTGACCACGCCGCCGTTCAGCGCGATGTTGCCGTAGAGAACAGCGAGGCCGCCATCCTTGGTGTAGGCATTGGCCAGGTCGCGAATACAACCGTTAGTGCGATCCAGATCGAGCTCGGGGTAACGCTTGTTCTGTGAAAAAGCCGTTTGGGTCGGAACCCCTCCCGGCGCAGCGCGGTAGAACTCGTAGGTACTCAGGTCGTGGGCGCGATGCATGACATCCCAGATATCCAGCCCTTCACCCAGCGTTTTGGCATGCACTGTCGGTACATCACGATGCAGCAGGCCGCTACGATTCAATTCACCAAGAATGCCGAAAATGCCGCCAGCACGATGCACATCCTCGATATGGTATTTATCGGAAGCCGGGGACGCCTTGCACAGGCACGGCACCTTGCGCGAAATCCGGTCGATGTCGGCGAGGGTAAAGTTCACCCCGCCCTCCTGCGCGATGGCCAGCAGATGCAGGACGGTATTGGTCGAACCACCCATGGCCACGTCCAGGCTCATGGCATTTTCGAAGGTCTTGAAGGTGGCGATGTTTCGCGGCAGCACTGAGGCATCATTCTGCTCATAATAACGTCGGCAGAGTTCGACGATCTGACGACCGGCCTGGAGGAAAAGACCTTTGCGATCGGCATGCGTGGCCAGTAGCGTGCCGTTACCGGGGAGCGCGAGTCCGAGCGCCTCAGCCAGACAGTTCATCGAGTTGGCGGTAAACATCCCAGAACACGATCCACAAGTCGGGCAGGCCGAACGTTCAATGGCTTCGACATCAGCATCGGAAACGCTGCTGTCGGCGGCCTTGACCATGGCATCGACGAGATCGAGATGAATGGTCTTGCCGCGAATTTGCACTTTGCCGGCCTCCATCGGCCCACCGGAGACAAAAATCGCCGGAATGTTCAGGCGCATCGCGGCCATCAGCATGCCCGGGGTAATCTTGTCGCAATTGGAGATGCACACCATGGCGTCAGCACAGTGACCGTTAACCATGTATTCGACCGAATCGGCAATCAGCTCGCGCGAAGGCAGCGAATACAGCATTCCGTCATGGCCCATGGCAATTCCGTCATCGATGGCGATGGTATTGAATTCCTTGGCCACGCCGCCGGCTGCTTCGATTTCGCGGGCGACCATCTGCCCGAGGTCCTTGAGGTGCACATGCCCCGGCACAAACTGGGTGAAGGAATTCACCACCGCAATGATTGGCTTGCCGAAATCGCCATCCTTCATGCCAGTGGCCCGCCAGAGCGAACGAGCGCCGGCCATGTTGCGTCCGTGGGTCGAGGTACGGGAACGATATTCAGGCATGACAAATCTCCGGAAATAGCAGTGAGTTCAAAAAAACCATTCTACCGAAGAAGCTTGTTAATAGGTGTTCACCCCCACCATCAAATGGCAGTTTTTGTCCTCACCATGCGCTCACTTGAAATCACCTCCTGCTGAAAAGTGAGGCTTCTCCTGTATGATTTGTTCTTTATTTCAGGTCTACCATGCTGATCCATCCCCAGTTCAACCCCGTGGCCGTCAAGCTTGGACCTCTTTCCGTCCACTGGTACGGCCTGATGTATCTCTTGGCTTTTCTCCAGTTCTGGTGGCTCGGGAAGCGCCGCATCCAGACGCACCCGCAGCTATCACAGGCAGGCTGGACCACCGAGCACCTCGACGACCTGTTGTTCTATGGCGTTCTTGGTGTCATTCTCGGCGGCCGTCTGGGACAGATCCTGTTTTATGAGCCGGGATACTATTTTGCCAATCCGCTGGAAATTTTCGCCATATGGAAGGGCGGCATGTCCTTTCACGGGGGATTTCTCGGCGTCATGCTGGCCATGTGGCTTTATGCCCGCAAGACCAAGCAAACCTGGCTGGATATCACCGACTTTGTCGCACCGT
This sequence comes from Betaproteobacteria bacterium, assembly GCA_037139055.1. Lineage (GTDB taxonomy): Bacteria > Pseudomonadota > Gammaproteobacteria > Burkholderiales > Rhodocyclaceae > Propionivibrio. Next base: position 4,261 of record JBAXHE010000017.1, on the reverse strand, counting down.
TGGTCCCGCTCGGACTGGCTACCGGACGCATCGGCAACTTCATCAACGGCGAGCTATGGGGAAGAGTCTGTGACCCGGCGCTGCCCTGGGCGATGATCTTCCCGCAGATAGACCTTCTGCCCCGCCACCCGTCGCAGCTCTATCAGGCAGGAATGGAAGGCGTCCTGCTCTTCATCGTGCTGTGGTTCTTTTCCGCAGGAATCCGCCCGCGGGGTGCCGTTTCCGGGGCCTTTCTCGTCGGCTACGGTTGCTTCCGCTTCATCGCCGAATACTTCCGAACGCCTGACGAGGGCATTTTCGGCCTTTCTGAAGTCATCAGCATGGGGCAGTGGCTCTCCTTACCGATGATTCTGGCCGGGGCGATCATGCTTGCCTGGTCCTATCGGCGCTAGCCCAGCTTGCATTGCAGCACTCAAAAAGCGATTTTTATTAGATAATAGTGGTTTATCAACGTAACTTTGTTTCATTTCATTTAAAGGAAAGACGTCATGAGCATTACGCACATTGAGCACATCGGTATCGCCGTCAAGAGCCTGGACGAAGCCATTCCGTTCTGGGAAAAGCAACTCGGCCTGAAGTGCTACGCCATCGAAGAAGTCAAAGAGCAGAAGGTTCGCACCGCTTTCTTCAAGATCGGCCAATCCAAAATTGAGCTGCTTGAGTCGACCGATCCGGAAGGCCCGATCGGCAAGTTCATCGAAAAGAAAGGCGAAGGCATCCAGCACTTGGCCCTGGCTGTTGAAGGCGGCCTGCAAGCCAACCTCGACGAAGTCGCTGGCAAAGGCGTGCAACTGATCGACAAAGCTCCGCGCAAGGGCGCCGAAGGTCTGGACATCGCTTTCCTGCACCCGAAATCAACCTTCGGCGTGCTGCTCGAGCTGTGCGTAGACCCGAAGAAATAATTGCTTCAGAGCAATTCAGATCAGGGCAGCTCTGTTATACCCCTGAAGCAGTAATGACCTGATTCTGACCCTGTTGAAAGCCGCCCACTCCGGGCGGTTTTCGCATAAGGTGGGGAAATGTCGATGACGGTTTTCTCTTTACCAGCAACACAGGCGGATATCCACGCCGCATTCTTCGATTCAAAAAGCGCTGCCGACTGGCTATGCCGTCTGCCGCAGGCCAACACCTCAGCCATGCTTTCTGCATTGCTGGCACAAATCCAGCTTCTCAACACCAGCTCCATGCCAGCGGCGGAGCGCTTCAGCATTCTCGAGACGCTGCGCAACACCCTCTTTCACGTAAGCGCGGGTTGTCAGCGCCGCTATGAAAACAAGCCACTGCCTCTCCTCCCGGAGGAACAGCTGGCACTCAATGCCGTGCGCGACCTGTGGCGAAAATGCACCGTCGCCTATCTGCACTGCCTGCAAGCCTGCCTGGATCAGGACACCTCCATCTCCGGTCACAGCGCCATCGTGGCACACCGGGCGCTTTCCTGCCTGCGCATGGAGCAGATGAACAGCTACCTGGCGCTCAGCGAACCTGGCGCTGATTTTTGGCATCTCCTTCACACCGTCTTTGCTGCAGCCGAACGCCTCGCCACGACCCTCGAACCTGTTGCGGATAAACGTCTGGGGGAAACCCGTGAATCAACGCTGAGCGGGCAGTACGCGATGGCCCTGATGCTGCATCTGGTCGACCCGTTTTCAATGCCGCGCAAACAGTTTGCTACAGTGACTCGTTGGCTGGCTCGCTGGCGCGAACTGGCAAATATCAGCGCACAACCCGAGAGCGGGCCAAATACCTGCGGCGTCAGTCTTGACTTCGCTCATGACCACCCCATCCAGAGGCCGCTGCAGACACACTGTGATGCACGCTGGCTTTCGCTGAATAATGTTCTGCGCAAGATTAACAAACGCATCATTTTGCTCAACGCCGGCGAATCCCCGGAAAACCTGAAGCTCGGCAGTGGCTTATCGAGAGCAAGCTGTGTTTCGCTGCTCGAGCGCCTTTCCCTTCACCTGCGCTTTCCGCAGCCGAGAGATATTCAGACACGCTCCGAATCCGTCCATGTGGCGGCGGGACTGGAAAACATGTTTCTGGCCTTGGGTGGAAAAGGCTTGAAAACGCCGAAGTCCTCCTCGCTGTATGGCAGCAAAATACACGCCGACAAACTAGCCATTTTCGGCCAGGTGGTCGAAGCAATAGCCGACGAAACCGTCCAGAGTGAAGAGTGGCAACTGCTCGATATCGACACCGACACGGCTTGTCTGCAGCGCACCATCAACGGGGGCGATGCGCGCTTGGTGCTCAACGGCTTTCTGGCCATACAGTGGCCGCCATCGAAGCACTATGTACTGACGTCGATCACCCGTATCGCGTCGCGTGACACCGAATCGGGTACTCGCTTGGATGTGGTCGTCAAACGGCTAGGTGGCAAGCCGCTGGCACGGGTGGCCGAATCACGTGAAAAGGGCACCGGAAAAAACATGCGCTATCCGGCGCTTCTGTTATCGCCGGAAGCAGGAGATCACACCCCGGCATCGATCATCCTGCCCAGCGGAGTCAGCATACGCGCCGCCTCGATCCGCTACTATGACCAGGAAATGCGGGTATCACTGGATTTGCAACGTGCCGAGCTGATCGAACGCAATAGTGATTGCGAACGCTGGTCGCTATGCTGCTTAGTGCCAGAAATCTGACACCGAAGCCTGCCCGACCCACAAGGATCAGACAGGCACCGTAATCACGTAATCAGCCGTAATTAATCGGATTCTTGGACAACCAGCGCACGTCACGAACTCGACCAATGCGCTTGCCGGCGCCGCGCGCCATGGCCGAAGTCAGCGGCCGTGTCTTCCAGGCAAAACTGCCGCCAAAGCCCAGCACCGCGCCGAGCAAACCACCAGCGACCACGCCGCGGATCGGCTTGCGGTCATCGGCCAGCACGCCGCAGACAGCACCGGCCAGTACACCGATGGCGGCAGCCTGCCACGATTCCTGAGCAGCAGCCGTGACCATGTCGGTCGTATCATCGGATTCCAGTACGGCCTTGCGCGCTTCCTTAGCGCCTTCAATGCCAGACTCAACCAATTCCTTGCTGTAAGCCAATTCGGATTTAACCTTGTCGGAAATACTCATCTCTTGTCGCTCCTATCTGTAATGTAGAAAATTCCGGCGGTTCTACCCCGCACACATGCCATTCCGGAATCACAAGCTTGAAGTACAAAACCTGCAAACGGATGGCACAGACTTGACCTCAATAATACCGAATTATTGAGGTCAAAGGGGGTATAGGCTGCGCTTTCGGGAAAACATCCGGCGAATCCGACTCAGATAACGGTGTACTGAAAAACAAAACGGGGCGGTTATACCACCCCGTCGCTGCGGCATAACCTACCGCCCTTGACCGAGACTAAGAAAGCCTGAATGGTCAGCCAGCCGCACCTTCGCCTGGTTACGCTTACTTCTTCACCCCCCGTAACTCAGCTTTTCTGGCCAGCTTTTTCATGCCGATGGGCACCATTTTATAACGATAAATTTCGGAAATTTCGCGGTCATATCCGGGATAGAAACCCTTGGGCATGCCCAGAACGATTCGCGTTCCACGGTTAAATAGCACGAGGAATTCGCCGGTTTTAGGATCAACAGCACTGCCTTCAATCTCACCTTGACGCTTGACGTCGGTGAAAACTTTTTCTCGCACCACGTGAGCATAGGATTTGTCGGTCACATCGACCCGATACAGGTTATCCGGCTCATCAAGGTCAGCCGTACCATCGTCAGCGGTAACAAACAGCTGGCCCTTCCAGTAATGGATTCCCTGAAGCCACTGAGGAACTGCCTGAAGATGAACTTTGCGCAGGTACTTGCCGGAATCCAGGTTGTATTCGTAGATATAGCGGCCACTTTCCTCACCGACCCAGGACGTCATCCAGACGGAGCGTTTGTCCGTATCAACGCAAATCGCAGAAACCTCTTCCTGACCGCTGGAAGGCTCGAATTTGAAACTGCGTTTGAGCTTCAAAGTTTCGGCATCATGAATGGCGATCTGAATATCTTTCCCGACCCCGTCCATGAAGTATTCCGAACTGACAAGGATCTCGCCATTAAACACATCGATCCCGCCGATGTGGTTAGCGGCAATTGGATAGCCTTCAAACGGGGTTTCATTGGACAGCAGCAGAGTCCCCTTTTTGTCGTACTTGTAGAGCGCCTTGCTGCCGCTGACATAGTAGTAATTGCCGTCACTGGCGACACCCTGACGTCCTTTGACCTCCAGGGTATCAATCAGCGTGTATTCATAGGTGGGGAGCGTACC
>JBAXHE010000016.1:0-50801 GCA_037139055.1 Betaproteobacteria bacterium | reverse complement strand
CCTTTCCCGGGTTCGCTGGCCACACCGATACGGCCGTTATGTTTTTTGATGATGTTGTAGGCAATTGTCAGTCCCAATCCGGTTCCTTTGCCCACGGGTTTTGTCGTGAAGAACGGCTCAAAAATACGCTTCATTATTTCGGCAGGAATGCCCGTTCCGGTATCGGCAATGTCCAGCCACACCGTGTTGCCCTCCACACCACTGCGCAGAGTAATCACGCCCTCATTCTCAATGGCTTGTGCTGCATTGACCAGAATATTCAGGAAGACTTGGTTCAGCTGCGAATGCAAGCATTCGACCAGAGGCAAATCGCCGTACTCTTTCCTGATTTGACACTTCTGCTTGAGTTGGCTCCAGGCAACGTTGATGGCACTATCAAGTCCTTGGTGTACATCATCCGGTTCCCAGACATCTTCACGGTCGAGGCGCGAAAAATCTTTCAGGTCCTGAACGATCTTGCTCACCCGTTCGATCCCCTGATTGGTTTCGCTAATCAGCGATGCAAGATCTTCCTTGATGAAAGCCAGATCCATCCTCTCTTTCATCTCACGGATATAGGTCATGATTTCGTCAGGCTGCGCTCCGTCCATTTCCAGCAGCTCATAAACCGTGACCAATTCGATCAGATTTTTGGCATAACGATTCAGCGTACTCAGGTTGGAATGGACAAAGCCAATCGGATTGTTGATTTCATGCGCGACGCCAGCGGCCAACTGACCGATGGAGGCCATTTTTTCGGAGTGAAGAAGTTGGCTATGAGTTGCTTCCATTTTGTTCAGTAACGACTCAATTTCCTTCCGCTCTGCTGCAAGGCGAACATTCGCGTTTTGCAAATCCTCCGTACGCAACGCCACTTCTTCTTCCAGATGTTCGCGATGTTGCGCCAACTCGGCATCTCGTTCTTCAAGGCGTTCCAGCATCTCGTTGAAACCAACGGCCAGTTCGGCAATTTCACTCCCCCCCTCCACCGGCAGACGCAGTGCCAGCCCGTTGTCACTCTTGCCAATGGTTCGCATGGTCGTAATCGTTCGTTGTAGAGGATCGGTAATACTGCGTGCCATAAGCGAAGCAATAAACAACAGAAGCATGCCAAACCCTACGACTAGCCACACGACTCGCATGACCTGTTTCTGGACGATGGATTCCACATCATCGATATAGATACCCGACCCGATCAACCAGCCCCAAGGAGCGAATTTCTTGACATAGGAGAGTTTGGGATAAAGCGCCTCGGAAACCCCTGATCCGGCCAGGGGTTTCGGCCACAGATAAGTAACGTATCCCTGGCCGCCTTGCCGGACCACTTCAGAAAACGTGACAAAAAGATTCTTCCTGTCAGTGACCTGTGTGAAAGGGCCTTCTATACCAACCCGCAGACGCGTCACGCTGTTGTATTCTTTAGCATCAAGAAGTTGGCCTTCGAGTTCAGGCGAGATTGGATGCATGATCATCTTCGGGAAAGGCTGACCCAGATCATTGATCCAGAAATACTCTTTCTCTTCGTAGCGCATGGCCCTGATGATACCGACAGCTGCGGCTTGGGCATCTGCCTCAGACAGCTCGCCTCGCATTTGTCGCTCATGGAAGTTATTCAGGACACTAAAGCTGGTTTCGACGAGATGCCGTGTCTTCAGCTCCTTTTCTTGCCACAGCAACGAACGCAGCATCAGAATATCGATGAGCGCAGCAAGCACGATACCGCCAATCAGGATGAATACAATCATCCATATCCGGTTGCGGACACTGAGTCGCTTCAGGAGGAGAAACATCGAAGCTCCTTAATGCCCGAAGTACTTGCTGACACACGCTGTTTTGCCCGAAGCCCGATGTCTTTCATCAAATACCGCCCAACAAAGGAGACTCATCCGGTAATGGCAATTCCTCGCCAGAGACGTGTTTAATCGGCAGGGTGATACGAAAAGTCGTGCCTTTCCCGGGTTCGCTGGCCACGTCGATCTGGCCGTTGTGCTTGCGCAGGATGCCGTGCGTGATCGAGAGGCCGAGTCCGGTGCCTGAGCCGACCGGTTTGGTGGTAAAGAAGGGGTCGAAGATCCGCTTGATGATTTCCGGCGGAATTCCAGCGCCAGTATCGGCGACTTCCACCCACACGTTCTCGCCCTCCTGACCGGTGCGCAGGGTAATCACGCCACGCTCCGGGATGGCCTGACCGGCATTGACCAGCAGATTCATGAACACCTGGTTGATCTGCGACGGGATGCACTCGACCTCCGGAACTTTTCCGTATTCCTTGACCATCTCCACTTTGTACTTGAGTTCGTTCCAGACCACATTGAGCGTGCTTTCCAGCCCTTCCTCCAGATTCGCCCACTGCATTTCCGTGTCGCTGATGTGCGAGAAATCTTTCAGATCCTGAACAATCCGCTTGACCCGTTGCAACCCCCCCAGCGACTCGGAAAGCAGGTCACTGACGTCATTGCGCAGATAGTCCAGATCGATTTCCTGCTTGCGTTCATTCAGCGCCTTCAGGCTTTCTGGCGGCAGTTCCGCTTCGTACTGTTCGTAGTCTGCCACCAGCCGCAGCAGGCTCTGAACATAGGTTTGCAGGGCACCAAGATTGGAATTGACGTAACCGATCGGGTTGTTGATCTCGTGCGCCACGCCGGCGGCCAACTGGCCAATCGACGCCATTTTTTCCGATTGCAGCAGCTGGTTATGCGCTTCTTCGAGACGCCCGATCAAAACCTGCTGCTCAGCTTTTTCCTTTTGCAAGGCTTCTTCGGCACGTTTTTTTTCTTCAAGCTGTTGCTGCAAGGCCTGGGTCAACGCTGCTACCTGTCGGGTGAGTCGCAATTCCTCGGTTTGTTGCCGGTCGCGTACGCATTTGCCGATGGCATCGGCCAGCAGGTGCATATCCACCGGTTTGTGAATATAGCGCTCGACGCCGATCTCGAGCGCCCGACGCAGACCGTCGCTGTCCTGATCGGAGGTCACGACGATGATCTGTGCATCCGGGTCTTCGCTCTTGATCGCTGCGCTCATTTCCAGACCATTCATGCGTGGCATGAAGATGTCGGTGACGATCACTTCGGGTCGCCACTGGCGCCACACTTCTAGCCCTTCCTGACCATCAGCAGCCACCTTGATCTCCGACACGAACTTGCCCGCCAGATGCTTGATCTGGGTACGCAGGATCGGATCGTCATCGACCACCAGCACCCGAGCCTGAATGATCTGTTCGTCAGCGTTGTTCGGTTCCACATTCATCCTTAATATCTCGGCTCCTGATCAATCGTGATCAGGAGCTTTCCGTATCTGCGCCATAGAGTTCCCGCCAGTAACGCAACGCACCCGAAACTTCGATTTTGAGCTGTTCATCGTTCCACGGTTTGAGCATGAACCGGTAGACCGCGCCTTTGTTGATTGAATCCGTCACTGCGGATATTTCCGAATAGCCGGACAGGACCATACGCACGGTTTGCGGATAAAGCGCCTTGACCCGGGAAAGAAATTCGGTGCCGTTCATTTCCGGCATGCGCTGGTCGCTGACCACCACTTGAACCGAATTTCTGGCCAGCAGGGAAAAGCCCTCGGCAGCATTTTCTGCGGTAAGAATCTCGTAGCCTTCGCGACGCAGCGTGCGCTTGAGCGAAGCGAGAATATTGGCCTCGTCGTCGACAAACAGGACCGTACCGCCCCCCTCACTGCCCTGATGACCCGACAGACTCATGCCCAAACCGGTCTCCAAGAGACGGGCAAGTTCGTCCGCAGGCAAAGGCTTGGAGAAGAAATAGCCCTGCATTTCGTCACATTCGTTGCGGCGCAAATACTGCATCTGCTCTTCGGTCTCCACCCCCTCGGCCAGAACGACCTTGCCCAGCTTGTGCGACATGGCAATGGTAGCCTGGGCAATCGCCGCATTGACCGGGTTGGTGGTAATGTCACAGATGAAGGACTGATCAATTTTGACCACATCGATCGGGAAGCGCGAAAGATAGGCCAATGAGGAATAACCCGTGCCAAAATCGTCGAGCGAGATGCGCACCCCGACGGCCTTTAACTCCTTTGTACTACGTATCGCGGCCGCCACGTCCTGCATCATCGCACCTTCGGTGATTTCAATTTCCAGAAAGCGTGGCTCAATGCCTTGCACCGCCAGCGCATCAGCAATCGTTGCCGACAGGTTGGGGGCTATAAAGTGGCGGGCAGACAGGTTGATGGCCACCTTGATCGGCGCCAGTCCGGAATCAAGCCAGGCGCGCATCTGGCGGCAAGCTTCACGCAGCACCCATTCCCCCAGGTCCATGATGATCTGGCTTTGTTCAGCCAGGAAGATGAATTCTACTGGGAAGACCAGGCCACGCTGGGGGTGCTGCCAGCGAATCAGTGCCTCGAGTCCGGTCATGGCGCCGGAGAACAAATTCACCTGCGGCTGAAAATGCAGCACCAACTCGCCGCATTCGATGGCCCGATGCAGATCACTGAGTATCTCGCGCCGCACACTGGCATTGCTGGCATGCATCGCGTCAAAGCGGCAAGAGCGATTACCACCGTCGGTTTTAGCCTGTTCGGTGGCATTCATCGCATGGCTGAGCAACTCGCCGGCACTATCACCATCCTTGGGGTAAGCGGAAATGCCAATCGAGGCCGTCACATAAATCGCGGCTCCAGTCTGCACCACTGGCCCGCGAATCGACGTCATCACGCGCTCGATCACTTCGTCAATATCCTGGTCGATTCCTGACTCATGCGGTCCCATGAGAATGGCAAACTTGTCATTACCCAGGCGCGCCAGACGGTCTGCCTGACGTAGCGATCCTTTGATGCGCTGCGCCATTTCGGCGATCAGCAGATCGGCCTGATCGACGCCCTGCGCATCATTAACCGCGAAAAAATCATCGAGGTCGATATGCAGCACAGTGACTTCCTTAGCACCATGACGCGCACTGTCGAGCGCCACAACGAGTGCAGAAAGAAAGGCACTACGATTGGGCAGACCAGTCAGCACGTCCGAGGACAGCAGTGTTTCGATATTTTGCTGGTATTTCTGGCGCTGCGACAAATCCTCGCCGATGGCAAAATAGAACTCCACCTGCCCGCGCGCATTGCGAATCGCAGAAATGGTCTTGCTTTCCAGATATTGCGACCCGTCCTTGCGCCGATTGATCAGTTCTCCAGTCCAGATGCCGCCGGCATTCAGGGTCTCCCAGAGACTCCGATAGACCTCATCGGAGGTTTGGCCGGACTTGAACAGGGCCGGGGTTTGCCCGAGAACCTCAGCGCTGGAATAGCCGGTCATCAGCAACACGGCCGGGTTTGCGTAGAGGATGGTTTTGTCCGGAGCGGTAATGACAATACTCCCGGCATAATTGTCGGATACCGTCTGGAACATCGCGACGCTCGTCTGACAACTACGTACCGGGGCGGCATCGAAACCGATCAGTATGGTCGGCGCGACAACCTCGGAGTCGTCACGCTGGTAGCTCAGGGCCCACAGCATCGGGACGAGGGAACCATCAGCGTGCAGCAGATCCGACTCAAGCGAAGGGGGCGCGCGGCCCTGGCCAAGCGACACGATGGCCTCCAGAAGTTCACTGCTCCGAACATCCGGGCTGGGCAGCACCGTCGCCAGGGGCTTGCCGAAAATTTGTCCGAGTCGTTGATAACCGAGGCGCTTTAATCCGAAACGATTCATGAACCAGATGTTGCCTTGCCGATCGAGACGGATCACCAGGCACTCGAGGCAGTCATAAAACCCCGTTTCACGGATATCGTGGTTCATGGGCAAGCCCCCGCGCTGACCGGTGAAACAATGGGCAGAGTCAGAGTGAAGGTACTGCCCTCTCCGGGACGGCTGTCGACTTCGATGCTTCCGGCATGCTGCTTGACGATATCCCAGGAGCTTGAAAGTCCCAACCCGGGCCCCGTGCCAATTGATTTGGTGGTAAAGAAAGGCTCGAAAATCCGCTGCTGCAGGTCCTCTGGAATGCCCTTCCCGGTATCGCTGATGGCAATCTGGACATTGCCCCCGACAACCCGGGTGCGCAGCGTAATGGTGCCGGTCACTTCGATAGCCTGCACGGCGTTGAGCAACAGGCTCATGAAGACCTGGTTGAGTTGTGCCGGAATGCAGCGCACCGGCGGCAAGGGGGCGTAATCACGAAGCACTTCCGCCTTGGCCTTGAGCTGACCCGACAGGACGTTGAGCGTGCTGTCGAGCCCTTGCAGGAGATCGGCGTCCTGCCACTCACTCTCGTCGACCCGCGAAAAATCCTTGAGGTCAGCGACGATGCGTTTGACCCGCGCCAGCCCTTCGTTCGACTCGCGCAGCAGATCGGGAATGTCCTGACGCAGATAGTCGAGCTCGGCCCGCTCGCGTTCGCGCACCAGAGCTGCATGGGCAGGATGTTCGACCGGAAGCGAACTGATCAGACTCTCGTATGCATCGAGCAGGGCAAACAAGCGCTGGCTATAGGTCTCCAGCGTGCTGAAATTGGAGGTCACGAATCCGATTGGATTATTGATCTCGTGCGCCACGCCGGCTGCCAGCTGACCGACAGCGGCCATTTTTTCGGCTTGCAGCAGCTGCACCTGGGTACGCCGTACCTGGGCCAGCGATTCGCTCAAGGCTTGATGTTCACGTCCCAGCTCATCATTAACCACCTTGAGTTGCTGCGTTCTTTCGCGTACCCGTTCTTCCAGCTGTTCGTTGGCCTGAGCCAGACCGGCTTTGGTCAGCTGCAATTCCTTATTGAGCGTGATCAGAGTTCGATTACGCTGCGAAATGAGGCCGAACAGATCAGTGAGCGCACCCACCAGTACCGTGTTGGCCGAGGCGTTTTCACTACTGACCGTGCCGCGTGCCTTCTCCGGGGATTCTCCGGACTGAATGGCACGGATTTGACGCGCCATGTACTGGTCTTCGGAAAGGATGTGAAAGGTCAGCCAGTTGGTCAGGAAGCGCAGCAGATTCGCGCCGCTGACATTACTGTCGGCGCTGGCATCCTGAATCATCTGCGTCACTTCCTGGGCAAACAGGGCGTGTGATCGCTGGTGATGGGCAAAATAACCGGGATCAATCCCGGCCGTCAGCATCAGGCTTTCTTCACAATCGAAATGGAACACCGCATAGTCGGCCAGCTGGTTGAGCAAGGCATGGACTTCCCGGGCCGGCGCCTCACCCACTTCGGCGAGCTGCGGCGCCGCCGAATTGATCAGGTCGACGAGTTTCTTGTGCTGGGTATCGATCATCTCGACACCAGTGACAAAATGCTCACTCCATTGCATCAGGGCCATGGCGGTTCACCCCTGTTTTTCAAGCCCGCTGGTGGAGGTGAGCGGAGCGTCGTCAAGGAGCGACTCATCCAGCAGTACCGAACCATCCGGCCCCCAGTTGACCTGCGTAATCCCCGGCTCATCGGCTTCCAGCCGCTTGCGTTCAAGTTCTTCAGCGGACAGCGTACCCATCGCCAAGCGGGCCTGATCGGCCAGACGCTGATTTTCCAGCGTCAGCTCGCGCAAAGCCAGCACCTGCCCGAGCGTGGACACCAGTTCGTAGTCGTTCCAGGGCTTGGAAATGAAGCGGTTGATCCCGGCCTCGTTGATCGCGCCGATCAGCCCATTCAGATCAGCGTAGCCGGAAAGAATCAGGCGTGCTGCATCAGGCTGAATCTCGCGAAAGGCCTTGAGAAACTGCACCCCGTTCATCACCGGCATGCGGTAATCGGAGAGCACCAGATCGTAGGGGGTGTGGCGGGCTTTTTCCAGCGCCTCCTGCGGCGAGCTGAAACAGTCCACCGTCAGCTTGGTGCGCTCCTTTCCGACGGTGCACAGTGTCAGGGTGAGCAGGCGGCGCAGCGCCTTGAGAATGGATTCGTCATCATCGACAATCAGAATGCGGTTCATTGACTTCCCCCTTACTGTTTATCGGTGCGGATGTAGATCGACATACCCTGGTTCTCGCGATGCGCATACTCGTGGATCTGCTTGATCAGCGGCAGGTCGAGGACAAAATCGGATGACAGCAGCAGGACTCCTTCGCGGCTGACCAGATCGCGTGACAGCACCATCCCAACCTTGAGATCCATGTAGGGCACCAGTTTTTCCTTGACCACCTCGTGCGCCAGTCCGCCGAGCAGGTCCACGAAGGCATCGACGACCTGCGGGTCGTAGCGCTTGCCGCGCGACTGCACCAGCATGGCTTTGGCTTCCTCGGGATTCATGCGTTTTTCGGCCAGGGTACCGATCTGCAAGCCGTCGTAATCATTGACGATACTCAGGATGCGCGCACCAAAGGGGACCGCCAGTCCTTCCAGCCCATCCGGAAAACCCTGCCCGTCGAAGCGCTCATGGTGCGAGCGGATGATCTTCGAAACTTCCTTCAGGTCATCCAGCGGCATCAGCGCCGCTTCGCCAGCGACCACGTGCTTGCGGTAATGGCCAAGTTCATCGCCGGTCATCCGCGACACTGGCTTGGTCAGCAAGGCATCGGAAAAGCCGATCTTGCCAATATCGTGCAGCAAGCCGGCAAAGAAGATGTCCTGCTGCTCGTGCGCCGACAGACCGAGTTTGATCGCCAGCTTGCGGGCCAGATCAGCGACCCGGCGCGAATGCCCACTCATGACCCCGCCACGCAGCTCCATCAGTCCGGTAAACACCTTGATCGAAACCAGGAAACTCTGCTTGAGCTTGTCGTTGGCCAGATTGAGGAAACTGTTCACCTGTTCGATTTCTGAGGTGCGCTGCTTGACCTTGTCCTCCAGACTGGAGTTCAGCTCTTTCAACTCTTCGTTCTGGGCTTGCGTCAGGGTCAGCAGGCGCGAGTTCTCGCTCTTCAGCAATCGGCGATCAAGGGCGTCGCGGACGATCAGGGTCAGATCGTTGTCGTCCCACGGTTTGGCGATGTAGCGGTAAATCTCGCCGCGATTGATGGCTTCGATCGTCGATCCGACGTCGGCATAACCGGTCAGCAGGATGCGTGTCGTCCCCGGCCAGCGCAGACGCACCTGTTCGAGAAAGTGAGCACCGTCCATTTCCGGCATGCGCATGTCGGAAATCACCAGATCAATGGCTTCTTTCTCAAGGATTTCCAGTCCGGCCTTGCCGCTTTCGGCAGTCAGAATATGGTAGCCGGCGGGCCGCAGAAGCCGTCGCAGAGAGGAAAGAATGCCGGGTTCATCATCAACCAGCAGGAGTGTGGCTTGCTTTTCAGTCGTATCGTTCATGGGATACTCTCAACGGTTGATTCAATGCCAGGTGATTGGTCTATCGGTAGAGTAATTCTGAAGCAGGTTCCTTGTCCATACGTCGAACGTACTTCAACCTTTCCATGATGGCGCTGAATTATGCCCCAGGAGAGTGAAAGCCCGAGACCCGTCCCTTGTCCCACCGGTTTGGTGGTATAGAACGGTTCGAAAATATGGGTAAGATTCTCCGGAGAAATTCCGCCGCCGTCATCTTCAACCTCAAACCAGACCGTATGTTCCTCTCGGCCGCTACGCAACACGATATGCCCGCGTACTTCGATGGCTTGCGCCGCATTGGTCAGCAGGTTCATGAAGACCTGATTGATCTGTGACGGGATGCAATAGACCTCGGGTAAGTCACCATACTGGCGATCGACCTCGGCCTTGTACTTGATCTCGTTCCACACAATATTGAGCGTACTCTCCAGGCCCTGGTGGAGATTGGCCCGCTGCCAGCCGGCACTGCCAACGCGCGAGAAATCCTTGAGGTCCTGAACGATCTTGCGCACCCGCTCCAGGCCTTCGCGGGATTCGTCAAGCAGGTGACGAATATCGCTGACGATGAAGCTGTAATCGCTTTCCTTTTTCAGTTGATTGACCTGCTGAAAGGCCAGCGGCATGGAGCTGGACAGACTCTTCTCGACCGCCTCGTAAGCCGCTCCAATGGCCAGCAAATCATTGACATAGCCGGATAGCGAATTCAGATTCGACGACACATAGCCAATCGGGTTGTTGATCTCGTGCGCCACTCCCGCTGCCAACTGCCCCAGAGAAGCGAGTTTCTCCGACTGGAGTAGCTTGTTGTTGATTTCGTCGAGGCGCACATTAAGCGCATTCAGTTCGTCCAGCCTCTGGTGCAAAGAGGCTTCAACCCGCACCCGGCGGACGATGCGCCACAGGTCATTGCCCAACACCAGAGTAGTCTCACCATCGACGTCGTCGTAATCCGTCACTTTGTTTCCGACGCCGAGAATCATGCGCACCTTGCCTTCTTCGACAATCGGCACAGTGAGCAGACGCTGAAGCGGAGCATGCCCTTGCGGCAGCCCTTTTTTCGCCCGATAGGCCGGGTAATCGTTGAATATTGCTATTGTCTTGTGACGAGCGCAGTCAGCCCAGATACCAGCAGCCGCCAGTGGGTAGTGGCTTTCATAGGCCGCCGTACAGCCCTTGAGTGCGCCCGGTGTCCAGGTGACGAGCTCAATGCTCTCTTGGCTCTCGTTGACAAAGTGGACAAAACCGATCTGGCTCAGGGTCAGCCGCTCGATCATTTCCAGCCCCTGCCCGAGAAACTCTTTCTCGGGCAGCATTCCACCGAGTTCGCTGATTCGCAACATGGCATTCTGACGCTCGATCAGCCGTTGCCGCTGGGTGATATCCAGGGTGATACCACCCAGAAGTTTTTCCCCTTGATCGCCTTGAATGACGAATTTGATCGATTCGAAGAAACGTCCGTCATAACTTTCATCGATCACCGTACTGTGCCCCAACTCCAGCACCCGGCGATCATCTGCATCCAGCTTGCGGCCAAAATCGCCGGGGAAGAGTTCCGTATTACTCCTGCCGAGCAGGGTCTCCGGATCCATTCCCAGCATATCCTGGAATGTTTTATTGGCCATCAGTACCCGCAGGTTTTCATCCTTGACATAGGCGGTTCCGGGCAGGTTATCGAGAAACTGCTGGGTGAGATGCAAGGCACTGGCCAGTTTTTGTTCGCCGAGTTTGCGTTCGGAGATATCCTCAATAATGGCGGCAATAAAGTTGATGCTCCGGTCCGGGTGGCGGACGGCACTGATAGCGATGAAGGAAGTAAGGATCGTTCCATCAGAACGGATGAAACGCTTTTCCATACAGTATTGATCGGTTTCATCGCGCAACAGACGTTCAAAAAGTGCGAGGTCGGCAGCAAGGTCTTCGGGGTGCGTCAGATCGACCCAGGTCTTGCGCAACAGGTTCTCTTGTGTGAGGCCCAACATCGCGCACAAGGCTGGATTGACCTGCATCCATCCCTTCTCTAAAGAGGTCGTCGCCATCCCGACCATGGCGTGGTCGAAGAAGGCGCGGAAACGCTCCTCGCTATGCCGCAAGCGATCGACGACACCCTGCTGTTTCCGCTGCTGCAACAACATCAACCGATTGATACGTATCTGTCGGTATTGATGGAAGAAGAGACTCAGGCTGGCCACGAGGACCAGCAGGATGAACAAGGCCGACTGGTTTCTGACATCGTTCCTCCAAGGCTCAAGAATACTGGATAGCTCCTGACTAACGACGACGACCAGCGGAGCACTCATCGACAAGGTCACAGGATTAATCGTGTAAGTGGCCGCCAGGCGCTCACCCGGCAAGACAGGAGCTGTTCCGGAAAATACGCCAGACTCCTTCCCCGACCGGATATGCCGCGAAAAAAACGAGCTGGGGTCAGAGACGTCGGTACCTTGCGGAACGGCCGGTGAAGAAAGATAGAGCAGTACCTTGCCGGAACCGTGAATCAGCCCCACCGCGACATCCGGGGTGTATTGCAGTGCGGCAAACGGCGGCTTGAAATACTCCGGCTCCAGCGCGACGGAAACGATACCGGAGAATTCACCTCGCGCATCGAAAGTTGCGCGCACCAGATTCAGGGTGAACGTACCGAGTTCGGTCACAAAGGGAGGCGTGACATACAAGGTTTCTGGATCGGGTTGTTTCAGCACTCTCTGAAAATACTCGCGCTGCCCGAAATTCATGCCGACGAGTTCGCTTCGGCTTGAGGCGGTGACCGACCCGTGAGCATCGTAAATCATCGCTGTGCGCGTCCCACTTACGGTGCGCTGAAAGGTTTCAAGTGCTTTCGTGACCAGAGTATCGCCATTTTTCTGCGCGCGCAGGTAAGGCAGGTTAGTGCGCAGCTCAAGCAGAGCGCTGTTGATCGCCATCAGGCGGCGTTCCGTCGTTAGGGCAATCGATTTTGCTCCCAGGGAGAGCTGCGCTACGGCCTGGGCTTCAACAGCCTGGCGCTCTTCATGCAGGTCGAACGCCAGAACGCCCCCCAGGGCAAGCAGGACGCCTCCCAGGGCAAGCCACTGACCGAGAAAACCTCGTTTCATCGCCAGTGCTCCGACTTGAGGAAAAGCGGGCGGCCAGAGTGACTTGTGAACGGGTGCGTTGTCCATTGCTGATATTCCTCACGCGGCGTCTTAGAATGCCTACGTTCCGATCATACCCTTGAGGATTGGCTACGACCATTGCGACAATTACGGGGTTTTTTGCGGTCATTACGGAGGCGATTGACTTCGATAAGGCTTGACACTCACCTGACTGCTGCGCTTAAGTATGAGCAACGGAGAATCATGCGGTGAATCAAGCAGCCCCGCCAAAACACCATAACCCAGTGGAAACCGGAGACCCTTCATGAAATCCAGAAGCATCAGGTTCAAGCTGGTAGCCACCATTACCTTTTTTGTCGCCGTGTTGCTGGTGGCCATGGCCACCGTAACCTATGTCTATTTCAAGAGCGCCACTGAAAAACTGATTGTCGACCAACAGTTCGCCACGATTACCAATATCGCGCATGATCTTGACCATGAGATCACGGTGGCCCACAAAGCGCTGATCAGTGCGGCCAACTTTTCCCCAGCGGACGTGGTGAGCAGCCCTGTAGCCACACAAAAATGGCTGGACAGCCAATACAACGCGCTGACCACCTTCGGTCACAGCATGATCGTTCTCGACAAGGCCGGCACACTGATCGCTTCCGCCCCCGCCCACCCCGAACTCTATGGAACCTCTCTCGCCCATCGTGACTACTTCATCAACACCATGAAAAGTTTCAAACCGGTGATTTCGGCGCCCTTTGTCACCGCAATAAATGACAACCCGGTGATTTCGATGACGGCACTCCTGCGGAATGAAGACGGTTCGATCAAGGGACTGATCAGTGGCAGTATCGACCTGATGGAAAAAGACAGTATTTTTGAGGGGTTGCGCGACTTCCGCATCGGTTCGTCGGGTTATCTGTATCTCTTCGCCCAGGATCGCACCATGATCATGCACCCGGACCGTACGCGCATCATGAAGCAGGACGTCCTGCCGGGAGCCAATCTACTTTTTGATCAGGCGCTGGAAGGCTTTGAAGGCTCCGGCGAAACCATCAATTCCAAAGGCATAGGCTTTCTCGCCTCGTTCAAGCGCCTGGAATCGACCGGCTGGATACTGGCCGCCAACTATCGGTTGTCTGAAGCCTTTGTTCCGGTCACTCAATTCAGAAATTATTTTCTCAGCGGAGTGTTTTTTATATTGCTTCTCGCTGCAGCATTATCCTGGAAACTGGGTAGCGGCATTGCCCGGCCAATTGAAGGCTTTGCCCGCAAACTGAACGAACTGGCGCAGCCCGATGCTGACCGAAAGCAGCGCCTGGACGACCGCAGGAAAGATGAAATCGGCCAGCTGGCGCAATCTTTCAACACGCTTCTCGATGAGATCCAGCGTAATGAAACGGATCTGGAAGAGGCCCAGATCCAGGTCATGCAGTCCGAGAAGCTGGCCTCGGTCGGTCAGCTGGCAGCCGGGGTGGCGCATGAAATCAACAATCCGATCGGCTTTATCAACTCCAACCTGGGATCGCTCAAGGGACAAGTCGAGGATCTGCTCAAGGTCCTCGCCACTTACCAGGATGCCGAACCGGCACTGGCCGAGCATCCCGAATTGCTGGCCGCCATCAAGCAGGCCAAATCAGCCGCCGACCTGGATTTTCTGCAGGAAGACATCGTCAATCTGATCAACGAGTCGCTCGACGGCGTGCACCGGGTCAAGAAGATTGTCGACAACCTCAAGGATTTTTCGCGCGTTGATACCGCCGAATGGCAATACGCCAACCTTGAAACCGGGCTGGAAAGCACGCTCAACATCGTCAATAACGAGATCAAATACAAGGCCGAAGTAATCAAGGAATTCGCCGGCCTACCCGAAATCGATTGCATCGTTTCGCAACTCAACCAGGTCTTCCTCAACCTGCTGGTCAATGCCGCGCAGGCCATCGATGAACGCGGCACGATTACCCTGCGTACCGGCTTTGATGAAAAAAATGTCTGGATCGATGTCGCCGATACCGGCTCTGGAATCAATCCCGAGCACCTGGGCAAAATTTTCGACCCCTTCTTCACCACCAAACCGGTCGGCAAAGGCACCGGCCTTGGCCTCTCACTGGCCTACGGCATCGTCAAGCGACACCACGGGAGGATGGAAGTCCGTAGCGAACTGGGTAAAGGAACGACGTTCCGCGTAACACTGCCCCGGGTGCGGATCATGGCCGAAGCAACGCCCGAGCTTGCGCAAGCGTAATAACTCGCAAACAGACCACAATAGAGGCCGTCAGGCCACCTGCGTGCTATAATCCGGCGCTTTGTGAACGCCAGATTTTGTGGCTCATTGAGATTATTGGTGCCCCGAGCCAGAGTCGAACTGGCACGCCTTGCGGCGCTGGATTTTGAATCCAGTGCGTCTACCGATTCCGCCATCGGGGCAGTCGGTTCGTAGGAGACGAACCGAAGGAGGCCGAATTATCCTCGATTCACGCCCAACCGACAAGCGGCTTAGCCAACTATTTCCTTCATGCTCACTCTCGACGACTTTGATTTTGAACTTCCGCCCGGCCTGATCGCCCAGCATCCAGCACCCGAACGCACCGCCAGCCGGCTGCTGCACGTCGCGGAAAACGCGCTGCATGACCGCCAACTCATCGAGCTCTTACAACTCGTCGGCCCCGGTGACCTGCTCGTTTTCAACGACACCCGCGTGGTCAAGGCGCGGCTGCTCGGACAAAAGGAAAGCGGCGGCCAGATCGAAGTGATGATCGAGCGCATTGTCGATAACCACCATGCCGTGGCCCAGATCCGCGCCAGCAAGTCGCCCAAGCCGGGCAGCCGGATCGTTCTCGAGAACGCTTTCACGCTGACGGTCAGCGGCCGCACCGGCGAGCATAATGAATTCTTTGCCCTTGAACTGGCCGGAGACGGCGATCTCTACGCGCTGATCGACGAGCATGGCCATCTGCCATTGCCGCCCTATATTACCCACTCGCCGGAAAGCGACGACGAGACGCGTTACCAGACTGTCTACGCCCGCCATCTCGGCGCCGTTGCCGCACCCACCGCCGGGCTGCATTTTGACAACGCGCTGCTGGCCGAATTTAAGGCGCAGGGTGTCGAACTCGCCTGGCTGACCCTGCATGTTGGTGCGGGAACCTTCCAGCCGGTGCGCGTACATAACCTGGCCGAGCACCGTATGCATTCGGAACGCTTCGACATTCCGCCAGCCACCATTGATGCCATTGCCCGCACCCGAGCGCGCGGGGGCCGCGTTACCGCGGTGGGAACGACCAGCTTGCGCGCCCTGGAAGCGGCAGCACAAAACGGAGAATTGAAGGCCGGGCCGGCCGAAACCGATATCTTTATTACGCCGGGTTACGAGTTTCGCGTCGTCGACCGGCTGATCACCAACTTTCACCTGCCCAAATCCACCCTGCTGATGCTGGTTTCGGCCTTCGCCGGATCAGAACCCATCCGCCGCGCCTACGCCCACGCCATCGCCAGCGGTTATCGCTTTTTCAGCTACGGCGATGCCATGCTGCTTGAGAAACAAAGCTGTTAAACCACAACGTGCACAACGGCCACAACGAAAGCAAATTCAAAATATCGCACAGGGATTTTCGTTGTGCCCGTTGTGTTCGTTGTGGTTAATTACAATGACTGAATAACCGAAAGCACTCTGCATGCAATTTGAACTCCTCACTACCGACGGACAAGCCCGTCGCGGCCGTCTGACCCTGGCCCACGGCACCGTCGAAACCCCGGTATTCATGCCGGTCGGCACCTATGGCACAGTCAAGGCCATGACCCCGCGCGACCTCAATGAAATCGGCGCACAGATCTGTCTCGGCAACACCTTCCACCTGTGGCTGCGCCCGGGGCTGGAAGTCATCGCTGCGCACAACGGACTGCACCGCTTCATGGGCTGGGACAAGCCGATCCTCACTGATTCAGGCGGTTTTCAGGTCTTTTCACTCGGCGCGTTGCGCAAGATCACCGAGGAGGGCGTCAAGTTTTCCTCACCGATCAACGGCGACAAGCTGTTCCTGACGCCGGAAGTCTCGATGCAGATCCAGCACACGCTGAACTCGGACATCGTCATGATCTTTGATGAATGCACGCCCTACCCCGCCGACCATGCCACGGCCGCCGAATCAATGCGCCTGTCGCTGCGCTGGGCGCAACGCTCGCACGATGAACACCAGCGCCTGGAAAACCGCAACGCCCTGTTCGGCATCGTTCAGGGCGGCATGCACGAGGACCTGCGCGACGAATCGCTGGCGGGGCTGTGCGACATCGGTTTCGACGGCATGGCCATCGGCGGCCTCTCGGTCGGCGAACCCAAGGACGAAATGGCGCGCATTCTCGCCCACACCGCTCCACGCCTGCCGCAACACAAGCCGCGTTACCTGATGGGCGTCGGCACCCCGGAAGACTTGGTCAATGGCGTGCAAAACGGCATCGACATGTTCGACTGCGTGATGCCGACGCGCAACGCACGCAATGGACACCTGTTTACCCGCTACGGCGACATCAAGATCAAGAACGCCCAGTACAAACTGGACACGCGTCCGCTCGACGAAAGTTGCGACTGCTATACCTGCCGCAATTTCTCCCGCGCCTACCTGCATCACTTGCACCGGATTGGCGAAATTCTCGGCGCCCAACTCAATACCATCCACAACCTGCACTACTATCAAGTGCTCATGCGCGAGCTGCGCGAAGCCATCACCACCGGCACGCTGAATGAAACCGTCAGCCGCTTCCATTCCGGACGAGCCGGAGTGATACAATAGCCCGCTAATTTTCGGGGTTACCCCTTTTTGTGTTATTTATCAGGAGACTAATGTGCTGATCAGCAATGCCCACGCGCAAACCGCCGCTGCCACCGGTGGTGGTTACGAGCAGATTTTCATCATGATCGCCATGTTCGCGGTCTTTTACTTCCTCATGATCCGCCCGCAACAGAAAAAGGCCAAGGCCCACAAGGCCATGGTCGAGGCACTGGGCAAGGGCGACGAAGTGATCACCGGTGGTGGCATCGCCGGTCGTGTGACCAAGGTCGGTGACGACTTCATTACCGTGGCCATCGCCGAAAACGTCGAGATCCAGATGCAGAAAGCAGCGATTACCGTGGTTCTGCCCAAGGGAACGCTTAAAAGCCTGTGAGTTGTGAGGCGTGAAGAGTGAGGAGAATCTCTCCCGCTCCTCACGCTTACTCCTCACCCCTCACCCCTCATTCCTCACTAAAAAATGAACCGCTATCCTCTCTGGAAATACGTCATCGTCGCTTTTGCGCTGGTGATCGGCTTCATCTATACCTTGCCTAATTTCTTTGGTGAGTCACCGGCCGTTCAGCTTTCCAGTACCAAGACCACGTTCAAGGTCGATATCAAAACACTGGATCGTGTCGAAAGCACGCTCAAGACCGCCGGAGTGGAAAACAACGGAATATTTCTTGACACCAATGGCGTCAAGGTCCGCTTGAAAGACACAGACACCCAACTCAAGGCCAAGGACCTGCTCGAAAAGCAGTTCAATCCGGACGCCAACGATCCGCATTATGTCGTCGCGCTGAATCTGCTTTCGAGCTCACCGCAATGGCTGACCAAACTGCATGCGTTGCCGATGTACCTCGGCCTCGACCTGCGCGGCGGCGTACATTTCCTGCTGCAGGTGGACATGAAGGGGGCGACAACCAAGCGCCTGGATTCGATGGCCGCCGACCTGCGCAGCCTGATGCGCGACAAGAACATTCGCCACGGCGGAATCAACCGCGACGGCGAGCGCATTGTCATTCGTTTTCGCGACGACGAAACACGCGGCAAGGCACGCTTCATTCTGGAAACCAATCAGCCTGATCTGCAACTCGCCGACCAGGGCGAAAGCAACGACCTGCGCCTTTCCGCCACGCTGAAGCCAACGGCCATCAAGCGCCTGCAGGAATTTGCCATCAAGCAGAACATGGGTACCCTGCACAACCGGATCAACGAACTCGGCGTCGCCGAGCCGGTCATCGCCCAGCAAGGCGCCGACCGCATCGTCGTGCAGTTGCCCGGCGTGCAGGATACGGCCAAGGCCAAGGATATTCTCGGACGCACCGCAACGCTGGAAATCCGCATGGTTGACGACAGCCCCGGCGGACTCGAAGCCGCTCAGGCCGGCCAGGTTCCGTTTGGCACCGAACTTTACGTCGAACGCGGCGGCCGCCCGTTGCTAGTCAAGAAGCAGGTCGTACTGACCGGCGACCGGCTGACAGACGCCCAGCCCGGCTTCGACAATCAGACGCAGGAGCCGGCTGTGCATTTGAGTCTCGACTCGGCCGGATCACGACTATTCAAGGAAATCACCCGCGAAAACGTCGGCAAGCGCATGGCCATCCTGCTCATCGAAAAGGGCAAGGGCGAAGTCGTTACTGCTCCGGTCATCCGTACCGAAATCGGCGGCGGACGCGTGCAGATTTCCGGCAGCATGAGCACCACCGAAGCCAACGATACGGCTCTGCTTCTGCGTGCCGGATCGCTCGCTGCGCCGATGGAAATCATTGAAGAACGCACCATCGGCCCAAGCCTCGGTGCCGATAACATCCAGAAGGGATTCCACTCAACAATGTGGGGCTTTGCTGCCATTGCTGGCTTCATGATGCTCTATTACATGTTGTTCGGCTTGGTCTCGGTAATCGCCCTGGGTTGCAACCTGCTCTTCCTGATTGCGCTGCTCTCCATGCTGCAAGCCACGCTGACCCTGCCCGGCATCGCCGCTATCGCCTTGGCGCTAGGCATGGCCATCGACGCCAACGTGCTGATCAACGAACGCATCCGCGAGGAACTGCGCAACGGATCGACACCGCAAGCGGCGATCAGCACCGGTTACGAACGCGCCTTTGGCACCATTCTCGACTCGAACATCACCACCCTGATCGCCGGTATCGCCCTGCTGGTTTTTGGCTCAGGTCCGGTTCGTGGTTTCGCCGTAGTACATTGCCTTGGCATCCTGACCTCGCTGTTCTCGGCCGTGGTGGTCTCGCGCGCGATGATCAACCTGATCTACGGCCGCCGCCGCAAGCTCGAATCGCTGGCCATTGGCCAGATCTGGAAGCCGGGTTCGGCGACAAGCCACGCCGTGGTCACGAAATAAGGACGACCGAAAATGGAATTTTTCCGCATCAAAAAAGACATTCCGTTCATGCGTCATGCATTGGTATTCAATGTCATTTCGCTGTTGACCTTCCTCTTTGCCGTCTTCTTTCTATTCAGCCGCGGTCTGCATTTTTCGGTCGAATTCACCGGCGGCACGCTGGTCGAAGTCAACTATGCGCAAGCCGCCAAGCTGGAACAGATTCGCGACGGCCTGAGCAAGGCCGGATACTCCGACATCACCGTGCAGAATTTCGGTTCCAGCCGCGACGTGATGATTCGCCTGCCGCTGAAGAGCGAGCAGAACTCCGCCAAGATCGGCGAGTCAGTGATGGCCGTGCTCGACGCCGAAGCGCCCGGAGCCAGTCTGCGCCGGGTCGAATTCGTCGGTCCGCAGGTCGGCAAGGAGCTCGCTGAAAATGGAGCCTTGGCGCTGCTGCTGGTCATTGTCGGCATCGTCATCTATCTGGCATTCCGTTTCGAATGGCGTTTCTCGGTTTCGGCGATCATTGCCAATCTGCACGACGTGATCATCATTCTTGGTTTCTTCGCCTTCTTCCAGTGGGAGTTCTCGCTCTCCGTCCTCGCCGCCGTCCTTGCGGTGCTGGGCTATTCGGTCAATGAATCGGTGGTGGTCTTTGACCGGGTTCGCGAAACGTTCAAGAAGGTCCGCGGCCTGACGACTCCGCAAGTCCTTGACCACGCCATCACCAGCACCATCTCACGCACCATCATCACCCACGGTTGTACGCAGCTGATGGTCCTGTCGATGCTGCTGTTCGGTGGTGAAACCCTGCATTACTTTGCCCTGGCACTGACCATCGGCATCTGTTTTGGCATCTACTCGTCGGTGCTGGTCGCCAGCCCGCTGGTGATGTGGCTCGGTGTTTCGCGCGAGCACTTCATCCAGCCGAAAAAGAAAATCGAAGGCGCCAATGATGATGGTGCGGTCGTCTAACTGCGGCCCAATTCTGTTTAACACTTCTGCGGGCACCTGATCGGTGCCCGTATTACTTTTAATGTAACGTTAGGAGAATTCCAATGAGCCTCAATCGTATCAAGGTCTGGGACCTGCCCACACGGCTCTTTCACTGGCTGCTGGTGATTCTCGTCGCCGCGGCAATTATTACCGGCGAAGTCGGCGGCGGAGCCATCGATTGGCACGGCCGGATCGGCCTGGCTCTTGTCGGCCTGATCGTTTTCCGCATCATCTGGGGCGTCGTAGGCTCAAGCACTGCCCGCTTTGCTAGTTTTTTTCCGTCGCCCGCATCACTTCGCGCCTATCTCAAAGGCGAGTGGCACGGCGTTGGCCACAACCCGCTCGGTGCGTTCTCGGTCTTCGGCCTGCTGGCACTGATCAGTCTGCAACTGGCTACCGGCCTGTTCAGCAATGACGACATTGCCTTCAACGGACCTCTTTCCAGTCTGATCGCCAAATCGCTCAGCGACTCGCTGAGCGGTGTGCACGAATTTACGGTCGGAATCCTGATTTCGCTGATTGTTCTGCACCTTGCGGCCATTGCCTTCTACACCCACGTCAAGAAGGACAACCTGATCACGCCGATGCTGACCGGCTGGAAGGAAGTCGAGAAAGGTCAGGCCCAATCGACTACCGGTGGCAGCCTGATCGCCCTGGCAGTCGCTCTGTCCATCGCCGCTGCGGCGGTCTATGGTGCTTCGGGGGCATGGATAGCGCAGCCGCCCCCGGCAGAAACGCCTCCCGCTGCGGCCTGGTAACTAGCTCCCTCATCAAAGCAGCGGTTGCCCAATAGCGTTCACCTCGCATACAATCGAAAGATAAATAAAAATAATAAAACCATAGTTAGTCGTTTCAACTTTAGGGAGGATGCACAATGGATTACAACCTCGTGATGGAATTCGTCATCATACTGGCCTGTCTGCTGGTCGGAACACGCTACGGCGGTTTCGGTCTGGGTCTGGTCAGCGGTATTGGTGTTCTGTTATTCGCCTTCGTTTTCCACCTCCCGCCTGGCAAACCACCGATTGATGTCTTGCTGACCATTATGTCAGTACTCGGCTGTGCCTCGGTCCTGCAGTCGGCCGGCGGTCTGAACGTGATGATGCGTTTTGCCGAAAAAATCCTGCGCAAACACCCCAACCAGATCACCCTGCTGGCGCCGCTAACCACCTGGACCCTGACCGTGATGTGCGGTACCGGCCACGTGGTGTACACCATGTTCCCGATCATTTACGACATTGCCATCAAGAAGGGCATCCGCCCGGAGCGTCCGATGGCCGTGGCCTCGATTGCCTCGCAGATCGGCATCTGCGCCTCGCCGGTGTCCGTCGCCATCGTTTCGATGGTCGCCATTCTCAGCAAGGCGCCCAACTTTTCCATCAATATTCTCCAACTGCTCTCCATTGGCATGCCGGCCACCCTCTGTGGCGTCATTGTGGCCGCGTTGTGGAGCATGCATCGCGGCAAGGATCTGGACAAGGATGCTGAATTCCAGGCGCGCATCCAGGATCCAGTGCAAAAGGAATACATCTACGGCGAAACCGCCACCCTGCTCGACAAGGTCTTCCCGAAAGAAGCCTACTGGGCGACCGGAATCTTCTTTGCCGCCATTGCTGCCGTGGTTCTGCTCGGTGCCTTTGAAGGTCTGCGCCCAGTGTTGGGTGCGGTCGGCAAAGCCAAGCCGCTGTCGATGAATCTGGTGATCCAGATCATGATGCTCAGTGCCGGCGCGCTGATCCTGATGATCTGCAAGGTCAAGCCGCAGGACATCCCGAACGGAACGGTTTTCAAGGCCGGTATGGTTGCTGTGATTTCGATTTTCGGCGTCGCCTGGATGGCCGATACCGTTTTTGAAGCCAACTTTGAGTTGCTTAAAAAATCCCTGCAAGGCGTGGTGACCGTCTACCCCTGGACCTACGCCATCGTTTTGTTCATCACCTCAAAATTCGTGAACAGCCAGGCGGCAGCGATTGTGGCGATTGCCCCAATGGCGGTCAGCATTGGTGTCGATCCGAAAGTCATGATGGCTTTCCTCCCAGCTTGTTACGGTTACTTCATCCTGCCGACCTACGCCAGCGATCTGGCCTGTATCGGCTTTGACCGTTCCGGAACGACACGCATCGGCAAGTACGTCATCAACCACAGCTTCATCATTCCCGGTCTGATCGGCGTGGGTACCGGTTGCGGAGTGGGCTGGCTGATCGTCAAGACCTTCTACTGATCGCCTGACAACCCCATGAAAAAGCCGCCCACAGGCGGCTTTTTCATGGACAAAACTAATGCAGATCAGTCGTTACGAAACTGATCGTGGCAGGCTTTGCAGGTTCCGCCAGTCTTGCCGAACTGCGCCTTGATCGCTGCCATGTCGCCGGTTGCCGCGACCTTGGCCAACTCGTTGGCTTCCCGGTTAAAATTGACCGCCGCTTCCTTGACCTTGTCCGGCTGCTCGAAGAACTCTGCCTTGACGCGCGTCTTCTGTCCGCCAACTTCCTTCTCTGATCCGGGTCCGAATAGCGCGCCCATGCCGGAATTAGCCGTCGCGGCAACGACATTAGCCGCCGCAATGACCTGATCCTTGTTGAAGTTGCCGTCAAGATTGTTCTTAATCTTGGTCATATTCCACGACATGAAGCTGTACCCGGCCTTGCGGTATTTGATCATATCTTCAGGCTTGACCGCTTGCTGGGCAAAAACAGCGCCGGCCAAGCTGACTAGTACGAGTGCGGTAGCAATTTTCTTCATGCTTATCTCTCCGTTGTGATTGATGATGCTGTCACAAACCGTTATTCCAGACACATGGGGGCTGCAACAGACCTGATAATGGTAGTGCTACGACTTAGTCAGCAGATACCCACAAAAAGTTCGGTGCAAGAGCTTGTTCAGCAGGTATCGTCGGTCGCGTTGCTGATCCGGGTGGATGGATGCAAGGCGCGACGCGCCACCCATGGTTATTCCATGGGCCAGCGGAGCAACGCCGCAGACGCCGCCCGGATCAGCAACCCGGAGGGCCAGGCAGATGCGTGCGCATTGTCGTGTGCGGCCCGAAGGAAGTACCCTTAGCATGCATCCCGCAAAGGACCGGCGCGGCCCACTACACCTTCTGAACAGGCTCTTTATACCGCAAACACATGCTTAATACGCAGGGTCTTTTTCTGTTCAATGAGCTCCAGCAGGCGATCGATATTCGGGTGTTTTCCCGGATGCGCTCGCGCATCCTCGGCGTGCTCGGCAAACAGATCCAGCCCCTTGCGCGCCGCGTCGGGGGTAATGGCGCCAAAGGTCTGCGCCAGATGGTTATATACCGCCAGTGAGCCCTGACTTCCGGGCTTATTCTCGATAGCCACCAGCACATTCCCTTCGGCATCGAGCAGATTGATCGCCGCCAAGTGCGAAATTCCCGGCATTTTTTTCAGGTGTTCAGCAAACGTGGTCACAGCTTCAGTTCCTTGCGTCATAGTCGATTCATATCCGGCGGGCGAGCTCTGCAGCCTTGCCTGTGTAATCCCACGGCGTCAGCTGCAACAGCGCCTCTTTTGCCGCTTCGGGGATGTCCAGTGACTGGACGAATTCCTTCATCCCTTCGCGCGAAACGCGGTTGCCACGCGTCAGTTCCTTGAGCTTTTCGTAAGGATTGGCGATCCCGAAGCGACGCATGACCGTTTGAATCGGCTCAGCCAGCACTTCCCAGTTGGCATCGAGATCGGTGCACAGGCCATCGGCATTGGCTTCGAGCTTGTTCAGTCCGCGCAGCAACGAGTCGTAGGCCAGCAGCGTGTAGCCCATGGCCACGCCCATATTGCGCAATACCGTTGAATCGGTCAGATCGCGCTGCCAGCGTGAAATCGGCAGTTTCTCGGAAAGATGCTTGAGTACGGCATTGGCCAGGCCGAGATTACCCTCCGAGTTTTCGAAGTCGATCGGATTAACCTTGTGCGGCATGGTCGACGAACCGATCTCGCCGGCCTTGAGTTTCTGTTTGAAGAAGCCGAGCGAGATATAGCCCCAGACGTCGCGATCAAGGTCGATCAGGATGGTATTGGTACGCGCAAAGGCATCAAACAGCTCGGCCATGGCGTCGTGCGGTTCGATCTGGATGGTGTAGGGATTGAATTCAAGTCCAAGACCCTCGACAAAGCGCCGGGCAAAAGCCTCCCAGTCAAAATCCGCGTAGGCCGACAGATGCGCATTGTAGTTACCGACAGCACCGTTGATCTTGCCGAGCAGGCTGACATCGGCAATGCGCACGCGCG
This sequence comes from Betaproteobacteria bacterium, assembly GCA_037139055.1. GTDB lineage: Bacteria > Pseudomonadota > Gammaproteobacteria > Burkholderiales > Rhodocyclaceae > Propionivibrio. The sequence continues at coordinate 26,165 of JBAXHE010000016.1, read as the reverse complement.
CCCGGTCAAGGCGATAGACCACATTGGCCATTTCCTTGCCGAGGGTCGTTGGCGTCGCCGGCTGGCCGTGCGTCCGTGACATCATTGGCAGAGCGGCATGCTCGTGCGCCAGATCGCGCAGACGGGCAATCACCCGATCGAGCAGCGGCAGCATGACGTCCTGGCGCGCGGCGTTAAGCATCAGGGCATGCGACAGATTATTGATATCCTCGGAGGTACAGGCAAAGTGAATGAACTCGGAGACCTGCATCACCTCCGGATTATCGGCCAGCTTTTTCTTGATCCAGTATTCCAGTGCCTTCACATCGTGGTTGGTGACCGCTTCGATCTCCTTGATTTCGGCCGCGTGTTGCGGCTGGAAGTCGGTCACCAGGGCATCGAGAACCGCCAACGTGGCGGCGCTAAACGCCGGGATCTCGGAAAAATGGGGTTCTGCGGCCAAGGCCTTGAGCCACTCAATTTCAACCTGCAAGCGACGATGAATCAAGCCATATTCCGAAAACTGTGGACGCAAGGCATCCAGCTTGGCCGCATAACGACCATCGAGAGGAGAAAGGGCGGTAAGGTTGTAGTAAGACATTAGGCTGATCCTTGACTGAAGTGTTGCTATTTTACCCGCCCGGTAAAAGCTCCAGCAAATCGATTGCATCAGGAATGCTATAATCTTAGCAATTCTCAACGAGCAGGAAGCAAATGAAGCTTATAGGATCACTGACCAGTCCCTACGTCCGCAAAGTACGTATAGTTCTTGCTGAAAAGAAAATCGATTACGAGTTTGAGTTGGACTCGCCCTGGGTAACTGATTCCAAAATTCCTGACATCAACCCTCTGGGCAAGGTGCCGGTGCTGATCCTCGACGACTCGACCATACTGTTCGACTCGCGAGTTATCGTTGAGCATATCGACAGTGTCGCTCCGAACAACAAGCTGATGCCCGAATCCAACCGTGAACGCTCGGAAGTCAAGCGTTGGGGCGCTGTCGCTGACGGCATTTGCGATGCAGCGGCGCTGATCGTTCTCGAGAAAAAACGTCCTGAAGCACAACAAAGCCCCGAGTGGATTGCGCGTCAGCACGACAAAGTCATGCGCGGCCTAGAATACATGTCGGCCGAACTGGGTGAAAGCAGCTGGTGCATGGGCACGCATTTCTCGCTGGCTGACGTCTGTACCGGCTGTGCGCTGGGTTACCTGGTCTTCCGTTTTCCCGAGATCGTCTGGCAAGAAAGTTTTCCCAATCTGGCTCGTATCTACGACAAGCTGATGCTGCGCCCGTCCTTTGCCGAGACCATTCCGCAAGGCTGACAGACGCCTCGCAAAAGTCGCCTACAAAGAGCCGCCTGTTGCGGCTCTTTGTGCATTTGGGCAGGCCCTTTCGTCAACCTCAGGCGATCGACTCTAAGTCGGATGGATGACCCTTCACCAAAGTCATATTTACTTCATACGATGTCTTCTGTAGCATCAAAAAAGCATATTTACGAAGGCTCATCGGCCGACAGCCCGCCCCACGACGTGGTTTTTCGCCACGGACAATTTTCAAACCATGTTTTTTGGGCTGGCCTCGGCGGACGACTTGATATTTATTACTGTCACATCTGCAGAGAGGTATAGAACATGACCATCCAAAAAGTAGGCATCGTAGGCGCAGGAACCATGGGCAATGGAATCGCTCAGGCTTTCGCCTTATCCGGAGTGGATGTGGTGATGACTGACATCGCCGACACGGCCGTACAACGCGGTCTGGCGACCATTACCGGCAGCCTCGACCGGCTGATCAAGAAAGAGAAGCTGAGCGCCGAGCAAAAAGCGACCGCACTGGCCAGAATCACCACCAGCACGGACATGGCCGCCGTCAGTGATTGCGATCTGATCATCGAGGCAGCAACCGAGAATGAGACGCTCAAGCTTAAAATCTTCCGCCAGCTCGATGAACTGGCCAAGCCTGGCGCCATTCTCGCCAGCAATACCTCATCGATCTCGATTACCAAACTGGCGGCGGCGACCCAGCGCCCGCAGAACGTCATCGGCCTGCATTTCTTCAACCCGGTTCCGATGATGGCGCTGGTCGAAATCATCAGCGGCCTGCAAACCGCCGAGAGCACTCAGGCGGCGACCGAAGAAATCGCACGGCGAATCGGAAAAACCCCGGTCAAAATCAAAAACAGCCCCGGCTTTGCAGTCAACCGCATGCTCTGCCCGATGATCAACGAGGCCATTTTTGCGCTCTCCGAGGGGCTAGCTACCGCGGCCGAAATTGACGACGCGATGAAACTCGGCGCCAACCATCCGCTCGGCCCGCTGGCGCTGGGCGACCTGATCGGCCTGGACGTCGAACTGGCGATCATGCAGGTCCTCTACGCAGGCTTCAATGACCCCAAATACCGTCCTGCGCCCTTGCTGATTGAAATGGTCGAAGCCGGCTATCTGGGCCGCAAGACCGGGAAAGGCTTTTTCGAATACAGTTGAGTCGCGGTGAAACAATGAAAGAGGGCTATCGGTAATGCACCGATAGCCCTCTGCTTATTTCAGGCTCCGACCCGTTGCGGGTCAGATCAGATACTCATCAGAAATGGTATTCCGCACGCACCATCGGCGTTCTGGCCGTAGCGCCCTGCCCGGCAGAACCAGTGGTATCGTTACCGAACTTGTTTTTCCAGTACTGGTAACCAACGCCGACCTTGAACGATTTTTTGCTGGCGCCAACGAGTGCGCTGGCGTCGTACATCAGCTTCATGTCGATATTGGTTTCAGCTGCAGTATTACCGCCAAATTCGTTCTTGCCCTTGGACGCGATGTGCAGGGCATAGCCTTCAAAAGACAATGGCATCGACCCGATCGAGAACGGAATACCCCAGTTCAAGTCCAGCGCCGGGTGAGTATCATAGCTATAACGTGAGGTTTTGACCTTGCTGTAATCGTTGTAGGGCGCGTTGCTTTCCCACAGCGCCAGCACGCTGATATTCAGGAAGCCCGGGACATCCATCATCAGCGTCGGGCCGGCAACCAGCATGCGCTTGCGCGAGTTGTAGCCGGCGTCATTCTTGGTATTCCAGTCAAATCCGGCGGTCACGCCAAAGCCGCGAATCGGGCCAACCTTCAGGTCTTTGCCGGACACTTTTCCGATGTCCAGAGTATGCCGGTAAACCGCATAGAACTCATCCGAGCCGCTCTTCGAACCGGCAGTGCGCGGATCTTTGCTGTCGGCCAGCAGGTAATCGACAGTGAAGAAATTCGATCCGTACTTGTAGCCATTGACGTGGGTCAGGCTGAGAATATTCTTGGCGATCTTGTCGGCAACAAAGGGCTCGGCAAATTGGGTACCGTAGCGGTAGCCGACCGAGGTATCACTCCACTCCAAGGCATGTGCTGCCATTCCAAGTGAGGCGAGAGCGGAAAACACAGCTAGATTTTTCACAACGTTTGACTTCATTACGGGTCCCTATGGGCAGATGAATTTTAGAAAGCAAAACATTCCGGTTGAAAGCAGAAATTTGACAGGTCCGAAGAGCACGATTTGATTAACTCGGACGTCTCTCGTACTCGACAATCTGATTGCGCGGGCAACCATGGCATTGTCGACACTTTGCAACTTGTTGTAACGCAGCAATGGCCTTTACAGCGACATTTTCTTGAAAAACCGCTCCGGGATGTGGCGAATTAGCAACATGATCACGCGCCAGAAACCCGGCAAATAGACTTCATCGCGCCCGCCGTCGATGGCCTTTACGATACCTCGGGCAATGGCTTCTGGCTTGGCCCACAACGCCCCTTTGGGGAAAGCGGCAGTCATCGGCGTATCGACAAAACCCGGCTTGATGGTCAGCACCTGCACGCCTTTTTTCGCCAGCCGGTTACGCAGTCCTTGCAGGAAGAGGCTAATCATGCCCTTGGCCGCGCCGTAGACGTAATTGCTCTGCCGCCCTCTATCCCCGGCGACCGAACTGATGACCGCCAGACTCCCCGAGCCCTGGGCTTCAAAACGTCCGCCCAGCTGCGTCGCCAGCGCAATCACCGACAGCGCGTTGATGTCGATTTCACGCATCGTCATCTCCACCGAAGCTTCACAGGCTTTCTGGTCGGGCAAGGAACCGTGCGCGATCAGCGCCACATCGAGACCGCCCAGAGCCGCCGCAACTGCCTCGAGCATGGCAGCTTGCGCCGTGGTGTCGCACACGTCTATCGCCAGAGAACTGACCGACGCCGCGCCGCGCACCCGTAAATCAGCGGCGATGATCTCGAGCCGCTCAGCCTTGCGCCCGACCAGAAACAGCGCCGCGCCGCGCTCAGCCCATAGCCTCGCGGTGGCTTCGGCAATCGCCGAGGTCGCACCGATAATCAGAATTTTTTGCATAGTTATTCTTTTTCAGAAGAAGGGTTAACCACAACGGGCACAACGGACACAACGAATTCCAATGAGCAAATGCGCATTGCTGAAAGCCCGGCGAGTGGAAAGAATTTTTTCGTCTAAATCATTTCGTCGTGCCCGTTGTGTTCGTTGTGGTTGATCGATTTTCAAACTCATTCTACACAAGCACGCGCCGTGCGAAATCCGAGGAAAATTTCGGATCGATATAGATCATGAAATCGTTCAGACGCGGATAGCTGCGGCGGAAAAATTCTCCGCTCATGCGCGCATCCTTGGCCGCATAGAGGCGACCTCCGGCGGCGTCGACGATGCTGTCAAGATGCTCGAACAACGCCAGCGTCGGCGCACCCCGGTTGGGAAAATCCAGGGCCAGCGTCATTCCCGGCATCGGGAAAGACAGCAGCCCCGGACTCGGCTTGTCGCCAAAGGTTTTTAGCACTGCCAGGAACGAGCCCTGCCCGCTCGCCGCGATGCAGCTCATAATGTCGTCGAGAGCATCGCGTGCGGCCAGCGGAATGACGAACTGATACTGGAAAAAGCCCTGACGACCATAGATTCGGTTCCAGTCGAGCACCCCGTCGAGCGGGTAGAAGAAGGGCGCGAAATCGACCCGCTGCCGGGTCGGCAAGGGACGATGGAAATACGCCTGATTGAAGGCGCTGAGCGACAACCCGTTAACCAGCGAAATCGGCGGCGTCAGCGGCACGCCGAGCGGCTTTTTCACCACACGCTCAAAACCGCCGTCCGGCGCATGATCGCCGGCCATGAAGATACCGCGCGGCCGTGAAGCCAGACAGTCGATCCAGGCGACGGTGTATTCGTGTTTCGCTTCGGCTTCGGCATTGAGCGCAAAGAACTCGTCCAGCCCGTTGAAGCGGGTGTTCTCGACCGCGATACCGACCCCGGGAATCGGTTTCAACGCCATCTCGACCCAGGTGATCAGGCCCGTCAGACCAAGACCGCCGATGCTGGCGGCAAACCAGTCGGCATTTTCTTCAGCAGAGCAGAGGCGCCGGGAACCGTCCGAGCGCAGCAGTTCAAAGCACCGCACATGGCAGCCAAAGGTCCCGGCGCCATGGTGATTCTTGCTATGCACGTCGTTGGCGATGGCTCCGCCGACGGTGACGAAACGCGTTCCCGGCGTCACCGGCAGAAACCAGCCGCGCGGCACAAAGACGTCGAGAATTTCCGAGAGCAGCACGCCGGCCTCGCAGGTCAGCACACCACTCGCTTCATCAAAGGCGATAAACCGATCCATGCCGCGCGTATGCAGTAGGGTTCCCGTGCTGTTGAGACCGACATCGCCGTAGCTGCGCCCGTTGCCGTAGCCCAGCAGACTATGCTCGCCGGCGGGCAAGACAGCAGCCCGATCAGTCCACCAGCGTTCTTTCAACGCCGGCGTCGTCGGCAGTTGCCCCCAGGATTTCAAGGCCATCAGCGAGACCTCACCAGGAACCCGGCGCCCAGACCGACGGCAAACCACAGCGTGGCCAGACGGCAAATCAGGGTGGCCGTGACCGCTGCCGCCTCGGGAAAACCGTTCAGCGCCAGCAGGCCGATCATTACCGCTTCGCTGCTTCCCAACCCACCGGGCAGGAACGAAATCCCGCCGACCAGCATGGCAAAGGCGTAAATGAACACCGCCGTCGACATCGGCAAAGGGTGACCGAGCGCCGTGAGCAGCCACCAGAAGCCGAAGCCTTCGGCAAACCAGGCGACCACGCCGACGAGCAGTCCCATCGACATCGCCGAGAAAGTAAAGCAGCGGCGAAAGTGCAAAACGATCTCGCACAAGCGGACAATGACTTTCGCCCACTTCCTGTTGTGCTTTGCCAACGCCCAACGGTCAATCGCCGTAATCAGCGCCGTCCACTGCACCAGCAGGAGTGCGGCAACGACCGCCGCCAGCGCCAGCCCGACGACAGGCCGAGCGGGCGCGTATTGCCATAGCCCAATCGCCGTCAGGACGAGAATCGACAGCAGGTCGCTGGCGCGCTCGGCAAAGAAGGCGGCAATGCTGGCCGCCGGTGGAACGCCGTGCGGCTTGAGCAGCACCGAACGCAGCATTTCACCGAGCTTGCCTGGACTGGTGGTCAGGGCAAAGCCGGAGAAATAGGCCTGGAGATTGATACGCCAGCCGACTGGCGCATCGAGCAAAGTCAGGTAGCGCGCCCAGCGCAGAAAGCGCAGCAGGTAATTAGCCAGCGAGAGTAAAAGCAATCCGCCGATCACCCCTGGGCCGACCAGCACCACCGCCGCGACGACCGCGCGCCAACCGGCCCACAGCGACAGGCCGAGATAACCCAGTGCGGCCAGCGCCACGCTCCAGAACACGGCGCGTAGCGGCAAACCTGATGGTCTGATTGAATCTGAAGTAGAACTCAAGCGATGATGCCCCCACCGAGACATACCCGGCTCTCGTAGAGCACCACCGACTGCCCCGGCGTCACCGCCCATTGCGGCGCGGCGAACTGGATCCGGCAGCTTTCAGCGTTGACCTGCTCGACTTCACACGGCGCATCGGCCTGACGGTAACGTGTCTTGGCGGCGTAAACCCAGTGCGTGTGGGGCATTTCGTTCGAGACCCACGACAGCTGGTCAGCGCTGAGCTGATCGGCCAGCAGCGCCGGATGGTCATGCCCCTGAACGACATAGAGAATGTTCCTGGCCATGTCCTTGCGCGCGACAAACCAGGCGTCGTGCTCGCCGTCCTTGGCATAACTCTTGGTACCACCAATGTGCAAGCCCTTGCGCTGGCCGATGGTATGAAAGGTCAGGCCGTCATGCTCGCCGACGACGCGTTCGTCATCGAGACAACGAATTTCGCCTTTCTTCGGCGGCAGATAGCGCATCAGAAACTCCTTGAACGGCCGTTCGCCGATGAAGCAGATCCCTGTCGAATCTTTCTTGACCGCGACGTGCAGACCGGCCGCTTCGGCCATCTTGCGCACCTCGCGCTTATAGAGATCGGCCAGCGGGAACAGCGTCTTCGACAGCTGCTGCTGGTTGAGCCGATGCAGGAAATAGCTCTGGTCCTTGGTGCCGTCCTCGGCCTTGAGCAACTGGTACTGGCCGTTGAACTCGCGTACCCCGGCGTAATGACCGGTCGCCATCTTCTCGGCACCCATGCGCAGGGCATGCTCCAGAAAAGCCCGGAACTTGATCTCTGAGTTGCACAGCACATCGGGGTTCGGCGTGCGTCCGGCCTGATATTCCTTGAGGAATTCGGCAAATACGCGCTCCTTGTACTCCTTGGCGAAGTTGACCACCTCGACATCGATACCGATGTGGTCGGCAACGCTCATCACGTCGATCAGGTCCTGCCGCGACGCACAGTACTCGTCGTCATCGTCGTCTTCCCAGTTCTTCATGAACAGGCCGATGACGTTCCAGCCCTGCTCCTTGAGCAACAGCGCCGCCACCGACGAATCAACGCCGCCGGACAAGCCGACCACCACCGTTTTTTTACTCTTGTGCATCGGGTCCTTCCCAATCCAGCCAGTGATCCAGAGGCATCACCACGGCCGGTTTTCCGTTGTCGTTATACCAGCTATCGACCGCATAGCGGACACGCGACAAGAGATGCTCATCGCGAAAAGGCGCTTTTGGTTCCTCTTCAATTACCGCACTCCAGTGATCAAAGATGATCAAGCGCGTTCTTACCTGCGGTTCGAGCACCCGATGCCAGCGCAACCAGCCCTGTCCGGCCAGCATTTTCAGCAAGCGCGTCGTCGTCGTCGAGTGGTCGATGCAATCCATTTTGCCACTGACTCCCTCATCTGCGTAGTTGCCGCCTTTGTCGGCCCAGATCGGCGACTGTTTTCCCGCCCAGCCGAGCAGGCGGCCGATCACTACCGCAATCAGTTCGCGCTCGTGCTGCGCATCGCTGGCATCGTCAAGCAATTCGCGCACTTCCTTAAGCTGAACTTTACTGAAAACCACGGTCACCGAACTGACACAGCCATAGTTGAAACAGATCGACACCTTCTCTCCCGCAACCACGGACAAGGAACAGAGCAACAGCAGAAAGCCGAGAAATCTCATGGGTAATGCGTGATCAATTCCAACGGAAAGCGTTTTCCGGCACACCAGTCTTCGATGCACTGCAGAATCAACGGGCTGCGGTGCAAAGGTTTCAATGCACGTATTTGATCGAGCGTCAGCCAGTGCGCGGCGATGATTCCGTCATCGAGCGCACGCTGTGCATGGTGAGCAGTAACGCTTCCGGCAAAGGCAAAGCGCAGATAGGTCACATCCTTGGATTCGCTGCGCCAGTTATAGACCCCGACCAGCGACTGCGGAACAAAATCGTAACCGGTCTCCTCCAGCGCCTCGCGGATCACCGCATCGGTCAGCGATTCGCGGCATTCGAGATGACCGGCTGGCTGGTTATAACGAATGCCGTCGTCGGTTTCCTCTTCGACCAGGAGGAATTTTCCGTCGCGTTCGATAATCGCCGCGACCGTGACATTGGGTTTCCAGATCATGACACTTCACTTCAACTGAAAGCGTCTATTTTACCGCCATCCGAGGGGTAAAATCGGCTAGAATTTCCGTTTTGCACCAGCACTAGACGGAGAGACAACTATGTCCATGGCGGATCGCGACGGCTTCATCTGGCACGACGGCAAACTGGTTCCCTGGCGCGACGCGACCACCCACGTCCTGACCCACACCCTGCACTACGGCATGGGCGTTTTTGAGGGCATCCGCGCTTACAAAGCGGCTCAGGGAACGGCCATTTTCCGCCTGCAGGAGCACACCGACAGGCTGTTCAATTCGGCGCACATCTTTCAGATGAAAATGCCCTACGACAAGGCCACGCTGATCGAGGCGCATAAGGAAGTCGTTCGTTCCAACCAGCTCGAGTCCTGTTACATCCGCCCGATCGTCTTCTATGGTTCCGAAGCCATGGGCATTGCCGCCACTGGCATCAGCACGCACGTGGCCGTCGCGGCCTGGCCGTGGGGCGCCTATCTCGGTGCTGAAGGCATGGAGAAAGGCATTCGCGTCAAGACGTCGTCATTCACCCGCCACCATGTCAATGTCAACATGTGCCGCTCCAAATCAGTCGGCACCTATACCAACTCGATCCTGGCACACCAGGAAGTCGCGCACGACGGTTACGACGAGGCACTGCTGCTCGATGTCGATGGCTATGTCGCCGAAGGCGCCGGCGAGAACATTTTCATCGTCAAGGCCGGCCAACTGTACACGCCCGACCTCACCTCGTGCCTCGAAGGCATCACCCGGGCGACCGTCCTCACCCTGGCCGACGAACTGGGTCTGACCGTCATTCAGAAGCGCATCACCCGTGACGAAGTCTATTGTGCCGACGAAGCCTTCTTTACCGGCACCGCCGCTGAAATCACCCCGATTCGTGAACTCGACAACCGCCAGATCGGCGCCGGCCGCCGCGGCCCGATCACCGCCCAGCTGCAAAGCCTGTTCTTCGACTGTGTCAATGGGCGAGTCCCGGCGCATGAAGACTGGCTCACCTACGTCTAAGGGATTGAAATCGTGAGGAGTGAAGAGTGAAGAGTAAGAACCCGGAGACCGGAGAGACTGTTTCAACTCCTCACTCCTCACTCCTCACTTCTCACTCAATCTGCGCGCAACGTGCGCTGATTGTCGCTCCGTCGTGGATCGGCGACACGTTGATGGCACAAACGCTGTTCATGCGCCTGCGCCAGTATTATCCCGAACAGCAACTCGACGTCCTTGCGCCGCACTGGGTCGCACCCGCGCTGAGGCGGATGCCCGAAGTCAGCCAGATCATCGACAACCCGTTCGTCCACGGCCAGCTCGCGCTCCCGGCGCGCTATCGCCTGTCGCGCCAGCTGGCGAAAAACGGCTACCAGCGCGCCTACGTCCTTCCCAATTCGCTCAAATCGGCGCTGATTCCCTGGTTCGCCGGAATTCCTGAACGCGTCGGTTTTACCGGAGAAGCGCGTTACGGTCTGATCAACGCGCGTCACCACCTCGACGAAAACGTTCTGCCACTGATGCTTGAGCGCTTCGCCCAGCTGGCGGAAAAACCCGGAGCGCCGCTGCCCAAACCCCTGCCCTATCCGCGCATCGTCTCAACACCAGAGCAGCAAGCCGCTGCTATCTCAGCCCTCGGACTCGCCGACTCGGCAAAGGCCGCCGTTTTCTGCCCGGGCGCTGAATACGGTCCAGCCAAGCGCTGGCCGGCACAACACTTTGCCACGCTGGCCGACCAGCTGGCCGAACGGGGATATTCCACCTGGATTCTCGGTTCAGCAAAGGATCGCATCATCGGCGATGACATCATTCGCCTGTCCCAGCGGGCGATACCGGTCAATCTGTGCGGAACAACCTCGCTAACACAGGCCATCGACCTGATCGCCGCCTCGGCATTTGTCGTCTGCAACGACTCCGGCCTGATGCACGTGGCAGCGGCTCTGGATCGACCGCTGGTCGCCGTTTATGGTTCGTCGTCGCCGGGATTCACCCCGCCGCTGTCCTCGCAAGCGCAGATCATTCACCTCAATCTGGCCTGCAGCCCCTGCTTCAAGCGCGAGTGCCCCCTCGGCCATTTCGACTGCCTGAACCAACTCGCCCCCCAGCGGGTTCTCGAAGCCTGTCTGCGCCCTTTGCAGCCTGATCAGCTCAGCGAAGTCCAGCCATGAGCGTCATTTACACCTCCCCGGAAGACGCCGAGGATGCCTTCTACGACGCCATCGACCGTGGCGACCTCGACGCGCTGATGAGCCTGTGGTCCGACGACGATGAAATCGTCTGCATTCACCCGACCGGACAACGCCTGACCGGACACCGGGCGATCCGGGAAAGCTGGAGCGGCATCTTTGCCAACAACACTCGCTTCAAGGTCCGCTTTGAACGCCGGGTATGCTGGAAGGGCGTCATCATCGCCGCGCACAGTGTGGTCGAACACCTCTACGTTGGCGGAGAGAGCACCCCACACGGTCCGATGCTATCGACCAATGTTTTCCAGCGCGGCGCCAACGGCTGGCGCCTGCTCTCACACCACACCTCTGCCGCCGCCGAGATGTCGTCCGACAGTCGGGGTGATGCGGATGAAAAGCAGCCGCGGACCCTGCATTGATTGCCTACCACGCTCCGCAATGGCTTCCGGGCGGCCACGCGCAAACCATCTACCCCCTGTTGATCAAGCCGCAAGCCCTGTCCTACCGTCGCGAGCGCTGGGAAACCCCAGACGCTGACTTCATCGACCTGGACTGGAACGAGTCCCGCGCAAACGCGTTGGAAGACCTGAATACCCCGCTGCTCATCCTCTTTCACGGACTGGAGGGCAGCTCGCGCAGTCACTACGCACGAACCCTCATGAGCGCCGCCCAGGCCGCCGACTGGCCGGGCGTTGTCGTGCACTTCCGGGGCTGCTCTGGCGAAGCGAACCGACTCCCGCGCGCTTACCACTCGGGCGACGCGCAGGAAATCGACTGGATTCTGCGCCGCTTCCGGCGCAACCATCCGCATCGCCCACTGTACGTGGTGGGCGTCTCGCTGGGCGGCAATGCCCTGCTCAAATGGCTGGGAGAAAATGAACATGCCGCAGCCCTCCTCATCAACGCGGCAGCAACAGTCAGCGCCCCGCTCGACCTCACGGCCTGCGGACACCATCTCGGACGCGGCTTCAATCGCGTGTATACCCAGTATTTCCTGAACTCGCTCAAGCCGAGTTCGAGCGCCAAATTACGCCGTTTCCCCGGCCTGTTTGATGAACAGCGACTGCGCCAGGCCAGCACGCTCTACGAATTTGACGACGCCATCACCGCCCCCCTGCACGGCTTCACCGGCGCCGATGACTACTGGCGACGCGCCTCAAGCAAGCCCTGGCTGCCCGGCATCCGCCTTCCCACGCTGATCCTCAACGCCCAGAACGACCCCTTCCTGCCGCATACCGCATTACCCCGCGCGGATCAGGTCGCCTCCAGCGTCACACTCGACTTCCCCCGTGAAGGTGGCCACGTCGGATTCGTTTCGGGAAGCATTCCCGGACGGCTCGACTGGATGCCACAGCGTATACTGCAATTTTTCCGCAACGGCCATTAGCCCCTTCCACAGACATCAACGCAGAACCCCCATGCCCGAAGCCAAAAACTCACAACTCTTTCTCGGTCGCCAGCCGATTCTCGGGCCGGATCAGCAAATCTACGGCTACGAGCTCTTGTTCCGCAATGGGGAACCGGGAAACGGCAACAGCGCCGGCATTCTCGATCCGACCCAGGCAACCAGCACGGTCATTGCCAACACCTTTGCCGAGTTGTCGATCAGCGACCCGCTCGGTTCCTGTCGCCGCTTCATCAACGTCGGCCACGACTTTCTCTTCAGCGAGCTGATTGAAATTCTGCCCAAGGAGATTGTCACCCTGGAGATCCTCGGGAGCATCATGCCGTCGCCCGAGGTGGTCGCCCGCTGCCAGTATCTGCGCAGCAAGGGCTACGCACTGGCCATCGACGATGTCGTTCAGGTCGACGAGCAGAGCCGGCCGCTGCTCGCCCTCGCCGACATCATTGAAGTCGACATCATGCGTATCGATGCCGATCGCTTGGCGGCGCTGGTTGCCGAACTCAAGACCTTCGGCAAGAAATTGCTGGCTCTGAAGGTCGAAACGCCCGAGCAATTCGCCTTGTGCCAAAGCCTCGGTTTCGATCTGTTTCAGGGTTATTTCTTTGCCAAGCCGACCATCGTTTCCGGAAAAAAACTCAACCCCTCGCAGTTGGTTCTGATCAGCTTGCTCGGGCTGGTCATGGAGGACGCCGAAACCTCGCGCATCGAGAACGCCTTCAAACTGGAACCCGGACTGACCGTCAACATGCTGCGCCTGACCAATTCGGTAAGCAGTGGCCTGGCGATAAAGATCACCTCATTGCGCCATGCCATCACCCTCCTTGGGCGCCGGCAGATACAACGCTGGCTGCAGTTGCTGATCTACACCAACCCCAAGGGCGCAACCCAGAGCAACGACCCTTTGCTGCAGCTTGCGGCAACGCGCGGGCGGCTGATGGAGTTGCTGGCCGAACGCGTGCAGCCGAAAAACCGCGAGTTCTGCGACCAGGCCTTCATGGTCGGCATCATGTCCCTGATGCCCGCCCTGCTTGGCATGGGCATGCCGGACATCCTGACCCAACTGCCGGTTTCGCCGCAAGTCAGACTGGCCCTGAGCGAACATGGCGGCCAGCACGGCCAGCTTCTGCGCATCGTGGAAACCACCGAACAGAGCGAACCGGCCCTGCAAGAGGAAAACCTCGGAAAACTCCCCGTGATCAACAGCGAATTTCTCGGCAATTGCCTTGCCCATGCCTTATCATGGGCGAACAATCTCGGCCATGAAAGTGAACCGTAAAAGAAGGAACGGAGTCCCCTGCTTACTCCCCTGCCATGAGTGAAGACATCATCAACGAAGCCCTATTAAGCCGCGAGCCCATCCTCGACATTCAGCAGGAGCTCGTCGGCTATGCCATTTCCCTGCAGCTGCCGGTGAGCACGACACCGAGTTCGTACAGCCCTTCCCATGCCGCTGCTCTGGTTTGCGCCACTTACGCCGAACTGGGCATACGTAGCGCGCTGGGCAACACCAAGGCCTTCATCGGCGTCGACCTGGATTTCCTGCATGACGATGCGATCGAAGCCCTGCCGCCGGAATCGGTCATTCTCGAACTGTCACTGGATTCGACGCCCGACGAGGAAACGCTCGAACGCTGCCGCAACCTGCGCGAACGTCGTTACTCCTTTGCCCTGTCCAACTACACCGGTCTCGATAACCGCAGCCGTCCCCTGCTCACGCTGCTCGACGTGGTCAAGATCGAGATCAACCGCTACGATGACACTGCCCTGGCCGAACTCGCCGGCCCGCTGGCCAGACTCCCGCTAAAACTGCTGGCTCAGGGCGTGGAAACCAAGGAACGCATGGAGCACTGCCGGAAGATCGGCTTCCAGCTCTTTCAGGGGCACTACTTTGCCCAACCGGAAATTGTCAGTGGCCGCCGCCTGACGGCGTCACAGGGTCGCCTGGTCCAGTTGATCAACCTCGCTGGCCGCGACGCGGACACCATCAAGATCGAAGACAACATCAAGCGCGAAACCGCGCTGGCCGTCAACCTCCTGCGCATCGTCAATTCCGTTGGTTTCGGCCTGTCCCGACGCATCACTTCGCTACGTCAGGCGATCACTCTGCTCGGTCGCCGTCAGTTGCAGCGCTGGCTGCAACTGCTGCTGATGACCCCGGACGGAAAAGTCCCCGATGCCAGCCGTTCGCCATTGCTGCAGGTCGCCGCGCTGCGCGGACGAATGATGGAACTGCTGGTGGACCGGGTCGCTCCGGGGAACCGCAAACTGACCGACCAGGCGTTCATGACCGGAATCATGTCGATGATGCCAGCGGCACTCGGTCTGCCGATGCACGAAATTTTCGAGCAGATCGCGCTGGAGGACGAAATCATGCAGGCCCTCGTTTCTCACAGCGGGACCCTGGGAGTCACCCTGACCCTGCTCGAATGTTTTGACGCCCAGGATATCGAAGGCTGTGATGCCTGGCTGAAACAGACTCCTGAAGCGAACCTGAGCCTCGGCATACTGAACAATTGTCTGACCGAATCGCTGCGCTGGATTAACGACAGCGGTAATTAAAATCCCGATTTATCCTAGGGATACACCGAATAAGTCTAAATTCGTCGTTCCCGCGAAGGCGGGAACCCAGAAAAAACCACCGCGCTGGATTCCCGCCTTCGCGGGAATGACAACTTATTCAGCATTTCCCTAGAAAATGCAGTTAACCACGGCGAGCACAACGGACATGCCCCGAAGGAAATACCCTTGGGGTACAGCGGAATAACAGATACTTATCTTGGTTAGTCCCATCACCCGCTGGGCGAATCCGAATAAATGCCTGAAACCTATGCTTTTCGCCGTGTCCGCGGTGTTCGTTGTGGTTAAACAGAGAATTTAAGGTTTATCCGTCATCCCGGCGCAGGCGGCCAACGGAAGATCCAAACACCCCTTGTCAACTACGTAGTTCCCGCAATTAATTGCATAAACTACGGATGCACAAACACCACCAATTCTGAGAATATTTGATCCGGGCTAGGCGAAATAATTTTCTCGCTGCCTGGCGAATCACAAACGCTTCAGGAGACACCACGGTGAGCACTGTTCAAGACAACTCGTTTTCCGATCCGTCGGGCGACACCCCATCCATCACTTCACTGCATCTCCCCAACATCAACACGGCGGAAGCACTGGCGCGCTTTGCCGGCGACGAAACACGCTACCGGCACTGGCTGGCGGAATTCATCGACCACGGCCCGGCAGCAATGATTCAGATCAAAGAAGCCCTGGCCAACGGCTCGTCCGAAACGGCGACGAAATTGGTTCATGCGCTCAAGGGACGGACCGGAATGCTCGGCATGAGCGAACTGCACGTCATTTCACGTGCTCTCGAAATGGCGCTGCACAACAACGAACCGGCCAACCTCTGGCTCGATGAACTAGCACTCTCGGTCGATGAAATGAGCAAACATCTTTCCGCGGCACTGGGCAAGCCACCGCAATAGCACGTTAACCCTCCACCCGTTCGCTAGCACAAGCCGATCTCACCCGATATTTCGCTTCAGGAGAAGCACCATGAGTCAGAATTTCAAGGTTTTCGCTGTTGACGACGACCCGATTGTCCTGGATATCATCAGCGCCATTCTTGAACCTGACTGTCAGCTCAAGATATTTGCCAGCGCTGAAGAATGCCAACAGCAAATGGCGGTTGAAAAACCCGATCTCTTTCTTCTCGACATCAGCCTGCCAGGCATCGACGGTTATACCTTGTGCAGCCAGATCAAGGACGACTCGACGCTGCGCAACACCCCGGTGATTTTCGTTTCCGGGCACGATACCATCGAGGAACGCATCAAGGGCTATGACGCGGGAGGCGAGGACTTCATCGTCAAGCCCTTTGAACCGGAAGAACTGCTGCGTAAATTCAAGGTCGCGCAAAGCATGGTGCTCAACCAGCGCTCGCTGGCCGAACAGATTGCCGAGGCCGAGTTGCTGTCTTCGCTGGTCATGGCCAGCATGGACGAAACCGGCATTCTGCTGCAATTCATGAGCAAACTGATCGCCATGGACAGCGCGCAGGAAGTTGCCGATGGCGTGCTTGAGCTGATGCAGCGCTTCCGTCTCGACGGCGTCGTACAAACGCGACTCGGCAACGCCATCCAGACGATCAGTGCCGCCGGCAGCAATCTGCCGCTGGAAGTTTCGGTCATCGAACACGTCCGCGAACAGGGACGGATCTTCGAGTTCCGCCGGCGCAGCGTGCATAATTTCGAACGCATCACCCTGATGGTCAACAATCTGCCGATTGAAGATCCGGATTTCTGCGGCCGCCTGAGAGACCATCTTTCGGTCGCCGCGCAAGGCGTCGACTCACGCCTCAAGGCACTCCTGATAGAAGAAGAAAACCAGCGGGTTCAATCCGGCATTATGGCGGCTCTGGACAGCGTCAGCGCAACAATCGCCGAACTGCACACAGCCCACGAGCGGAATACCACAGACAGCTCTGCGCTAATCATTGAATTGCAGAAGACCCTGCTCGACTCGTTCTACCGCCTGGGACTGACCGACAACCAGGAGAAATTCCTGCAGGAGCTGGTTGGTGATTTCATGACCCAGATGGTCAATATCATGAAACGCGGATCGGAAGCGCAGGAAACCCTGAAACGTCTGAACCTCAAGCTGGGACAGTTACGCCATTGACCTTGCGCTGAAAGGATGACGTTGGACTACAGTACGCTGCCGGTAAAAGACATCGAACGCTATGCCCGCAGTGTGCATCCGGGCGCGTGGGCGGTTGAAACCCAGCAACCGTTGTCGACCCTGCTCGGCTCGTGTGTCGCCGTCTGCCTGTTTGACCCGCTGCTGAAGATCGGCGGCATCAACCATTTCATGCTTCCCGACATGGGGCGGAGCAAGCACGGCGATGTCGATTCGCTGCTGTCCGGAAATTTTGCCATGGAAGCGCTGCTCAACGCCCTGCTGGGCAAGGGCGCCAAAAAGGTTCGCCTGCAGGCCAAGGCCTTCGGCGGCGGCACCATCATCGACACCGATGGCGGCTCACTGAGCATTGGCATGCGCAACGCCAACTTTGCCAAGGAGTGGCTAACGCGTGAAGGTATTCCACTCAAATCATCCGACTTCCTCGGCCCCTGGTCACGTAAAATTGTTTTTCTGCCGTTCAACGGTGACGCCTTCTGCAAACGCCTGGTCACCAACATGGTCAATGCCGAAGGCATTGCCCGCGAAGAGCGTGCCTACGCTGAAACCCTGCTACAAAAACCGAAGTCTACCGACAAGAAAATCGAGCTATTCTGATGATTGAAATCAGCATTACTGACCAGGAATTCACGCTGTTCCAGCGGCTGATCTACAAGATCGCCGGCATCAGCCTGAGCGATGCCAAGAAGATATTGCTGGTCGGCCGGCTGACCAAGCGCCTCAAACAGTACGACATGTCGACCTTCACCGAGTACTACCGCATGCTCTCCAGCGGCGAGCATGCCGAAGAGCTGCAGACCATGGTCGACCTGTTAACGACCAACGAAACCTATTTTTTCCGCGAACCCCAGCACTTCGATTTTTTGCGTAACGAAATCATTGCCAAGCGCAACAGCCCGACCGCCTTCCGCGTCTGGAGCGCAGCCAGTTCAAGCGGCGAGGAAATCTATTCAATCGCCATGACCCTGGCTGAAACCCTGCCCAACACCCCCTGGGAAGTCGTCGGCTCGGATATCAGCACCCAGGTCCTGGCCAAGGCCGTCGCCGGGCACTACTCTCTGGCGCGCACCGAAGGCATCCCGCCGGGTTACATGCGCAAATACTGCCTCAAGGGCGTACGCTCGAATGCAGGGACCTTTCTCATTGATCCGGAACTGCGCAAGAAAACGCATTTCTATCAGATCAACCTGATGCATCCGGTTGAAGCCAATATCGGTGAGTTCGAAGTCATTTTTCTGCGTAATGTGATGATCTATTTTGACCCGGAGACCAAGGCCAAGGTGGTACACAACCTGCTGCCACGACTCAAATCCGGCGGCCATCTGATCATTGGCCACTCGGAAACGCTGAACGGCATCACCGATCGCGTCACGGCCATCCGCCCAACCATCTACCGCAAACCATGACAGCCAAACCGCCGACCTCCGAAGCCCTTGCCGAAGTCGTGCTGCGCCCTGGCGACTTCCATTTCGGCGGCGGACAGACGCGCATCACCACGCTGCTCGGTTCCTGCGTCTCGATCTCGCTCTGGCACCCGCGCAAGCACATCGGCGGCATGTGTCACTACATGATGACCGAACGCAAGCGCCTGCCCGACGCGGCGCTCGATGGACGCTACGCCACGGAAGCCTTCGAACTCTTTCTGCGTCATGTCGAACAGGCCAAAACGCAGCCTTCCGAATACCAGGCCAAACTTTTTGGCGGCGCCAACATGTTCAAGGGCAAAGCTGCCAGCATGGACATCGGAGCGCGTAATATTCAAATCGCGCACGAATTCCTGTCAGCGAAACATATCGCCCTGGTCGCCGAACATATCGGCGGCAGTGGTCGCCGCAAACTGCATTTCGACCTGTGGAACGGCGATGTCTGGCTGGCCTTTCCCGAAGGCGAAGGCGCCCGAATAAGGAATGTGAATGTCCAGCTCTGACAAAATCAAGGTACTGATCGTTGATGACTCGGCGGTGGTCCGCCAGGTAGTCTCGCAGGCACTGGCCGGCGACCCGGGCATCGAAGTCATCGGCACCGCCTCCGACCCGGTCTTCGCGCTGGAAAAAATGCGTTCCAACTGGCCGGACGTCCTGGTCATCGACATCGAGATGCCGCGCATGGACGGCATCACCTTCCTCAAGAAAATCATGAGCGAGCGCCCAACCCCGGTGGTCGTGTGCTCCTCCCTCGCCGAACAGGGCGCGCAAGCGACCTTCGAGGCGCTGGCGGCCGGCGCCGTATCGATTATCACCAAACCCAAGGTCGGCCTGAAAAGCTTTCTTGAGGACGCCTCCAACGACATCGTTCAGGCCGTGCGCAGTGCGGCCAAGGCCAACGTGCGGGCGCTCCACGCCAGCACCGCCAATTTCAACCGACCCAAGCTCTCCGCCGACGCCATGCTCAGTCCCGACATCAATCCCGCGCTCAGCCGCACGACCGACCAGGTCGTCGCCATCGGCACCTCGACCGGCGGGACGCAAGCCCTTGAAGCGGTGCTGACGCGCCTGCCCACCACCACCCTGGGCATTGTCATCGTCCAGCACATGCCGACCGTGTTCACCGCGATGTTCGCCGAACGTCTGCACAGCCTTTGCCAAATTGAAGTGCTCGAAGCCAAAAACGGCGATCGGGTCATCCCGGGTCGCGCGCTGATCGCCCCCGGCGGCAAGCACATGATGCTCAGGCGCAATGGAGCACAATACGTCGTCGATGTCGCCGATGGCCCGCTGGTCAATCGGCACAAACCCTCGGTCGACGTGCTGTTCCGTTCGGTCGCCAAGTTTGCCGGGGCCAATGCGCTGGGCATCATCATGACCGGCATGGGCGACGATGGCGCGCGCGGGCTGAAGGAAATGCACGACGCCGGAGCCAAAACCATCGCCCAGGACGAGGCGAGTTGCGTGGTTTTCGGCATGCCCAAGGAAGCCATCAAACTTGGAGGCGCCGATCTCGTCCTGCCACTCGATCAGATTCCGTCAGCCATTGTCAGCTTCAGCACCAGCAAGCTCAAGGGAGGGTAATCATGGACGTTCAGGCCATCCTGGATAGCATTGCCACCGACGCGGCACGCGGCGACATCGTCTTTTCCACCCACGCCGAAATCGCCTTGCGCGTACAACGCATGATCGACGACCCGAACTGTTCCATTGATGCCCTCGGCAAACTGGTCTCTGCCGAACCGCTGCTCTCGGCCCGGGTGCTCGGCATTGCCAACTCGATCGCCTACAACACCAGCGGACGAGCTATCAGTGATTTGAAGAGCGCCATTTCACGGCTGGGTCTGGCCACCCTCCGGGCACTGGCCGCGTCTATCATCGTGCGCCAGATGAAAGAGATGACGAAAAACGAAGAACACCGGGACCTGGCCAGCAAACTCTGGGAGCACACCGCCCACGTCGCGGCGCTGGCGCGGGTCATTGCCAAACGGCTGACCCACCAGAACCCGGACGCCGCATTCTTCGCCGGCATCGTGCACGAAGTCGGGAGTTTCTACCTGATCTCGCGCGCCAGCGCTTTCCCCGGCCTGCTCAGCAGCGATCTTGAAGCCTGGAACGGCGAAGGCGAGGCCCGCGTCGGCCGCGCCGTGCTACACGCCCTGGCGGCTCCGGAACATATTATTGCAGCTACCGAGACGCTGTGGGCAGGGTATCTGGCGATGCCGCCCCACTCGCTGGGCGACACCCTGCTGCTGGCCAATGAACTTTCGCCAATCGAATCTCCGATCGACACCCTGTCCGGCATGAGCCGCAAGGGCATGAATGCCGAACTTGAACTGCAAATCGACAATGAAACGCTGACCGAGGTCCTGGCCGAGTCAGCCGAGGAAGTCGCCTCACTTTGTGCCGCCCTGAAAGGCTGAACAGCGCCCGGTGAACTACGTAGTTCCCGCAATTTTCTGCGGTTTCCACGGATGCACAAAGTCCAAATAATCTGAGAGCATGAACGCTGCTGGAATTCAATCAGGCCATCGCGCCAAGCCAGCTCCAGTCATCATCGATTATTTGCAGGGAGAGAAGCGCTATGAGCACAATCATGCTGGTGGACGATTCAGCCACCATTCTATTAAGCGTTTCAAGCATTCTGAGCAAAGCCGGTTACACGGTGGAAAAAGCCGCCAATGCCGAGCTGGCGCTGCAGAAATTCAACGCGGGAGTCAAGGTCGACTTGCTGATTACCGACCTCAACATGCCCGGAATGAACGGCATCGACCTGATTCGTGAAGTGCGCAAGCTTCCGGCGTACAAATTCATGCCGATTCTCTTCCTGACCACCGAGTCGCAGCAAAGCCGCAAACTCGAAGCCAAGGAAGCCGGAGCCTCAGGCTGGATCGTCAAACCGGCGACCGCCGACGAACTGCTCAACACCATCAAGCTCGTCCTCAAATAGAGACTCGCCATGTCTTCCGCGCCATCAGCGCAGCACCGTCAGTTAACGCTCCGCTCACGGATCGTGCAGATCATTGCCGCGGCATTGATCGCCGGGCTGGTCTATCTGCTGCACGGCTGGTTCCACGACGATCTGGTTGCCCAGATCGGCCTCAATGCCCGGCTGGCTGACACGGCCGGAACTCTGGGCGTCCTGCTGTTTTTCATCGTGCTGCAGCAGATCATTTCCTCGGTGCTCTATCACGACACCTATTACGGCATGGAAAAGCAGCTCGACGACACCCGCCCCCTGTGTTCATCGAACTCGATCTGCACCCGTCTGGCCCTTCCCGAACTGTTGGAAATTCCTCCCTACAACCGGATGCTGATCAACCAGTTGCACAGCGTCACCGAGCAGACCGAAAAAGCCGCTTACGATGTCACGACACGACTGCACACCATCGACGAAGTGGTTACCGAACTGAAGAACTTCGTTTCTGCAGCCACCGCTGAATCGGCCAGCAGTGTGAGCGATTCGGAAGCCAAGGTCGCCGACAACAGTTCACTGATCATCCAGCTTGAAGCCTTTGTCCAGGAACGCATCCGCGAGTCGGAACGCGATGCAAAGAGCAGTGCCATCGCTGCCGACAAGGCCCAGTCGCTGAAATCTCTGGTCGGTCTGATCCGCGACATCTCCGCACAGATCAACCTGCTGGCCCTTAATGCGGCCATCGAAGCCGCCCGTGCCGGAGAAGCCGGGCGCGGATTTGCCGTGGTCGCTGACGAAGTCCGCAAGCTCTCCGGAGAAACCGAAAAAGCCGTGCAGAAAATGGACGAAGGCATCCTCGCCGTCACCCAGCTGATCGAAAGCCAACATCAGGAAAAACTGGCCCACGCGCATGTCGAGGAAGAGCGGAAAACGCTCAGCACCTTCGCCGAGCAGCTGGCCACCCTGGGCAACAGCTATGGCGCATTGACCCGGCGCGAGAAGGAAATTCTCGTGCGCATCGGCAGCAGCAGCAGCCGGCTGGCCGAGATGTTCATGGAAGCGATGGCCAGTGTTCAGTTTCAGGACATCACCCGGCAGCAAATCGCTCAGGTCATCGAGGGGATCGAACACATCGACGCACACACACAAACAGTCGCCGGAATCCTTGATCACGCCAGCAGCACGCCTGAGATCAAGTCATTGAAGGTGCACTTCAATCAGCTCTATTCCACCTACGTGATGGACGAGCAACGTGAAGTTCATCGTCACGCCTTGGGCGAATCAGACCCATCCGCCCATCAGGCCCCGCCAACAGAATCCAAAAAAGTAGCCGCATCCCGCAAAGTCGAGTTGTTCTAGTTCACCCCGGAGTAACCGTCATGACCAGTAGCCACAGGCTTTCCCTGACCGAAGACCTCACCATTTACCACGCCCTTGAGCAGAAAAACATTCTGCTCGACGCGCTGGCCACAACGTCCGAACTTGAACTCGATCTGCTGCAAGTCAGCGACATTGATACCGCCGGCCTGCAACTGCTGATTCTGCTTAAAAAAGAAGCCCAACGAGCCGGCAAGCGCGTGGCCATCGTGGCGCACAGCCAGGCGGTGCGCTCAGTCATCGATTTTTGCAACCTGGCCACCGAGCTGGGAGACCCGCTGGTCATCCCTGCGGCTGAAGCATCCTGAACCGGGAGAGAAAAAATGGACGAACTGACCAGTGTTTTTATTCAGGAATGCCGCGAGCAGCTGACCGCCATGGAAGACGGCCTGCTGCGACTCGAGCAGGACCCGACCGACAACGACAACATCAACGGCATTTTCCGCGCCGCGCACACCATCAAGGGGGGTGCCGGTGTCGTCGAGTGCGACTTCATCGTCGCCTTCACGCATCTCGTTGAAAACCTGCTCGACGCGCTGCGCAACGGCGACATGGCCGTTTCAGGAACGATCGCCACGCTCTTGCTCGAATGCTGCGACCACATGGGCAGCCTGGTCGACGTCCTCGCCGCACAAGCGTCAGAACCCGACGCCAGCCTGCAGGCGGACGGGGACACACTGACGCTGCGCCTGAAGGAAATTCTGCAACCGCAAAACACCGATTTATCCGCCCCGTCGAGCCTCACCGTCCAGGACGACACGGTCGAAGTCGAAAGTTCCGGCGGCGGCATGGTCATCACCGACAGCTGGCATATTTCCGTGCGCTTCGGCAAGAACGTTCTGCGCGGCGGCATGGACCCCTTGTCGTTCATCCGCTACCTCGGCGGACTGGGCGAGATCATCGGCATCGAAACCATCGCCGACGCCATGCCGGCAGCCGCCGAAATGGACCCCGAATCCTGCTACATGGGCTTTGAAATCCGCCTGCAGACCAAGGCCTCCAAGGCCGACATCGAACGCGTTTTCGACTTCGTGCGCGACGACTGTGAATTGCGCATTCTCCCCCCGCACAGCAATGTCGCCGACTACCTGCAGCACATCCGCGAACTGCCGGAAGACACCATGCGTCTCGGCGAAATGCTGGTGCGTTGCGGCGCCCTGACCCAGGCCGAAATCGAGCAAGGACTGCTTGATCAGTACAGTTCGGCGGCAGCGGCCCAAGGTGCTGACCAGCCTTCGCCGCAGCTCGGTGAAATCCTCGTCGAAAACAAGGTGGTGCACAAAGAAATTGTCGAAGCCGCGATCGCCAAGCAGGCCCAGGTCGTCGACAAGAAGGCCAAGGAGTCACTGCTCGTTCGCGTCCATGCCGACAAGCTCGACCAGCTCATCGACCTGGTTGGCGAACTGGTGATTGCCGGAGCTTCGGCCAATATGCTGGCGATCCGCAGCCGCCAGACCGATCTCGTCGAAGCCACCTCGATCCTCTCGCGACTCGTCGAAAGCATCCGCGACTCGGCGCTGCAACTGCGCATGGTGCAGATCGGCGACACCTTCAACCGTTTCAACCGCGTGGTGCGTGACGTCTCCAAGGATCTCGGCAAGGAAATCGAGCTGATCATCAGTGGCGCCGAAACCGAGCTCGACAAGACCGTTGTCGAGAAAATCGGCGACCCGCTGATGCATCTGGTACGCAATTCACTCGATCATGGCATCGAGCCAGCCGCCTTGCGCCTGGAACGCGGCAAACCAGCCTGCGGCCGGGTCACGCTCAATGCCTTCCATGACTCCGGAATCATCGTCATCCAGGTCGCCGACGACGGCGGCGGTCTCAACCGCGAAAAAATCCGCGCCAAGGCCATCGAACGCGAACTGATCCAGCCCGGCGACACGCTCAGCGACAACGAAATCAGCAACCTCATTTTCGAACCCGGATTCTCGACCGTCGATCAGGTCTCCAATCTCTCCGGGCGCGGCGTCGGCATGGACGTCGTGCGCCGCAACATCATGTCGCTGCGCGGCACCGTGCAAGTCGAATCGGTCGAAGGCCAGGGTTCAACCTTCACCATCCGCCTGCCGCTGACACTGGCGATCATCGACGGCTTCTTGGTCGGCGTCGAAAAGGCCTCCTACGTCATTCCGCTCGACGCCGTCGTTGAGTGCATCGAACAAAAAAACCTGGCCAGCGACCGCAACTTCCTCAACCTGCGTGGCGAGGCACTGCCCTTCATTCGCCTGCGCGATATTTTTGAAACCGAGGGCACCGCCCCGCCACGCGAAAGCATCGTCGTCGTGCAGTTTGGCGGCCGCCGTGCCGGTATCGTCGTCGATCAGCT
This sequence comes from Betaproteobacteria bacterium, assembly GCA_037139055.1. GTDB lineage: Bacteria > Pseudomonadota > Gammaproteobacteria > Burkholderiales > Rhodocyclaceae > Propionivibrio. Next base: position 981 of record JBAXHE010000016.1, on the reverse strand, counting down.
GATGGGCGAATTCCAGACCGTGATCAAACCGCTCGGGCGCATGTTTGCCCACCTGCGCGGCATCGGCGGATCAACCATCCTGGGCAGCGGCGAAGTCGCACTGATTCTCGATGTCGCGGCCCTGGTCCAGAACGTTACCCGCAACGAAGAAGCCCGCTTACTGCAGCACCGCCACACCCCGTCGTTTACTGCACTTGCTAATAACTAAAAAGCAGTTCAATCAAGGAGGTTCATCATGTTCAAGAATCTGAAAATTGGCGTCCGTCTAGGGATCGGCTTTGGCATCGTTCTGCTGCTGCTGATCATCATTTCGGGGGTTTCTATTGAGCGCCTCGGCAAGCTCAACGACAACACCATCAACATCGTCGACGACCGCATGCCCAAGATCGAAATGTCGATGGAAATCATCGAAAACACGTTGATCATGGCCCGCGCCATACGCAGCATGATTCTTTCCCATGACAAGGCTTTTGAGAAAGCCCAGCTTGAAGTCGCAATGAATGCCCGCAAGCGCAACGTCGAGCTTCTCGACAAAATTAAACCCATGGTTAATTCGGAAAAAGGCAAGGTGCTTTTCGAAAAGTTAATCACCGTGCGTACTAAATATAGCGCAGCAGTCGACACGATTCTGCCCCTCGCCAATAGTGCGTCCCCACAATTCAATGCGGAAAAAGCGACAGCTTTCCTGTTTGGCGAGTACTCCGTCGTCGCCAACAGCTACCTGGAAGCCACCAAGGAATTTGCAAACTTACAGAAAAGCACGGCCGGTGAAGTCGGCAAGCGCTCCATTGAGGAAGCGAGTTCGGCTCGCATGCTCGTCATCACTCTGTCTATTGCCGCGATGGTCATAGCCATCGCTTTTGCCTGGTGGGTCACGCTCAGCATCACGCGTCCGATCAACATCGCTGTGGAAGCCGCCAATCGTCTGGCCGAAGGCGACCTGACAGTGAAACTTGAATCCGACAGCAAGGACGAAGTCGG
>JBAXHE010000015.1:0-50946 GCA_037139055.1 Betaproteobacteria bacterium | reverse complement strand
TGGCCAAATGGGAAGCCCTCAAGGCTGGTGGCGAACGCCCCCTTCCGGCGCTACATCTGGCCATGGACGAGGTGCTTGACCTGCAGGCCGAGAAACTGGCGATCACCCGGCGTATCGCTGGCGACATCAAGGACATCTGGATGCTGCAGCCGCGCTTTGAACAGCGCTCGGGCAAACGCCCCTATGGTGTACTCGAACAGCCACGCTTCAAGGCCGGTTACGACTTTCTCCTGCTACGCGCCGAATCCGGTGAAGTAGAGGATGAACTCGGGCAATGGTGGACCGACTTCATGAACAGCGACGGCGATGCCCGAGCGGCGATGCTGCTGCCGGTCAAACCCGACGAAGCCAAAAAGCGCCGCCGGCGCAAACGCAAGCCCTCAGGTGTCACGCAGACAGAACCTGGCAACCCGGAATAATCCACCACAACGAGCACAACGGGCACAACGAAAAGCCGAGGCATCTTGCTTTGAAGTTTCACCTTTATTACTTTGCCCGAGGCTTATTCAAGACAATTCGATCATGCTTTTACATTCTTTAGTTTCTCGTTGTGCCCGTTGTGCTCGTCGTGGCTAATAAAATCAACGCTTCACAACACCTGGCCTACGTCGCCCTCGGCGCCAATCTGGCCGATCCGGCCGCTCAAGTCCGCGCTGCGATCGAGGCACTGACGCGGCTGCCTGAATCGCGCTTGCTGCGCGCCTCGTCGCTGTACAGCACGACGCCGATCGGCATCCACGGCCAGCCGGACTTCATCAACGCAGTGGCCGCGCTGGAAACCACGCTGAGCCCGCACGCCCTGCTCGACGCGCTGTTCGCCGTCGAGGAACAATTCGGCCGCCGGCGCGATTTCCACCACGCGCCGCGCACGCTGGATCTTGATTTACTGCTTTACGACACCCAGGTCATCGCCACGCCGCAACTCACGCTGCCGCATCCGCGCATGCACCTGCGCGCCTTCGTTCTCGCCCCGCTGGTCGAAATCGCCGCCGACTGCCCGATTCCCGGCCGCGGCAGCGCGACGGCCTGGCTCGCGGCGGTCAGCCTGCAGCACATTGAAAAACTCGACGCATGAGAATCCCCGTCCTCTGGCAAACCGTACTCTTGCTGTCGGCGTCCAACGTCTTCATGACTTTTGCCTGGTACGCCCACCTCAAACACCTCAACGACCGCCCCTGGTGGATTGCTGCGCTGATTTCCTGGGGCATCGCGCTGTTTGAATACCTGCTGCAGGTTCCGGCCAACCGCATCGGCCACAGCGAGCTCTCGCTCGGCCAGCTCAAGATCCTGCAGGAAGTGATTACCCTCAGCCTTTTCGTCCCGTTTGTCGTTTTCTATATGCACGAGCCGCTCAAACTTGACTATCTCTGGGCGGCTTTGTGTATCCTAGGCGCCGTATATTTCGTATTCCGCTCATGAAAAAAAACCTGCTCGACTGTGCACGCCACATCGTCGTCGAAGGCCCGATCGGCGTCGGCAAGACTAGTCTCGCCCGTCGCCTGGGCGATCACCTGGACGCCCAGCTGCTGCTGGAGCAACCCGAGGTCAATCCCTTCCTCAACCGGTTCTATCAGAACCAGCAACGTTACGCGCTGCAGACCCAGCTCTTCTTTCTTTTCCACCGCCTCGACCAGTTGCGCGATTACGCGCAGCCCGACCTGTTTCACCGGGTCGTCGTCGGCGACTATCTGCTCGAGAAAGATCCGCTGTTCGCCAGCCTGACCCTGAGCGAAGACGAATACCGTCTCTACCGGCAGATTTATGATCGCGTAGCCCCGCCTGGCGGTTTTGCTCCTGATCTGGTGATTTACCTGCAGGCCAGCCCCGAAACGCTGATTTCTCGCGTACGCAAACGCGGCATCGAGATGGAGCGGAAAATCAGTGACGACTACCTGACTCTCCTCGGCGAGAGTTACACTCGTTTTTTCCACAACTACACTGATGCTCCGGTCCTGGTCGTCAATTCCGAGAACCTGAATTTCGTCGATCACGACGATGACTTTCAACTGCTGATCCAGCGCATCGGTTCGATGCGCGGGCAGCGCGAATATTTCAATAAGCAATAAGGGCCTGACCCATGTCCACACATCCTGACATACGACGCTTCACCCAGAACGATCTGGCAAAAATGAAAGCCGCTGGCGAAAAAGTCGCCATGTTCACCTGCTACGACGCCAGCTTTGCTCGCCTGCTTGATGGCGCCGGAGTGGACACCATGCTGATTGGCGACTCCCTGGGCAACGTCATTCAAGGCCACGATTCAACGCTGCCAGTGACCATCGCCGACATCGCCTATCACACATCGGCAGTCAAGCGCGGCTCCGACCGAGCGTTTATCATCGCCGACATGCCTTTCGGAAGTTATGAAGCCTCTCCGGAACAGGCGTTCCGCAATGCGACGCAACTGCTGGTCGCCGGCGCCCAGATGGTCAAGCTCGAAGGCGGCAGCCACATGGCGCCAACGGTCAGCTTCCTGACCCAGCGAGGCATCCCGGTCTGCGGCCACATCGGCCTGACGCCGCAATCCGTGCATGTCATGGGCGGCTACCGGGTGCAGGGCAAGGACGGCGCTGCCGCAGAAAAACTGAAAAACGACGCCCTGTCCCTGCAGGACGCCGGCGCGACAATGCTTGTCCTCGAAGCCATCCCGGCGGTCCTCGGCGCGGAGATTACCGCCGCGCTCAAGATCATCACCATCGGCATCGGCGCAGGGAAAGAGTGCTCGGGCCAGGTTCTGGTTCTGCACGACGTGTTTGACATCCCCCCCGGCAGGAAGGCCAAGTTCGTCCGCAACTTCATGGACGGCGCGACCAGCATCGCCGACGCGGCGCAACGCGCCGTCGCGGCGATCAAGGACAGCAGCTATCCCGGTCCGGAACATTGTTATTGAAACTCGTGAGGAGTTAGGGGTGATGAGAAAACCCTCCAAAGCTCTCCCACTTCACTCCTCACTACAAACACCTCACTCGACAACATGCAAATATTCTCATCCATTCCCGAACTGCGCGCCGCGCTGAAAAACCGCGGACGCATCGTTTTTGTCCCGACCATGGGCAATCTGCACGCTGGTCATATTTCGCTGATGACGCAGGCGCGTGCGCACGGCGACACGGTGGTTTCGAGCATCTTCGTCAACCGCCTGCAGTTCGGCCCGAACGAGGATTTCGACAGCTACCCGCGCACCTTTCAGGACGATTGCCAGAAACTCGAAGCTGCTGGCGTCGACGTCCTGTTTGCGCCCACGGAAAGCGATCTTTACCCGGAGCCGCAGCAGTACCAGGTCGACCCGCCGGAAATCCAGAACCAGCTCGACGGCGAATTCCGCCCCGGCCATTTCCGCGGCGTCGCCACGGTCGTCCTCAAGCTGTTCAACATCGTGCAGCCGCAGGTCGCTCTGTTCGGCAAGAAGGACTACCAGCAACTCATGGTGCTACGCAACATGGCGCGTCAGCTGGCGCTCCCTATCGAAATCATCGGTGGCGAAACGGTGCGCGCCGACGACGGACTGGCCCTGTCTTCGCGCAACGGTTTTCTCACCCCGGCTGAACGCAGCGAAGCACCTCGCCTCAATCGTATCCTGACGCGGATTCGCGACGCCATTCAGGCCGGCGAAAAGAATTTTTCGAAACTGGAGCACGACGCCGTGGTCGAACTCGACAGCCATGGATGGAAAACCGATTATGTGGTCATCCGCCAACAGTCCGACCTGCAGCTGCCGCAACCCGGCTGCACGGAACTGGTGGCACTGGCGGCCAGCCGTTTGGGAACGCCAAGACTGATTGACAACCTTGAAATCCTGATACAAAACTGCTCTTGACAGACCGGGAATTGGGACTAAAATGCCCACCCCAACTGTTTTTGTCTAGGTAATATCATGCAGAGAACCATGTTGAAATCGAAGTTGCACCGCGTAACGACGACTCACTCCGAGTTGCACTACGAGGGTTCCTGCGCGATCGACGACAATTTGCTTGACGCCGCCAACATCCTCGAGAACGAGCAGGTGGTGATTTGGAACGTCAATAACGGCGAGCGTTTTACGACTTACGCCATTCGCGCCGAGCGCGGATCGGGCATTATTTCGGTCAATGGCTCGGCAGCGCGTCGTGCTGCGCCAGGCGACCTGCTGATCATCGCCACTTTTGCCCAATACGATGAGAGCGAGCTGGCCACACTTTCCCCCGCGCTGATCTATGTCGATGAAAACAACCGGATCGTCCGTACCGGCCACACCATTCCGACCCAGATGTCCTGAGCGCCCCCCCGCACCGCCTCAAAGCCCTGACCAACCCGTTGCTCAGGGCTTTTTGTTGCCCGTGTTTTCGACTAATGCAGGCAATTTCGCTAGAATGAACGTTTGCCGCAAGTACAGAATTCGCCGCACAACTTTCCGTCACTGATTTCCCTCCGCATATTTCCACTTTCCCGAACGAAAGGATCCACCCCATGGAACGCATTTTCAATTTCAGCGCCGGCCCGGCTGCTCTGCCCCAGGAAGTTCTCGAGCAGGCCCGTGACGAAATGGTCAACTGGCGCGGTTGCGGCATGTCGGTGATGGAGATGTCGCACCGCGGCAAGGAGTACATGAGCATTCAGGCTGAAGCCGAAGCCGACCTGCGCGAGCTGATGGGCATCCCGGCCAACTACAAGGTGCTGTTTCTGCAGGGCGGCGCCTCGGCCCAGTTCGCCATGATCCCGATGAACCTGCTGCGCGGCAAAGCCTCGGCCGATTACCTGAACACCGGTGAATGGTCGAAGAAAGCCATCAAGGAAGCCAAGAAATACGGCGCCGTCAATGTCGTCGCCTCGTCGGAGGACAAGAACTTCACCTACGCCCCGACGCAAGACGCCTGGAAGCTTGACCCGGACGCCGCCTACGTCCATTACACCCCGAACGAAACCATCGGCGGCGTCGAAATTTTCTGGACGCCTGAAACCGGTAGTGTCCCGCTGGTCGCCGACATGTCGTCGAACATCCTCTCGCGCCCGATCGACGTCTCGAAATTCGCCCTGATCTACTTCGGCGCACAGAAGAACGTTGGCCCGGCCGGTCTGACCATTGTCATCGTCCGCGATGATCTGCTCGGCCAGACCGTCAAGGGCACGCCGACGATGTTCGACTACGCGATTCATGCCGAAAACGACTCGATGTACAACACCCCGCCGACCTACGCCATCTACATCGCCGGGCTGGTGTTCAAGCTGCTCAAGGCAAAAGGCGGACTGGCGGCAATGGAAAAAACCAACCGCGCCAAAGCCGAACTGCTCTACAACTTCCTCGACAGCTCGAGCTTCTTCAAGTCACCGGTGGCGCGCGAAAACCGCTCGTGGATGAATATCCCCTTCACCCTCAAGGACGAAGCACTCGACGAGGAATTCATCAAGGCCGCCAAGGCCCGCGGCATGGTTCAGCTCAAGGGCCACCGCTCGGTCGGCGGCATGCGCGCGTCGATCTACAACGCCATGCCGATCGAAGGTGTGCAGGCGCTGGTCGGTCTGATGCAGGACTTCGAGAAACAGCACGGGTAAAAGCTTCGATTAACCACAACGTGCACAACGAACACAACGAGAACCAAATATAAAAACTTTCTGCCCCTGACGGTCAATTTGATCGCCCATGCTTTATGAGACAGTGCTTTTCGTTGTGCCCGTTGTGTTCGTTGTGGTTAAAAACAATTTATAAGCATTAACAAGGGAACCCCCATGAAGCGCAAGATACAGACGCTCAACGCCATTTCCAAGAAGGGCCTGGCCCGCCTTCCCGAAGGCTACCAGGTCGCCAACGATATTGCCGACCCGGACGCCATTCTGGTGCGCTCGCAGGTCATGCATGAAATGCCGATCCCGGCCAGCGTGATGGCCATCGGTCGGGCCGGTGCGGGGACCAACAACATCCCGGTCAAAGCCATGAGTGATCGCGGCATCGTCGTTTTCAATACACCCGGCGCCAATGCCAACGCGGTCAAGGAGCTGGTTATTGCCGGCATGCTGATGGGCTCGCGCAACATTTTCCCGGCACTCAATTTCGTCAACGCCCTGAAAGGTGACGACGAAGCACTGCACAAACAGGTTGAAGCCGGCAAGAAGCATTTTGTCGGTCGTGAGTTGCGCGGTAGCACGCTGGGCATCATCGGACTCGGCGCCATCGGTTCGATGCTCGCCGAATCGGCGATTGAACTCGGCATGAACGTCATTGGCTTTGACCCGGAAATCACCGTTGACGCCGCTTGGCGTTTGCCCTCGCAGGTCAAGAAAGCCGTCAGCGTTGATGAACTTGTCAAGCGCTCCGACTTCATCAGCCTGCACGTTCCTTTCCTGCCGTCGACCAAGGACCTGATCAACGCCGAGCGCATCAAGCTGATGAAGAAGGGCTGTGTCCTGCTCAACTTCTCACGCGACGGCATTGCCAACGAACCGGCGGTACTTGAAGGCCTCAACGACGGCAAGATCCACTCCTACGTCTGTGACTTTCCGTGCAACCTGCTGCGCATTCACCCGCGCTTTGTCTCGCTGCCGCACCTCGGCGCATCGACCGAGGAAGCTGAAGAAAACTGCGCGGTCATGGTCGCTGACCAGATCGGCGACTACCTCGAGAACGGCAACATCCAGAATGCGGTGAACTTCCCCAACATCAACATGCCGCGTGAATCGTGCTTCCGTCTGGCCATCGCCAACGCCAACGTACCGAACATGCTGGGGCAGATTTCAACCGCACTGGCCGCGGCCGGCTTGAACATCCACAACATGGTGAACAAGTCGCGTGGTGATCTGGCCTTCACGCTGGTCGATGTCGAAAGTGCTGTTCCCCAGGCTGCGATCGACCAGCTCGCCGCGATAGGCGGAGTATTGCGCGTACGCTACCTGCCTTCCTGAGACATTTCAAAGCACATGAAAAAGCCGGGGCAAATGCTGCCCCGGCTTTTTTTCGCCATCGCCAATGGAATATCTCGTGAGACGCTCAGTTATTTTGTCGCCACGTTCACAGTCACCCCCGATAGGGAACGGAATCGCTCTACCTGCTGAGTATCAGCCTCCCCGTCCGTAATCAGCGTCCAGGGCTGATCCAGAGGTGCCCAGGCTTGCTGTGCTGCCCTTCCCAGCTTTGACGAGTCGGCCAGAACGTAGGTCGTCGTTGCCTGAGCCATCATCAGTTCCTTGAGCTGAATCTGATCGAAACTGGCCTCGCACAGCCCCCGCCCGGCAACCACTCCGTCAGCCCCCAGAAACACTCGATCAGCGGTCAAGCGGCGCAATGTCATTTCCGCCAGAGGCCCCACCGTCGAAAGGCTCTTGGGGCGCATTGTGCCACCGAGCATGATCAGCTCAACGCCCTCGTCCCCGGCCAGAATGGCCATCACCTGTAGACTGTTGGTAATGATCCGTAGATTTCGACGACCTCTTAACTGGCTTGCCAGCGCACCAGTCGTGGTTCCGCCGTCTAGGATGATCGTTTCCCCGGAATGAATTTCTCCAGCGGCCAAACGTGCGATGGCTTCTTTCTGTTTTTTATTTTTGTTCCGGCGCTGAGCCAGCGTTGATTCAGGCTCATGCCCAGCGGCCGAAACGGCGCCGCCGAAGGTCCTGACCAAGCGGCCTTGAGCCGACAGCTGCGCAAGGTCGCGGCGGATCGTCACCAACGACACACCGAGATGACGACTCAAGGCTTCAGCGTCATGGGTTCCGGCCAGGACAGCGGCAATCAGGGCTTGGTGACGGTAATCGGTTTTAGCAGACATCAATGAACTCACAAATCATGTTTCGTCATTGGCCTAGTGGTCTGACCTATAAATGACGAACATAATGAAAACGCCGGATTTGTTCGGCTGGCTAGGCGCGAACCGCAGCGCTAGCCAGCTATCGCGAGGATGAGCAACAACGCCAGACGGGCAAAGACAAGTTTTCATGTTCCGTTATTTGTGGGTCAGACCACTAGCCGCGCCGGGTGGCCAGCTCGACCGCCTGACGTAACGCTTCGAGCATCGAGCGTTCGTCGGCAATCCCCTTGCCGGCAATATCAAAGGCCGTACCGTGGTCCACCGAAGTGCGAATCGCTGGCAGGCCGACGGTAATATTCACCCCGGCTTCGATGCCCAGCACCTTGACCGGACCATGACCCTGGTCGTGATACATGGCCACGACCAGATCGAAGTCACCCCGCCCGGCACGGAAAAACAGCGTATCCGCCGGCAGCGGCCCCTCGACACTCCAACCCTTGGCCAGACAGGAGGCGATCGCCGGAGCAATCTTCTGCGCTTCTTCGCCGCGGCCAAACAGGCCGTTCTCACCGGCATGCGGGTTGATCGCACAAACGCCAATCCGCGGCTCGGCGATCCCGGCCCGGATCAGCGTGTCGCGGCCACGGGTAATGGTTCGCTCAACCAGTTCCGGATTGATGCGCTCGATCGCATCAAGCAGTCCGAGATGAGTGGTGACATGGATCACCCGCAACTGCGGGGCGACCAGCATCATCGACACCTCGGGCGTCCCGGTCAGATGGGCGAGCATTTCGGTATGCCCTGGAAAATGGTGGCCACCGGCGTGCAAGGCCTCCTTATTGAGCGGTGCGGTGCAGATGGCATCGGCCTGGTCTGCGAGGACCAGTTCTACGGCTTTGGCGATAAAGCGATACGCCGCGTCGCCAGCCACCGGCGAAAGTTTGCCAAAGGGCAGGCCCACCGGAATCAGGCCGAGATCGATGCAATCAACCGTACCATACGAAAAAGTGGCGTCGGCCGGTGAGTCCACCGCCCGCACCTCGAGGTCGACGCCAGAGAGGCGGCCAGCGTCACGCAGTCGCTGCGCATCGCCGACGACGAGCGGACGACAGCTGCCATACAGCGCCGCATGGGCCAGACTCTTCATGATGATTTCCGGACCTACACCGGCAGCATCACCCATGGTGATAGCGATCAGAGGCAAATACATATACGGCAGATCCTTTTAAATGGAGCCGGTCTGGGCTTCAGCACGAGCCGCAGACAGTGCGGCATAACAAGCGAGCAGCGCATTCGCTGAGCCAAAAGCTCCAGCCTTAGTCACTACGGCGATGGAGCGGGGTCCGATGGCCACCGACAGGGGAACACCGGGTTCGATCTCGCGCACCAATTGCAGAGCACTGGCGCCGAAAGCCGGCAACAGAGCACGCGCCGTCTCTCCACCAGTCGCGATCAAGGCCCCGATTTCGGACGCAAAAGGGGTCAGCAGTCGCCGCAGCGAGTCGCATAGCACGTGCCCCTGGCGCAGATCGTTGATCTCCTCAAGACCGGTGCGGATCAGCACATCGCGGCCTTCGTGCAGGGCCTGGCCGACGCCAGCACGCAAGGCCTGCCAGCGCGAATCGGCCTCGCCCGCGCGCAACACTTCCGGAGAGGGAACGAAGACTTCCAGCGTCGCCCCGGCCTCGAGGATCTCGGCCTGCTGCCGTGACACCGCCGACAGACTGCCGACAACAGTGACGATGGCTCCGGTCACGGCCAGCCGGGGCATGGCGGTGTGCCCCTCAAGCTTGGCCGCACCTGGCAGATGGGCGGCCAATCCGGCAGAACCGACCCAATACACAGGCAAACCCATCGAAGCCACAGCGATGCGGGCGAGATCGGAATCTTCTTCAGCATCACAAACGATGGCTTTTATCTGCAAGTCAGAAACCAACCGAGTCAGTTCAGCACGCAAATCGCCACGGACTCCCGCAAGAGGCACGTTGACCGCAGGCACCCCCTGCCCACACAGAATCTGCACGATATCTGCCTCACCAGTCATGCGTTCGTTGGCCCAGACCTCGGTCTGCTCAAGCGGGACGCCTTTCACCCACACCTTGCCATTGCGAGTTATCCGCCCTGTAGCCGGATAAGCCGGGGCGACAATAGCCACGCCGGCCTCGGTCAGCGCCGCCATTTCGGCGGCAAAATTGCCGCGCAGAGTAGAGTCGATTTTCTTGTAAAACAGGCGCTTCGGTGCCGACTGAGCTTTCCACAGAGCCCGATTTGTCGCCGCCGCCTCTTGGGCCGGCCGCTGGCGGGTGTCGGCATCCACCGCGACCACCTCGGCCTGCACATGGATGTCAGGCTCAAAAAGCACCACGCTCTTCAATCCCGCCCGGGCGGCGGCAATGGCACAATCCGCTGCCCCGGACAGGTCATCGGCGAGGATGAACATCGAATCGGCAAGCGTCGGCATCACCGTCCTCCCGTGACGACAGTCGGCCAGGACGGGGCAATGAACATTCTTCCGCAAACACGGTCGTAATGTCGCTTGATGGAAAACTGAGGCATGTTCTATTCCTCCTGAGGGCTGTCACCATGGACTGCAAAGTTATGTTTCGTGCGATCAATAATACAATAAATGATCGTAACGATCGCTCGCATCTCGCCAAATGCGTAGAATCACTCCTCAGCAACACATCCCGGAAGGGAAGTTTCACCTCAACTTGGAAACCTACACTGGCATCGTCAGCGCCTGCATCAACTTTTTTGTCTGTGAAGCACACTTAAGGAGAGGCCAATGGATCAACGTCGTCGTGATGTACTGAAAATGGGAGCAACCGCCGTCGGCGGGGTCTTGCTGGGCATTCAGAGCGAGGCCCAGGCGCAAGGCAGCGGATTGGCGCCAGTTGACCGGCCCATCTCGGTTGCGCCCTTGTCCGGGCCGAGCGGGCTGCGCTTGGCCACCTGCCGATTCAAGGGCCAGAGCGCCGCAAAACTGGGCATTGTTCTCGACGACGGCCGGGTCATCGATATTGGCGCCGAAGCCAGGCGCCAGAGCATCGCACTGGCCTTCGCCAGCGACTCGATGCTGTCCTTGCTAGCCTGCGGCGAGAAGGGCCTCAACCAAACCCAAGCGCTGGCGGCCAAGGCCCTAGCTACCCCATCCCGGCTGCTCGCCGCGCATCAGGTCGAACTCCTCTCGCCCATCCCGCGGCCTGACCGGAATATCTATTGTGTAGGCTGGAACTATCTCGAGCATTTTGAGGAAGGCAAGGAGGCTCGGGCCGACAAAGGGGTGATGAAGCTTCCCGACAATCCGGTGTTCTTCAGCAAAGCCACGCACACCATGAACGGCCCTTTCTCGACCATCCCCTACGACGAATCCTTTACGCAAACCGCCGACTGGGAAGCCGAACTGGCCGTCGTAATCGGCCAGCGCGGTCGCAACATTCCTGAAGACCGGGCGATGGAGTATGTCTTTGGCTACTCCGCCTATAACGACACAACGGTGCGCGAAGTGCAGCAAAAACGCCACGGTGGTCAATGGTTCAAGGGCAAGAGTCTCGACGGCTACGGCCCGATGGGCCCATGGATTGTCACGGCAGCGGGAGTGGTGCTCGACGACGTGCGTATCATCTGCCGGGTGAATGGCGCCGAAAAACAGAACGCCAGCTACCAACAGATGTATTTCAAGATTCCCCGGATAATCGCCGAACTGTCGCGCGGACTGACCCTTGAGCCGGGCGACATCATCGCCACTGGGACGCCACCCGGAGTCGGATACAGCCGCAAGCCGCCGGAATTTCTCAAACCCGGCGACGTCATGGAAACAGAAATCACCGGCGTCGGGATTCTTCGCAACAGCATCAGGGCCGAGACGTAAAGGCTTAGCCCGTCACATCGGGGAACGCGCCATCTGCGCCCTTTCCCCGACCCTTATTCAAAGGCCCCGGCTTGCAGGCAGCCCGAACCGATGATCGGACGCCCGATTATTTGGCGGCACCGTCCGATCATCTCTTCCATTTACCAGGCATTACGCGTACGCTACCAGCCGTCCTGAAACCTCTATTTCAAGCCGAATATCGGCACCGTAAGCACCGCCCCTGATCAAATCGAAAGGATATTCAATGAGCCGCGATACACTGTTCATGCTGGACCCGGATTGTTTCATCAGCGAAGGTAAGTCGCGCTATTGCCCCGACTGTGCCTTGATTGCGGGTTATTTGAGTTTTTATCCGGCGGTCATCCAGGAACTCACCCTCCGGGTTGTCGCCCCACCGCGTCCGCGTCAGGAAATCGTAGCGCTACTCGGCGAAGAGAACCAGAGCGCACCGGTTCTGGTGCTCGACCGCGACGCACAGGTGCCGTCAGGCATCGCCTTTGGCGAAATCAACGGCCAGCGTTTCATCAACGACCCGAAGGCCATTCTGGCTTACCTGGGACAAAAGCATACTGCCGGCGGCATGCCGCTCTAAGCGGTTCAACAGAAGCGATCGGGCAGGATGCAGATTAGGGTCGATCTAATCGCTCCTGTAGTTAGCGCCACCGAGTAATCGCCGGTTCACTTGAAAACGCCGGCTAATAGGTACTGCCTATAATTTGCGCTATGGTATTTTGCAAATTACTTCAAGCACAGGATATCTTGTACTGAGCATTAGTTTTACTGACATGCCCTGCTGTATTTTAGAAACCTCAGCTTGAAAATTATCAGTATTCACTTTTGCACCTCCTAACCGTGAATCTCCCTGTCCGATCAGGGTAAGGGCAAAAATAGCGTCACCGGGCTTTATCACGCTCTCGCATGGACTTCCCGGAGCGACCGCTATTACTTTAACGCCCCTGACTCCGCTCGTTGGCCCCACGGTGATTCCAAGTAAATTTGGGGTCGCAGAAGTAATCTCTGAAGAAGAAGGAGAGGCGACAGATACTGTCGTTGCATAGCTTTGATTGACCGGGGCCTTCATTTCTTTCGGGATGGGCTGACATGCGTATCCAAAAAACATCAAGAAAAAAATAAGGCCGCCCGATTTTAGAGCACAATTTTTTGTCATCTCATCTACTCCCATAAGGATAGGAATTTCAACTATGGGTAGAAAAGTAGGTCATTGGGGAGACTACGATTATTCTCGGAAATACGCGAAACCCCGATTCCCGAACAATCTTCTTTCCCACGCCATTAAGGCCGTTGTGCTAAAGCAAGCCTGCCAGAAGACACTACGCCGAAGCAAAAAAGCTGTCAAGCAAGACTCAACGGGCACTCTCGTACCGGCCCGCAACGCCTGTAAAATGGCCCTTCCTGTGCAGGACACCCTGCTTGCCACATTTTTGCGGGCTTGAAGTAATTTACCGGAACATTCCGGAACTACTAGCTGCGGTAGTCGGCATTTATTTTTACGTAATCGTAGGAAAAGTCACAGCTATACACCGTTCCGTACGCTGCGCCACGCCCCAGATCGACGCGCACGGTGATTTCCGCAGCCTGCATGATGCGGGCGCCATCAACCTCGCTATAGGACGCGGCACGCCCGCCCTTTTCGGCCACCAGCACTTCGTCGTTGCCCGTGCTCAGCCAGACCCGAACGCCATCGACGTCCAGATCACTGATGCCGGCATAGCCGATCGCCGCGAGAATGCGGCCAAGATTGGGGTCGGAGGCAAAGAACGCGGTTTTCACCAGCGGCGAGTGGCCGATGGCGTAACCGACACGCTTGCACTCCTCCCTGTCCTTGCCACCTTCGACGGCCAGGGTAATGAATTTGGTCGCGCCTTCGCCGTCGCGAATGATGGCCTGTGCCAACTCACGTGCGACAGCCGTCACCGCGTCACGCAGTGCGGCATATCCTGGTGCAACGGCATCTGCGAAAGTAACGCCCGACTGACCGGTTGCAATCAGGATGAACGAGTCGTTAGTCGAAGTATCGCCATCGACGGTAATGCAGTTGAAAGACTCATCGGCTGCATCGCGCACCAACTGCTGGAGCAGCGGTTCGGCGATACCGGCGTCGGTGGCCATGAAGCCAAGCATGGTCGCCATATTCGGCTTGATCATCCCGGCGCCCTTGCTGATGCCGGTGATGGTGACGGTTTTGCCATTGATGTCGACGCGCCGCGAAGCGGCCTTGGCCACCGTATCAGTGGTCATGATGCCGTGGGCCGCGGCGTGCCAGTGATCGGCGCGGAGGTCGGCAACACACTGCGGCAACCCGGCAATCAGGCGATCCACCGGCAGCGGCTCGAGAATCACGCCGGTCGAGAAAGGCAGTACCTGATCGGCGCCAATACCCAACAACTGCCCCACCGCTGTACAGGTCGCCTGGGCCACCTGCATTCCAGTCTCACCGGTGCCTGCATTGGCAATCCCGGTATTGATCACCAGCGCGCGGATTCCGTCCCCCGTCTCAAGGTGAGCGCGGCACACATGCACCGGAGCGGCGCAGAAACGGTTCTGCGTAAATACGCCGGCCACCGTACAGCCAGGATCAAGCGCCAGCAGGGTCAAATCGCGACGATTGAGCTTGCGAATGCCGGCCTCGGCCAGACCGAGACGCACACCGGCAACAGGGAAAAGGGCTTCGGGAGCGGGGGTGGCGTAATTGACCGGCATGTTTATAACCTCTTTCAACACGGAGTACACAAAGACACAGAGAGCACGGAGAGATCAAAGAACTTGACTCCGTGTTCTCTGTGTCTCAGTGATCTCTGTGTTGAGAGCGTTTTTAAGTCAGCTGACCATGGCACTGCTTGTACTTCTTGCCCGAACCGCACGGGCAGGGATCATTGCGTCCGACCTTGGGAGCGGCGTGAAGCGGCTGGACTTTCGCTGCTTCATCGGTGACGGAACCGAGCACTTCGTCATAGTCGGCATGGTGATACTGGACGTTCTGGACTTCAGCCCGCGGTGCCGTTTCCTCGACTTCTTCGGCGCGCACCTGAACCGTCATCAGCAAGCGCGTGACTTCGACGCGCACGCTGTCGAGCAGCGCCTCGAACAGCTCGAAGGCTTCACGCTTATATTCTTGCTTCGGGTTCTTTTGCGCGTAACCGCGCAGGTGAATGCCTTGACGCAGGTGATCCAGTGCTGCCAGGTGTTCACGCCAGTGGGTATCCAGATTCTGCAGCATGACGTTGCGTTCGAACTGGTGGAAGCTCTCGGCACCGACCTGCTCGACCTTGTTGGCATATTCGGCATCGGCCAGATCGACGATGCGCCGGAGGATCGCTTCATCACCCAGTGTCGGCTCATTCTTGAACCACTCGACGATCGGAAGTTGCAGTTGCAGATCAGAAGCCAGTTCCTTTTCCAGCGCCGGCAGTTCCCATTGTTCTTCGACGCTATCGAGCGGAACGTAACGACGGAAAATGTCGACCAGCACGCCCTGACGCATGGCGGTAATGGTTTCCGAAATATCTTCGGTTTCCAGTAGTTCGTTGCGTTGCGAGTAAATGACCTTGCGCTGGTCGTTGGCAACGTCATCGTATTCCAGCAACTGCTTGCGGATATCGAAGTTGCGTCCTTCGACCTTGCGCTGCGCTGACTCCAGCGAACGTGAGACCAGTGGATGTTCAATGGCCTCGCCTTCGGGCATTTTCAGGCGTTCCATGATCGACTTAAGGCGATCACCGGCAAAAATCCGCAGCAGTGAATCGTCGAGCGCGAGGTAGAAACGCGACGAACCGGGGTCACCCTGACGACCGGAACGGCCGCGCAGCTGGTTATCAATACGCCGCGACTCGTGGCGCTCGGAACCAATGATATGCAGGCCACCGGAAGCGACGACCTGATCGTGCAGTTTCTGCCAGTCTGAGCGTAAAGCGGCGGTACGCGCCTCTTTTTCGGTATCGTCCAGCGACTCGTCATCGCGAATGGCGCTCAGCTGCTTTTCGATACTGCCGCCGAGAACGATATCCGTCCCGCGACCGGCCATATTGGTGGCAATGGTGATCATTCCCGAACGCCCGGCCTGAATCACAATTTCGGCTTCGCGCGCATGCTGCTTGGCGTTCAGCACCTGATGCGGCAACTTTTCGCGATCCAGCAGTGCCGAAAGCGTCTCCGAGTTCTCGATCGAGGTCGTTCCCACCAGCACCGGTTGCCCGCGCTCGCGACAAGCGCGAATATCGGCAATGATGGCGGTATATTTTTCGTTGGCCGTACGGAAGATCTGATCGTTGTTATCGATCCGCATCATCGCCTGATTGGTCGGAACCACGACCGTTTCCAGGCCGTAAATCTGCTGAAACTCGTAGGCTTCGGTATCGGCCGTGCCGGTCATGCCGGCGAGTTTGCCGTACATACGGAAATAATTCTGGAAGGTAATCGACGCCAGCGTCTGGTTTTCGTTCTGGATCGCCACACCTTCCTTGGCCTCCACCGCCTGATGCAGACCATCCGACCAGCGACGACCAGACATCAAACGCCCGGTAAACTCGTCAACAATGACCACTTCGCCGTTCTGCACCACGTACTGCTGATCCTTCAGGAACAGCGTGTGCGCACGCAGTGCGGCGTAAAGATGATGAATCAGCAGGATATTCGACGCGTCGTACAGGCTGCCGCCCGGAGGAAGCAGGCCAACCCGCGCCAGAATCTCCTCGGCGTGCTCGTGACCGGCTTCGGTCATCAATACCTGATGCCCCTTTTCGTCGACCCAGTAATCGCCCGGCCCCTCTTCTTCCAGACAGCGCTCAAGCATCGGCGCGACCTGGTTCATGCGCACGTAGAGGTCGGTGTGATCTTCGGCCTGACCGGAAATGATCAGCGGCGTACGCGCCTCGTCGATCAGGATCGAATCCACTTCGTCAACAATGGCGTAGCTCAGCTTGCGTTGCACGCGCTCGGCCGCACCATAGACCATGTTGTCACGCAGGTAGTCGAAGCCAAATTCGTTGTTGGTACCATAGGTAATATCAGCAGCATAAGCAGCCTGCTTGTCGTCGTGCTCCATCTGCGACAGATTGACACCGACGGAAAGGCCGAGAAAGCGATGCAGCCGTCCCATCCACTCAGCATCACGGCTGGCCAGATAGTCGTTGACTGTGATGATATGCACACCCTTGCCGGAAAGGGCATTGAGATATGCGGGCAAGGTGGCGACCAGCGTCTTGCCTTCACCGGTGCGCATTTCGGCAATCTTGCCGTCGTGTAGCACCATCCCGCCGATCAGCTGAACGTCAAAATGACGCATGCCGAGGGCCCGTTTGCTGGCTTCGCGCACCACCGCAAACGCTTCCGGAAGCAAGGAATCAAGGGACTCCCCGTTGGCTACACGCGTTTTGAACTCGACGGTCTTACCGCGCAGCTCGTCATCCGAGAGCGTACTGACACCCGCTTCGAGTGCGTTGATCTGTCGGACAACCACAGAGTACTGTTTGATCAGCCGATCATTACGGCTGCCGAAAATCTTCTTGAGTAGGCCGGAAATCATTCTGGGAATATTCTGTGCACGGAAAAGAAGCGATTCTAACACGCACGACCCGTGCAGCGCGGCACAGAGTCGTCAAACAGCCTTGAGAAAACTAGCGCAGCGGTGCGTAGCTCGTTGCAACGCGTGTTTTTGCCGTCAAGGCAGTCACTTTGCGCGCCACACCAGACTTCTCCCCGGCCCCTGACGAATTCAGCGCCATCTGCGTCCCCATTTCGAGGAAGCGCGACGGATTCTGTGCCACCCCCTTGAAACGCACTTCAAAATGCAGGTGCGGCCCGGTTGAGCGCCCGGTATTACCACTAAATCCTATCCCCTGTCCGCGCTTGATGATCTGCCCGGGCTTGACGTTAAGTTTCGACATGTGGGCGTAGCGTGAAGAGAAATCGTTTCCATGATCGATCTCAACCATATTGCCGTATTGCGGATGGTATTCTGCTGTCATGATCACACCGCCAGCGGAAGCAATCACCTTGGTTCCCACCTCGGCAACAAAGTCTATCCCTTCATGCATCGCGCCAACGCCTTCAATCGGGTCTACGCGACGCCCGAAGGTCGAACCGACATGACTGGCATCAATCGGAACAATGGTCGGCAACAGGGTGGTCTTGATACGCCGCTCCATCAACTGCGACTCCACGGCGGTCAACGTTTCGCTGCGTTGTTCGACAATCTCGGACAAGCGGTCGATTTCCCGCTGCAACTCATTGGCCGACAGCGGCAAGGACGGATGGATCAATGGACCGCCCTGCCCACCCTTGCTGTTCACTTCGTTTTTTGGAAGGCTGATTCCGGTATGTTTGGAGACCCGCTCACCGAGCAAATCGAGGCGCATCACCTGAGCTTGCATTTCTCCCAGCTTGACCGCCATCGAGCGAACGTTATCGCGCATGTACTCTTCGGATTTGCGGTTCTGTAACTGCAGCACCGACGCCACAATATCCGAGGCAAAGGGCATGTTGAAACGCAGCCCGACCCAGGAAAACAGGAACGAAGTGGCAAAAGAAAGAAAAACAAAGCACGCCAGGGCGGCGAGCACCAGGCGTGGAGTAATATTCAGCGTCTTGGCGGTTGCCAGACGATTGGATACGAGAATAATATGCAAGCTGCTACTCCTCGAATTAACCTATGCAAAAATCCCTAGAGTCTTTCCTTGAAAACGCCGACGGTGCCGGCCAGGTGCTGGCCCATGCCCGGCTACTCAACAAACTGGAACATCTCTACCAAGAAATTGCGCCTGCGCACCTCGGTCGATCCAGTCATCTGGCCAATTTCAAATCCGGAATAATCGTTATACACGCCGCCAGCGGGGCGGTTGCAGCCAAGTTACGTCAGTTAGCACCGACGCTGACCAACGGTTTTCGCCAAAGGGGAATTGAGTGTAACGACGTTCAGATCAAAGTGCAAGCAGAGGAAAAAGTTAAGCAATCAACGACTTCCACACAAAAACCGCTGAGCTCAAAGGCCAGCCACGAACTTGAAGGTTTGCGCGACTCTCTGCCGACCTCCCCTTTGCGTGCGGCGCTGGAGAGTCTTCTGTCACGGGCTCCCAGACAGGAATAGCAGCGAAACGCCTGAATTGCACCGTCCCGCTGAATATCCTACAATGCCTGCTTATCAAGCAGTTTCCCGAATAATAGGTGTGTCTGCTGAATCCAGTAGCACGGCAAATATTTCTGACCTTCGCTCCTTCTTGAGCGCTATGCCCCGCTACCCCATGATTTCTCTTGCCGCACTGACTACACCATGAACATCAAATTCCAGCGAGCCGTAGATCGTCTCGTCGGGGTGCCGATTTGCTTCGTGCTCTCGCAAATAGACCGCTTATTCAGGCGCCAGGAGACTATCGACAATCCACGCCGGATTCTGATCATTCTCCTCTCCGAAATGGGCAGCCTGGTTCTCGCCCAGCCGATGTTCTCCCACTTGCGCGAGAAGTATCCACTAGCCGAACTCCATGTCATGCTGTTTGCCAAGAATCGTGAAATTCTCGATTTACTCGGCGTCGTCCCCGAAGCAAACGTCATCACCCTTGATGATCGCTCTTTACTGAATTTTATCCGTGACAGCTGGCGGGCCATCTGGCGGACGCGTTCGCTGAAGCTCGATGCGGTCATCGACTGTGAGCTGTTCTCCCGGGTCAGCAGCATATTCGCTTATCTGTCAGGCGCCCGCTTGCTCGTCGGATTTCATTCACATACGCAGGAAGGCCTTTACCGCGGCTCTTTCATCAACCGTCCGGTCATGTACAACCCCTATCGCCACCTGACCCTGCAGTTTCTGACGCTGACTGCCGCGCTTGAATCGTCGACCTACCCGTTAGGCAAGGGACTACTGCCTCCGGCACCGAAAAACCCACCCTACCTGCACTTCGCAGCCAGTGAACTTGAAGCAGTTGCCGCACGCCTGCATGCCGACTTTCCTGCTGTCGCAAACAAGCCGCTGATCCTCGTCAGCCCCAGCGGCGGCATCCTGCCGATCCGAGCCTGGCCACTGGCCTCGTACAAGACGCTGTGCTCCGAACTCGTCGCCGCCGGTTATGCGGTCGCCATCGTCGGCCTCAAGGGCGACCGCCCGATCGGCGAGACGCTCGTCGCGCACTGCGCCAGCGAGCAGTGCATTAACCTGACCGGCTGGACGCGCAACGTACGCGAATTGCTGGCGCTCTTCCATCGCGCCGCCCTGCTGATTACTAACGACGGCGGCCCCGGACAATTTGCTGCACTGACGCCGACCCCCTCGATCGTCTTCTTCGGTCCGGAGACGCCGATGCTCTACCGCTCGCTGTCCGAGAACGCTTATAACTTTCACCGTCCGATCGCCTGCTCGCCCTGCCTGACCGCTTACAACCACCGCAACTCCCCTTGCGACGGAGACAATCAGTGCCTGAAGCAAATCACCCCTGAGGAAGTCCTGGAGCGGGCACGCAGCATACTGGGCAAACCGGGCGGAAGCCTATGAAACTGATCCAGCAGATTTATCGTCACCCCTGGTTTCAGTGGCTGCTGCAGCACCGCTTTATCAAATTTGGTACGGTCGGCGCATCAGGGACGTTGGTCAATCTCGCCGTGCTTTATCTCGGCCAGGAATACCTGTTTCGCGCGCTCGAACCGGCCCTGTTCCGCCTCAACGTATCGCTGGCGACCGCCATTTTCTTTGCCACCATCAACAATTTCCTGCTCAACCGTTCGTGGACCTGGCACGACCGCAAGCACGCTCATCGTGATCGCCGGGTGCTGGCGCAGTTTGGTCAGTATGCGATGGCCTGCTGGATTGGCGTCGCTTTGCAATTTGTGCTGACGAATTCGCTGGCCGTCTATTTCCATTACATTCTGGCCAACGTCGTGGCCATTGCCATTGCCAGCCTGTTCAATTTTGCCGTCAATAACTGGTGGACCTTCCGGCACAAAAAAGTCCTTGCCTTACCCACACCTGCCGATCCACTACGGAAATAAGCGATGCGTACGCCCTCGCCCCGCTGGCTGTCGATGCTCTATGCTGCAGCCGCCCTGCTAGCGATCGTCCTCTATTTTTTCGACCTCGGCGGCCAGCACATTCCGAAGAATGGTGATGAGTTTCCCTACGCGCACATTACGCGCCTTACGGCCGCCTCAGGGCAACTTTTGCCGCTGCAGTCGGAGCTTGACGGCATGCGCAACACCAAGCCGCCGCTGATTTTCTGGCAAGGAATCGCCGCGACGAATGGCGGCACCGAGTGGACGTTGTGGAACCTGCGCTACCCCAGTGTCATTTACACCTTGCTCACCGCCTTGCTGTGCTACCTGCTGACCAGCCGCCTGACCCAGGACCGACGCAAAGGCGCACTGGCGGCACTGATCTTTCTGGCCTTCTTCACCACCTATCGCTTTGGCCGGCCCTTCCTGACCAATGCGCCCGAGACCTTCTGGCTCTTCCTGCCTTTTTTTCTGCTCCTGTATTTGCCGCGCGCCTTCGACTCGCGTTGGCTGCCGCCTTTAATTGGCGTACTCGTCGGCATCGGACTGCTCTACAAGTCTTTCGCCCTGCTCTTGCCCATCGGCACCTGCCTGGCCTGGTGGTATCTTCACGAAAGACGCTACCAGCTGCGCGACTTCATTTCCGCTGACGTCTGGAAGCTCGCTCTGGTCGCCATTCTGGCCCTCGGCACCTTCGCCTTGTGGTTTGCCCTCGATCCGCAACCGCAAGCCATCTGGAACGAATTTGTGGTCGGTGAAAACGCCGGAAAATTCAAGCCGGGCGACAGTAATTATTTCTTCAAACTGGCCTGGGGCGCGTCGAGCTTCTGGACGCTGGTCCTCGGCTTCCCGATGAACGCCGGCCTGCTGGCCTTCCCCGTATTCGGATTGATGGTCGCCGCATTGCGCCATCCGCGCGCGCTGTCGCGCGAGGAAAAGCTGCTGTGGGCCCTGCCGCTGGTCATGCTCTTCGTCTTCAGCCTGCCCAGCCAGCGCTCGGCACGCTACCTGCTGGACGCCATGCCCGCCGTGGCCATTCTCAGCGCCTTGGCCTGGGATCGCCTCGGGCGTATCTGGTTTTTACTGTCACTAATTTTCATTGGCCTGCTTACCGGGCTACTGGCTTATTTGGCCTGGAGCGTGCAGGCGGCACAGCCTGAACTTGCGCTGTTTGGCATAGGTTACGCAGCCTTGCTGGCGGCCACCCTGGCCGGGGTCGTTTTCGCCGTACTGAGCCCTGCCTTGACCCGTCCGGCCACCGTGGTCGCCGCCCTGCTCGCCCTGCTCTCACTGGCCGGATTCCTGCGCCCATTCAATGGACTGCACGGCAATTACTCACCGGCGTCCATCGCCCAGGTCGCTGGGCGCGAAGTCTGGGTGCCCTATGACTTCAACGCCAAATACGAGGCCTACCGCTTCCTCTTGCCGGGCGCAAATATCCGCGGCTACGTCGAGACTCGCGAGATGGACGTCAACGACTTGGCGGCGCACTATCCGCTCTTTGCCGTTCATCTGCCACTGGATGCCCTGCCGTGCGCCGGTTGCCAGGTCATCGGCGAGCGTCTTGACCTGCGCGGTCGGCATAGCCCGGTCGAGCTGAAGGAGATTCTTCGTGGCCGAGTTTTCGAGCACCTGTTCGTCAAGGAACTGCTGCTCTCCTCGCCGGAAAACTCCGTGAAGGGCAGGCACTGAGATGGGTACGGCAGGACGACGGCAGATCATTCTTCGCCATCTGCTGCCGCTGAGCCTGCTTTCCCTGGCCGCTCTGACCGGCATCTGGCGCATTGCACAGAGCCCCCCGGAAGCAGTTTTTCAGCCCCCGCCCTCCGTTCGCGACAATCCGCTCAAGCTGGCTGCGCAATCCGCTTTCATTTCTCTCGAGCCCGGCCCGCATCGACACGCGCCGTCGCTGATCGAACTGAAGAACGGAAGCCTGCGTGCCTTCTGGTTTTCAGGGAGCCGCGAAGGTGCTCCCGACGTTGAAATTCGCAGCGCCACTTTCGACCCACTGACTGCCCGTTGGTCGCCCGAAACAAGCATCGTCAACCGCGAACAAACGCAATCCGGGCTGTGGCGCTTTGTCAAAAAAATCGGCAACGCTGTGGCTGTACGCGACGGTCAAGATCGCCTGCAACTGTTCTATGTCACCGTATCGCTCGGCGGCTGGGCCGGCAGCTCGATCACCCGGATCGTCTCCAGCGATGAGGGAATGAGCTGGGGCCCACCGCAGCGACTGATTACCTCGCCCTTCCTGAACATCAGTACGCTGGTCAAAGGAGCTCCGTTTCATTTCTCCGACCACACCATCGGCCTACCGGTCTATCACGAGTTTCTCGGGAAATTCGGCGAGATCCTGCGTCTTGATGACCAGGGGAAGCTGCTCGACAAGCAGCGCCTCTCGTACGGGAAAACGACCTTGCAACCAGTGCTTCTGGTGCGCGACGCCCGGCACGCTCAGGCGTTGATGCGCCACTCCGGAGCCGGCCCCAACCGCGTCATGCAGGTCGCCACCACGGACGGCGGCCAGCACTGGAGTGCACCGCAGCCGCTATCCTTAGCCAACCCAAACGCCGCCGTCTCCGCTATCACTCTTCCCGACGGCACCCTGCTGGCCGCTCTCAACGACAGCGAAAGCGACCGTGACGTCCTTTCGCTAGTGTTCTCGCGTGACGGGGGAACACACTGGGACACCTTTGAGATACTTGAAGACCAGAGCAAGCTGCGCGGTCCGTCATTGAATCCTGCCGCCTACCAGGAAGCCTCAGCAAAACTGGGACGACTGGCCGACCCCCTGCTGGCCAGCGCGTACGACGGGAAACTCAAGGACTTTGCTGCCGCCACGAGCCAGCACATGTGCCGCGAGAACCGGCAATGCGCCTTTGAATTTTCCTACCCATATCTGACCCTGACGACGAACGGCGATGTGCATCTGGTCTACACCTGGAATCGCAGCTATATCCGCCATCGGATGTTCCCAAGGGAACAGTTGACCCAACTGCTACGCGAGAAGACCGATGCCCGGACTCGCTGATTTTTTCGCCCTCTGCGCAGTCGCCGCCGCCTGTGCTGGCGCGCTGACCTTGGCCGCCCGGCGCCGGCTAAACCGAACTACCACCCTGATTCTCTTTTCAGCGTTCGCTGCCACGCTCCTTGTGCCATTTGGCGGACTCCCCATCGCGGCCTATATTCGTGGGTTTGTCGGTGACCCGAGTTTCAGCCTACTCGCCCTCATCGCGGCACACTTTTTGGTACCTCAATCTCCCCAAGACTCTCCCGACCGTCGCATGGCCTTCCTGGTGACCGTCTCCGCAGGCGCACTCCTGCTTTATCCGCTGGCTCTCGGCGCCGGAGCGATCGACCCTTACCGCTGGGGTTTTAACAATTCTTGGTTTTTGGCTTCACTGCTAAGCCTCGGACTGATCGCGCACGTACTCCGCTGGCCCTTGGTTCTGGCGGCAATTTCCTTGGCCATCATCGGTTGGTCTCTCGACGTTTATGCGTCGCGCAATCTCTGGGATTACCTGCTCGACCCGCTGCTCGCCCTCTATGCTCTGTTGGCTACAACCCGCTGGCTGGGGAAGTCGGCTTGGCGTATTGCCTTAGTGTGGTGGTCTAAAGCGGAATAACCGCAACACGCTCAATGATCAGCAGGGCAAAAAACAGCAGCGCCACGACCACAGCAAAGCGGAAAAGCTGCAGGGAAAAGCGTAGATATTTCGGATTTCGGGTCAGAAGGTAGGCCACAAAGCCACCGGCAACAGAAATCCCTGTCACGACGGCAAGCAAACGCATCAGCCACATAGCGGATTCGGCTAAAACGCCGGCAGGGCCAGCCAGCGCACAAGGTTCTGTGGCGCCAGGGCCTGATCTTCGAAAGTGACGAACTCCCAGGCATCGGGGTTAGCCAGCAATTCACGCGCCAGAACGTTGTTCAGTGCATGGCCCGACTTATGCGCAGTGAATGATGCCAGGAGCGGATGGCCAAGCAGGTAGAGATCGCCAATCGCATCGAGCACCTTGTGCTTCACAAACTCGTCGCTATAGCGCAATCCGTCGCCATTCAACACCCGGAATTCGTCGAGAACCACTGCATTGTCCAGCCCGCCGCCTTGCGCCAGGCCATTTTCGCGCAGCCACTCAACTTCCTGCATGAAACCGAAAGTCCGGGCGCGTGAAACTTCGCGCACATAAGAATGTTCGGCAAAATCGATGGTCACTTCCTGACCGGTTCGGCTGATCGCCGGATGATTGAATACGATGGAGAAGGTCAGGCGATAACCTTCGTAGGGCTCGAAACGTGCCCACTTATCGCCGGAACGGTCGCTCTCGCGCACTTCAATCGGACGTTTGACGCGGATGAACTTTTTGGCCACCGGCTGCTCTTCGATACCCGCCGTCTGAATGAGGAAAACAAACGGTGACGCCGATCCATCAAGGATCGGCACCTCGGCCGCATCGAGATCAACAAAGGCATTGTCGATACCCAGACCGGCAAAGGCCGACATCAGGTGTTCGATGGTTCCCACCTTGGCACGCACGGAGCCAACCTCGCGCTCGAGACACGAACACATGCGCGTATCGCCGACCATCAGGGCCGACGCCGGCAGATCAACTACCGGATCGAGATCAACGCGACGAAAGACAATCCCGGTATCGGGAGCCGCCGGACGCAGGACCATCGTGACCTTGGCCCCGGAATGCAGGCCAACGCCGGAGGCGCTGATCAATGATTTTAGCGTACGCTGTTTGAGCATGTGTTTGAAAGAATGGGGAATTAGACCGATTGTAGCACAGCAGAGGTCTGCCACAATCGGGCCAACTCCCCTAACAGAGGAGAGACTGCAAGCACTCAAGCCATTCGAAAACAGCTCATGTTAGCCGCATGAGCCGGTTCCGCTCAGCTTCAATCCGCTTGCTTGCGCAGGAATGCCGGAATGTCGTAACGGTCTACGCCGCTATTGGCCAGCGCTTCAACCGTCGCACTGCGTCCCTTGCGCACTACGGCAGGCACCGCATCCAACTGACCATAGTCAATTCCCGTATTTGAGGTCTGAGCATAGCCGCCATCGGTACCGGTCGCCTGCATTACCGGGGTGTTGATGATTTCAAAGGGCTGCCTTCTTGATTGCGCCTGACCCAGGCCGGTGGCAACGACAGTAACGCGAATCTCGTCGCCCATGCTTTCGTCGTACACCGCCCCAAAAATGATGTGCGCGTCCTCGGCAGCAAATTCCCGGACGGTGCTCATCACCTCGTTAACTTCTTTCATCTTCAGCGCCCGGGTCGAGGTGATATTCACCAGAACGCCCTTGGCACCGGACAGATTGATGCCTTCGAGCAATGGCGATGCAACCGCCTGTTCGGCAGCAATACGCGCGCGATCGACGCCGGAAGCGTTGGCCGATCCCATCATGGCCATGCCCATCTCGCCCATCACCGTACGCACGTCCTCAAAGTCGACGTTGACCAGCCCCGGGAAATTGATGATCTCGGCAATCCCGCCGACGGCGTTGCGCAGCACGTTGTCTGCCGCCTTGAAGGCTTCGTCCATCGAAACATCGTCGCCCAGCACATCCATCAGTTTGTCGTTGAGGATGACGATCAGCGAATCAACGCTCTTCTGCAACTCGGCGATACCGGCTTCGGCGATTTTCATCCGCTTGCCTTCAAAGCCGAACGGCTTGGTCACCACTGCGACGGTCAGAATACCCATTTCGCGCGCCACTTCGGCGACGATAGGCGCAGCACCCGTCCCGGTGCCACCGCCCATACCAGCGGTAATGAACACCATGTGCGCGCCACGAATGGCTTCAGCAATCTGCTCGCGCTCTTCCATGGCCGCATTACGCCCGGCCTCCGGCTTGGCGCCCGCACCCAAACCCGACTTGCCCAGGCGAACCTTCTTGTGCGCGACTGAACGCATCAGGGCCTGGGCGTCGGTATTCGCGGCTACGAAATCGACTCCCATCACCCCTTCGCGAATCATGTGATCAACGGCGTTGCCACCGGCGCCACCGACTCCGATCACCTTGATCACCGTACCCCAATCGCAAGCTGTTTCTTCTTTCTCGATGATTTCAAACATGGCTCTCTCCTCTGCAAAAAACCGATAAAAATAAATAAAATTTGTCTAAAAATTCTTTTCGAACCAGGACTTCATCCGGCCAAAAACCTGCTTCACATCCCGCGTTTCGCGAACTTTGAGTCCGCGTTTTTTCTGTGCCTGCGCTTCCATCAGCAACCCGCAAACCGTAGCAAAGCGCGGGTTTTGCACGACGTCGGCCAAAGCTCCCCGATATTTCGGAATACCCAGACGAACTGGCATATGGAAAATCTCTTCGCCCAATTCGATCATTCCCGGCATCACCGACGAACCGCCGGTCAGCACGATGCCGGACGACAGCACTTCTTCAAATCCGGAACGCCGTAGTTCGGCCTGAATCAGCTCGAACAACTCTTCGACGCGTGGCTGGATCACGTCGGCCAGCGCCCGGCGAGACAATTTGCGTGAAGGTCGATCATCGACCCCGGCGACGTCCAGAACGTCGCTCGGATCGGCCAGTTCGGACAGGGCGCAACCAAACTTGCGCTTAATGTCTTCCGCCTCGCGTGTCGGCGTGCGCAAGGCCATGGCGATATCGTTGGTAATCTGATCGCCGGCAATCGGTATGACGCAGGTATGGCGAATCGCCCCTTGGGTCCAAACCGCCAGATCGGTCGTTCCACCACCGATGTCGATCAGGCAGATGCCGAGATCTTTTTCGTCTTCGGACAGCACGGCATAACTTGACGCCAGCGGCTGCAGTACCAGATCGCTGACCTCCAGACCACAACGACGAACGCATTTAACAATGTTCTGGGCGGCCGATACGGCGCCGGTGACGATATGCACTTTCACTTCGAGACGGAAACCGCTCATTCCGATCGGCTCGCGAATGCCGTCCTGATCGTCGATGATGAATTCCTGCGTCAGGATATGCAGAATCTCCTGATCGGCTGGTATCGGCATGGCGCGCGCCGTTTCAACGACACGCTCGACGTCCATGGTTGTGACTTCCTTGTCCTTGATCGCCACCATGCCGTTCGAATTGAAGCTCTTGATGTGGCTGCCGGCGATTCCGGTATACACATCCTTGACCTTGCAATCAGCCATCAGCTCGACTTCCTGAAGAACGCGCGAGATGGCGGCCACCGTATCCTCGATGTTGACCACCACGCCTTTTCTCAGACCGCGAGACTCCTGCGACCCCATGCCGATGATATTGAGCCGGCCCTCCGGACTGATCTCTGCGACCAGCGCGACAATTTTGGTTGTCCCGATATCAAGGCCGACAATGAGTTCTTTACTATCCCTGCTCATGGCTTCCCTTTGCTCTCAATTGCGGACACTGCGGCTGGCGCATTGATGCGCAGCGCAAACCCGTTCGGATAACGCATATCCACAATGCCTGGCTTCTGCTTTGCTGCCGTTAACACACTCGGGTAATACTCGACAAATCGCTCCATGCGCTGCCGAATCGGCGCCTTGGTCTGCTGGCGCCCCAATTCGATAATCATTCCGTCGTCCAGCCGCACCTGCAAAGCCAGGCGCGGAGAGATATTCAGGCTGCGCGGCCAGCGGCCCAACGGCTTGAGCAGTTCTTCGGCCTGCTGGTAGTAGCTCAACATTTCCGGAGCCAGTCCGACCGGCCCATTGAGCACAGGCAGAGGTGCCTGCGGAGGCGTACTCATCACTCCGGAAAAAACTTCTCCGTAGGCATTCACCAGTTGCCCGGGGACCTGTCCCCAGTACGCCACCGGAATATGCTCCTCGATACTGATCTCGATGCTCGAAGGCCACAGCCGCCTGACTTCCGCCTTGCGCACCCAGGGCAGTTGCTCCAGAGACTGACGCAGTGCGTCGAGATTGACACTGAAGAAATTTCCACGAATTCTTCCGGACAGCGCGTGTTCCACTTCGCTGCGTCGCACTTCCCGCAATTCGTGCGTCACCGCCACTTCGCGCAGGGTGAACAAGGGCAGCCGTGCGCCCCAGACCAAGGCCGAGACGAGCAAGGTTGCCGCTGCTGCTACAAAGAGCAGTGCGGAAATCTCGTTCATCAATTGCGGCTTGTTCCACATTGCTCATCCCAGTGCGGCCAGCGCCAGTACGCGCACCACCAGTTGGTCATAGGAAATTCCCGCTACCCGGGCAGCCATCGGCACCAGGGAATGATCGGTCATCCCCGGCGACGTATTCACTTCAAGGAAATAGGCTTTTCCTGCCTCATCCATCAAGAAATCGACCCGCCCCCAACCGCGGCAACCCAGCGCACGGAAGGCTTCGAGCGCCTGCGTTCGCAATTCCAGCTCACGTGCTTCAGGCAGGCCACACGGGCAGCGATAGGCGGTGTCGTCGCGCAGATACTTGGCTTCATAATCGTAAAACTCGGTCGCCGGCTCGATCTTGATGATCGGCAAGGCCTGCATGTTTTCGCCCTCGCCGAGGATGGCAACGGTGTACTCGCCACCCATGATGCCGCGCTCGGCCAGCACCAGAGCATCGTGTTTGGCCGCCACGTGGTAAGCGTTTTCCAGACCACCAGACTGCTTGACCAGAGAGACGCCAATCGACGAACCCTCATTATCCGGCTTGACGAAAATCGGCAGACCCAGCTGTTTTTCAATCGCCGCAAAATCACTCTGCTGATCGAGCATTGCGAACTCGGGAATCGGCAAACCAAGCGAACGCCACAACAACTTGGTGCGCCACTTGTCCATCCCCAATGCCGATGCCATCACGCCACTGCCGGTGTAGGGAATCTGCATCAGTTCGAGCGCGCCCTGAATCGTTCCATCCTCGCCGTAGCGACCGTGCAGGGCAATAAATGCCCGATCAAATGTCCCCAGCTCATCGAGCTTGCGCTCGGCCGGATCAAAGGCCAGGGCATCAATGCCCTGGCGTTGCAGGGCAGCCAGCACGCGCGAGCCACTGTTGAGCGAAACCTCGCGCTCGGCGGATCGACCACCGAGAAGTACTGCCACTTTTCCGAAATCAGTATTGTTCATCACCGTCATCTCAACCATTCACCAACTTGCCTGGAATACCGCCAATCGAACCGGCACCCATCGTAATCACCACATCACCGTCGCGTACGGCATCCATGATGGCCTGCGGCATCTGCGCAATATCCTCGACAAAGACTGGCTCGACCTTGCCGCCCACTCGCAAGGCGCGCGCCAGGGCTCGTCCGTCGGCAGCCACAATCGGAGCCTCGCCGGCGGCATAAACTTCGGCCATGACCAAGGCATCGACACCATTGAGTACGCTAACAAAATCCTCAAAACAGTCGCGGGTTCGCGTGTAGCGATGCGGCTGGAAAGCCAGCATCAGGCGCCGCCCTGGGAAAGCCCCGCGCGCAGCGGCAATGGTGGCTTTCATCTCCGCGGGATGGTGACCATAATCGTCGACCAGCGTAAATTGCCCGCCGGCCGGAATTGTCACCTCGCCGTAACGCTGGAAGCGCCGCCCGACGCCCTTGAACTCGCCTAGCGCTTTGATGATCGCCGCATCCGGCACGCCGACCTCGGTGGCCACCGCGATGGCCGCCAGCGCATTAAGCACGTTATGCATTCCTGGAAGATTGAGGGTCACGTTAAATCGGCTGATGCTGCCATTGATTCGCACACAATCGAACTGCATCTTGCCGTTGATTGCCACCACATTTTCCGCGCGTACGTTGGCGCCCGCATCCAGTCCGTAAGTGACAATCTGTTTCGACACCTGCGGCATGATCTCGCGCACATGAGCATCGTCCGCGCAGAGCACGGCAACGCCATAGAACGGCAAGCGATTGAGGAAGTCGACAAAAGCCTGCTTGAGGCGGCCAAAATCGTGGCCATAGGTTTCCATGTGGTCGGCGTCGATATTGGTCACAATCGAAATCACCGGCGACAGGAACAGAAACGACGCATCGGATTCATCGGCTTCGACCACGATGAAGTCGCCCGACCCAAGTCGCGCATTGGCCCCGGCGGCATTCAGTCGGCCGCCAATGACGAAGGTCGGATCCATCCCGCCTTCGGCCAGGATCGAAGCCACCAGGCTCGTCGTCGTGGTTTTGCCATGCGTTCCGGCAATCGCCACGCCCTGTTTGAGTCGCATCAACTCGGCCAGCATCTGGGCGCGAGGAACCACCGGCACCTTGCGCGCGCGCGCAGCGATCACCTCCGGATTGTCTTCCTTGACCGCCGTAGACACCACGACGGCATCGGCTCCGGCCACATGTTCACTGGCATGCCCGGTTTTAATCGAAATCCCCAGCCCAGCCAGACGTCTTGTTGTGGCGTTGTCCGCCAGATCCGAGCCGCTCACGCCAAAGCCCAGATTGCTCAGCACCTCGGCAATCCCGCTCATCCCGGAACCACCAATACCGACAAAGTGGATGTTCTTAACTTTATGTTTCATCTTGCAAGCTCCTCGCACACTTGAGCCACGTCGGCCGTCGCTTCCGGCTTGGCCAGCGCACGTGCTCTTTCGGCCATTTGTAGCAGCTGACCGCGGGTGTAATTACGGATCAGGCTGATCGATTCCGCTGTCATTTCGTTCTGCGGCAACAAAATCGCGCCGCCGGCCGTCGACAGAAAACGCGCGTTGCTGGTCTGATGGTCATCGACGGCATGCGGGAACGGCACCAGAATGCTGGCCACGCCGACCGCCGCCAGTTCCGCCACGGTCAACGCCCCCGAACGGCACAACACCAGATCCGCCCATTCATAAGCTGCGGCCATATCCTCGATGAAGGTGACGCAGTGTGCCGCGACACCCGCTGACGCATAGTTGTCCTGCAGGGTCTGCAGATGCTTTTCTCCCGCCTGGTGGATCACCATCGGCCGCTCTTCATCGGCCAGAAGGCCAAGCCCTTTGGGCACCATTTCATTGATCGCCGCGGCCCCCAGACTTCCGCCCAGGACCAGCAGGCGAAGCGGCGGTTGGCGGTCCTGCAGCCGTTCGGTGGGCACCGGCATCTGGGCGATTTCCGGGCGCACCGGATTACCCACCCATTGCCCCTTGTGCAACACATTCGGAAAACCGCAAACCACCCGCGACGCCACTTTCGCCAGAACCCGGTTGGCCAGCCCAGGCACAGAATTCTGTTCATGAATCACCAGTGGGCAACCGAGCAGCGCCGCCATCATCCCGCCCGGGAAGCTGACATAACCGCCCATGCCCAACACCACGTCGGGCTGGATGCGGCGAATTTCGCGCCGCGCCTGCCAGAAACCCGAGAGCAGGTTGAAGGGCAGGAACAGTTTTCGCAACAGGCCTTTCCCACGCAACGCGGTGAAACGGATAGCGGCCATTTGATAGCCGCGAGCCGGAACCAGCTTGCCTTCCATTCCGTCCGGATTACCCATCCAGACAATCTTCCAGCCACGGCTATTGAGCAGGTCGGCGACGGCGAGGCCGGGGAACACGTGACCGCCGGTGCCGCCGGCCATGATCAGGAGGGTTTTAGACATGGCACCTCCGAATATTCAGGGTGAGCCACGGTCTATTTTGGCTGCGGCCGCGCTGCGCGCTTAACGTGCTGCGCACGTTAGCCTTCGCCGGAATAGACAGCGCATAGGTTGGTTTCATAGTTTCCCACCTCGCATGAGCTGTCTATTCTCCCAATCCACTCTGAGCAGAATTGCGAGCGCCACGCAGTTGGCGAGAATGCCGGAGCCGCCAAAGCTCATCAGCGGCAGGGTCAGGCCTTTGGTCGGCAACAGCCCCATATTCACGCCCATGTTGATAAAGCCCTGAACGCCGATCCAGATGCCGACGCCCTGCGCCACCAGCGCCGGATACAGCCGCTCCAGCGCCACTGCCTGACGACCGATGACAAAGGCACGCTGAACCAGCAGGCCAAACAGGATGACCACTACCACCACACCGGTAAAGCCCAGCTCTTCGGCGATCACCGCGAGCAGAAAATCGGTATGTGCTTCGGGCAGATAAAACAGTTTCTCGACACTGGCGCCCAGACCGACGCCGAGCAGTTCGCCGCGGCCAAAGGCAATCAAGGCATGCGAGAGCTGA
This sequence comes from Betaproteobacteria bacterium, assembly GCA_037139055.1. Lineage (GTDB taxonomy): Bacteria > Pseudomonadota > Gammaproteobacteria > Burkholderiales > Rhodocyclaceae > Propionivibrio. The sequence goes on along the minus strand of JBAXHE010000015.1, from coordinate 18,302 downwards.
TAACCGCGCCCAAACGCATCCGACCACGGATCCATGAAGCCAAAGATCCGGTCGCGCCGATACGGCGAGACGATGATCAGCACGGCGAACGCGACGACCAGCACGACGATGAGCACGGCAAACAGCCGCGCGCGCATGCCGCCGAGGAAAAGGATGCCGATGGCCACCGAAATGATCACGACGAAAGCCCCGAAATCCGGCTCTTTCAGCAGCAACACACCCACCGCGACCATCGCCCCGGCCATCGGCAGAAATGCTTTTTTCAGGTTATGCATGTGCGGCATCTTGCGCACGGTGTAGTCAGCGGCGTAGATCACGGCAAACAGTTTCATCAGCTCGGAAGGTTGCAGGTTGGCAAAACCGAACGACAGCCAGCGGCGTGCACCATTCACATCGCGCCCGACTCCCGGGATCAGCACCAGAGCCAGCAGCAGGAAGCCAAATACGAACAGCCAGGGGGCGATACGCTGCCAGGTCACGAGCGGCACCTGAAAGGCAAATCCCGCAGCGACCAGCCCGATGGCCAAAAATACGCCATGACGGACCAGATAGTAGGCCGGATGATTACCGGTAAAGCGTCCGGCTTCGGCAATGGCAATCGATGCCGAATAGACCATCACCATGCCAATCAGCAACAGAAACAGACTGCTCCACAGCAGTGTCAGATCAACTTCTGCGGGCATCCGGCGAGAGGTTTCCATGGCGCTGATCATTTGCCCTCCGCCTGTTCCAGAACACGCACGATGCGGATGAACACCTCGGCCCGATGCGCGTAATTGCGGAACATGTCCAGACTGGCGCAGGCCGGCGAGAGCAGAACGGCATCTCCTGACAACGCCTGTGCCGCACTCCAGCGAACCGCTTCTTCCATATCCGCGCAATAGTGCATGGGCACAGCGCAGCCTTCGATCGCCGCGGCGATGATTCCGGCATCGCGCCCGATCAGCGCCACGGCCCGCGCATGCTGCGCCAGTGCTTCGCGCAACGGTGAAAAATCCTGCCCCTTGCCTTCGCCGCCGAGAATGATCGCTACCTTGCGGCCCATTCCCTGAACCGCAGCCAGCGTGGCGCCGACATTGGTGCCCTTGGAATCGTCGTAATAACACACACCATTGATTTCAGCGACCAATTCAACGCGGTGAGCCAGTCCAGTGAATTTCGCCAGCGCTGGTAATACTCGGGTTGGCACCACACCCACCGCTTCGCAGAGAGCTAGCGCGGCCATGGCATTAGCGGCATTGTGCAGACCGACGATCTGCAGCGCATCGAGCGCGATCAGTTGCGCATTGCCGCGCATGATCCAGCCCGAAGCGATCCCGTAATCCTGTGCAGAAACCGCTGGCTCAAGCCCGAAGCTGACGACATTGCGGCCATTCTGTATCCATGAAGCCCATTCGGCGCTGCGCGGGTCATCGCGATTGACAACCATCACACCATCGCCCTGAAAAACACGCGCCTTGCTCGCCGCGTAAGCGTCCATGCCGGCGTAGCGATCAAGATGGTCCTCGCTGACATTCAGCACGGTGGCGGCATCGGCCGCCAAACAATGCGTCGTATCGAGCTGGAAGCTAGATAGCTCGAGCACCCAGACGAGCGGCGAGGAGTTGTTGCGATCAACGACCGCCATCAATGCATCGAGTGCCGAGGGCGAGATGTTGCCGCAGGCCATCGCTGAGACTCCGGCCGCATTCAGCAGATGCGCGGTCAATGCCGTCGTTGTGGTTTTTCCGTTGCTGCCGGTGATGGCAATGATTTTGGCCTGCGGGGTCAGTTCGTGCACGCCCCAGGCAAACAGTTCGATTTCTGAGACGACCGGCACACCCCGGGCCATCGCCGCCTGGACTTCCTTTTCCTGCACCGGCACGCCGGGCGACAGGGCGACCAGATCGACCCCGCTGAAAGTCGTTGCGGCAAACGCTCCGCACACCAGCTCGGCTTGTGGCACCGCGGCGCGCAGCGCATCCATGTTGGGCGGCTGAGCCCGGCTGTCGACCACACGCACCGACGCGCCCTGGCGCGACAGCCATCTGGCCATAGCCAAACCGCTTTCACCCAGACCGACGACCAGTGCGAGCTTACCTTTGAGTTCCATTTCCGTTTTCTAACGAATTTTCAATGTTGAAAGACCGACCAGCACCAGCATGATGGTGATGATCCAGAAGCGAACGACGACTTGTGTTTCCTTCCACCCACCCAGTTCAAAATGGTGGTGTAGCGGCGCCATGCGAAAGATCCGCTTGCCGCCGGAGTATTTGAAGTAGAGAACCTGTATGGCCACCGACAGGGTCTCGGCGACAAACACGCCCCCCATGATGGCCAGCACGATTTCCTGGCGCACGATCACCGCCACCGTACCGAGTGCTGCGCCCAGCGCCAGCGCGCCGACGTCGCCCATGAAGACTTCCGCCGGATAGGCGTTGAACCATAAAAAGCCCAGCCCGGCACCAGCCATGGCGCCGAGAAATACCGCCAGTTCCCCTGCTCCGGCGATATGCGGCATGAACAGGTAGCGGGCGAACACCACGTTGCCGGCAACATAGGCAAAAATGGCCAGCGCACTGGCGATCATTACCGTCGGCATAATCGCCAGACCGTCGAGACCGTCGGTCAGATTGACCGCGTTGCTGGTCCCGACAATGACAAAATACGACATGATGATGAATCCGAATATTCCAAGCGGATAAGTCACGGTCTTGAAAAACGGCACGATCAGTTCGACTTGCGCCGGAACCGTCGCCGTCATCCCCAGATAGATTGCCGCGGCGAGACCAATCACCGACTGCCAGAAGTACTTCCAGCGGCTGGCCAAGCCCTTCGGATCGCGGAACACCACCTTGCGCCAGTCGTCATACCAGCCAATCGCACCGTAACCCAGGGTCACAATAAGTACCACCCACACATAGCGGTTATCCAGATCGCCCCACAGCAGCGTCGTTATTCCAATGGCAATCAGAATCAGCGCGCCGCCCATGGTCGGCGTCCCGGACTTGACCAGATGTGTCTGCGGGCCATCCTTGCGCACCGCCTGACCGATCTTTTTGTGCGCCAGCCAGCGAATGACGGGAGGCCCGGCAACAAAGGAAATGATCAGTGCGGTCATGGCCGCCAGGACTGCGCGCAGCGTGATGTAGTTGAACACGTTGAATCCGCGAATATGCAAGTCCTGCGACAGCCATTGCGTCAGGTACAGCAACATTATTTTTTCTCCTTGGTGCCCGACGCTTCGCCATCCAGCGCTACAGCGTCAGTCACACGTTCCATGCGCATGAAGCGCGACCCCTTGACCAGTACGGTCGTCTGTGGAGTCATTTCGGCACTCAGGGCCTGGATCAAATCTTCAATCTTTTTGAAATGCTGCCCACCGGCGCCGAAGTTATGCACGGCCAGCGTGCTCGAATCGCCCAGTGCCAGCAGCGCGTCGACGCCCTGGCTTTTGGCATAGCCACCCACTTCGTCATGGAACTGGCCGGTCATTTCGCCAATTTCGCCCATATCGCCGAGGACCAGAATTTTTTTCCCGACCGTTGCCGCCAAAACATCGATCCCCGCACACACCGAATCCGGATTGGCGTTATAGGTATCGTCCAGAAGCACCGCCCCATTCAGACCGACGCGTCGTTGCAGACGCCCCTTGATCCCGCGACACGCCGCCAACCCCTCGCCCACGGCAGACAGGGAAACTCCGGCGGCCAGCGCCGCGGCGGCGGCGCCCAGGGCATTACGCGCGTTGTGCGCCCCCGGCAAAGCCAGGGCCACTTCAATCTTTTCGTCGTTAACCGTGATGACCAAATGGTTTTCCAGACCGCGCAACTTACAGCACCCGCTGACCTCGGCAGACCGCTCCATCGAGAAGGTCATCCGCCGGCAATGAGCACTTTGCTCGTGCCAGATTTCGGACCACGAATCATCAGCGTTGTACACGGCCACACCGGATTGACTCAATTCCTTAAAGACGCTGCCTTTTTCGCTGGCGATCGATTCAATCGACCCCATTCCGGCCAGGTGCGCGCGTTGCGCGTTGGTCACAATGGCCACGCTGGGTTGGGCAATGCGGGCAAGATAGGCTATTTCACCCGGATGGTTCATTCCCATTTCGATCACTGCAGCACGATGCTCGGCACCCAGTTTGAGCAGTGTCAGCGGCAAGCCAATGTCGTTATTCAGATTACCTTGCGTCGCCAAAACAGAGTCTTTCGCTCCGCCAAATGCGGCGCGCAGAATACTGGCCAGCATTTCCTTGCTCGTCGTCTTGCCGTTGCTTCCGGTCACAGCGATTACCGGAATATCAAAGCCGGCACGCCAGTGGGCGGCCAACTGCCCCAACGCCAGACGCGTGTCGGCCACCACAATCAGCGGCAAGGCCAGCTCACCCAGCGCTTGCGCGGCTTCTGCATCAACGACGGCGGCGACGGCGCCCCGCTCTTCCGCCACGCCGACAAACTGATGGCCGTTGAAATTATCTCCACGCAGGGCAATAAACAGCTGCCCGGCGGCGATCGTCCGGCTGTCGGTCGAGACGCCGAGGAAGGCGCAGTTTTCACCCACCAGAGTCCCGTTTATTGCCTTCGCGGCATCCACCAGTGCCATCATCACGCTCATTGCTTATCCTCCCGACGAGCGGCAAGCGCGGCCCGCGCCTGCTCCAAATCGGAGAACGGTCGACGCTCTCCGGCAATTTCCTGATAGGGTTCATGCCCCTTCCCGGCCAACAAAATCACCTCGGCCGGATGGGCAGAAAGAATGGTCCGGCGAATGGCTTCTGCCCGGTCCGGAATAACCTCGGCGCTGCGCGCCGCAGTGCATATTTCTTCGATAATCATCGCCGGGTCTTCGCTGCGCGGGTTATCGCTGGTCACCACCACCCGGTCAGCCAGGCGGATGGAGATCTCACCCATCAACGGACGCTTGCCACGATCACGGTCACCGCCACAGCCGAAGACCACGCTCAAGCCGGCGCCACGCGCGGCTGCGACGCTACGCAAGGCGCTCAACGCCCGCTCCAGAGCATCCGGCGTGTGGGCGTAATCAACCACGATCAGCGGCTCGTTATATCCACCGATTTTCTCCAGCCGACCCGGCGGCGAAGTCAGGTCGGCAAAACGCACAGCCACGTCGTCCGGAGTCAGTCCGGCGTCGATCAATACGGCGGCCGCCGCCAGCAGATTGGAGACGTTGTAGCGCCCGAGCAATCCGGTCTCGACCTGCGCCCGCCCACTCGGCGCGCAGAGCCGGAAGCGCAGGCCAGCGATGGTTTCTTCAATATTTTCGGCACGAATCACGCCCTGCCTTGAATTGGGCTCGGCGTTCTGCGTGTACCCGATCACTTTGCTGGCGCTCGTTCGCTCAGCCAGTTCACGGCCAAACGGATCGTCCAGATTGATTACTGCCAGACGCAAGCGCGGCCAGGTAAACAGCTTTTCCTTGGCGGCAGCATAGTTTTCCATCGACCCGTGATAGTCCAGATGGTCACGTGTCAGATTGGTGAACACCGCCACATCGACGCGCGCGCCGTCAAGACGCCCTTCTTCAATGCCGATTGAACTGGCTTCCAGCGCGCAGGCCTGAGCCCCGTCGTCGGCAAAATCCTTGAGGTAGCGCGTCAGCGTCGTCGCTTCGGGGGTGGTAAACCCGGTCTCGATCATCTGCTCGGCATAGCCGGCGCCGAGCGTTCCGATGATCGCGCAACGGCGCGGATGAATCCGCCCAAGCCATTGACTGATCGTCGTCTTGCCGTTGGTGCCGGTAATGGCGATCAGCGACAAGCGTTCGCTAGGCTGGCCGAAAACGGCGTGCGCCAGCGGCCCGCAAAGCTTGCGCAGATGAACCGCCGACAGATTGGCCACCGGCCAGTCGGCGCTCCACGCAAAGCCCTCGCCCGCTTCCCATAGCACCGCAGAAGCCTTGCGCGCAATCGCGTCGGCAATGTATTTGCGGCCGTCGGCCAGATCACCGGGATAGGCGACAAACAAGTCGCCCGGCTGTACCTGGCGGCTATCGTCGGCCACGCCACCGGGCTGTACGCCCATGGCTGCCAATTGCCGGATCACTTCGGCTGGGGTCATGGCCATTCCTGCTGCGCCCTGATTCATATCCGCCCCTTAGCCACGGGTGGGCTCACACTGCTCTGTCCCTGCGCGACCTGCACGCCGGGTGTTCCGGCCTCTGCGCGCATCGGCAGATCCGGTGCAATACCGAGTGTGCGCAAGGCGCTGCTCATCACCCCGGCGAATACCGGACCTGCGACATCGCCGCCATAGTGCTGCGCGCCGCCCGGCTCGTCGATCATGATGGCGACAATCAGGCGCGGGTCCGAGACCGGCGCAAAACCGACAAAGGACGCGACATATTTCTTGGCATACTGACCGCCCTCGAGCTTGTACGCCGTCCCGGTCTTGCCGGCCACGCGATAACCAGGTATCTGCGCCCTCGGCGCCGTCCCACCCGGCAGTACGGCCATTTCCAGCATGGCGCGCACTTCGCGTGCGGTTTGCTGGCTGAAGACCGGCGTCGTTCCCACCGGATCAGAATCAACCTTGGTCAGGGTCAACGGGATCATGTCGCCTTCGCGCGCAAATACCGAATAAGCCCGCGCCAACTGCATCAACGACACGGAAATCCCATGCCCGTAGGACATCGTCGCCTGTTCGATCGGCCGCCAGGTTTTCCACGGACGCAGACGACCACTCACTTCGCCAGGAAAACCGAGACGTGACACCTGGCCAAAGCCCACGGCGTCAAACATATCCCACATCTGATGCGCTGACATCGTTGCCGCAATCTTGGCTGCGCCAACGTTCGACGATTTCTGGATCACCTGCGCTACGGTCAGCGCGCCATGCGGATGCGCATCGCTGATCGTTGCCGTACCAATCGTCAACTTGCCCGGTGCGCAGTTGATGATCGTGTTGAAATTAACTTTGCCGGACTCCAGCGCCAGCGCCACCGTAAACGGCTTCAGCGTCGACCCCGGCTCAAAAGTGTCGGTGACGGCGCGATTACGCAGCTGCGCCCCGGACAGGCGCTCGCGATTATTCGGGTTGTAGGTCGGCCAATTGGCCAGCGCGAGGATCTCGCCACTCTTGGCGTCGAGCACCACGGCACCGCCGGCCTTGGCCTTGTTATCGATAATGGCCTGCTTCAGCTGGCTATAGGCGAGATACTGGATTTTTGAATCAAGGGCCAGACGGATGTCCTTGCCGTCCTGCGGCAGCTTGATCGATCCCACATCCTCAACAATCTGCCCGCGCCGATCCTTGATCACGCTGCGCCCGCCCGCATGACCAAGCAACTGGTTCTGAAAGGCCAGCTCAACACCCTCCAGTCCCTTGTCATCAACGCCGGTAAAGCCGACGATATGCGCGGTCATTTCACCGGTCGGGTAATAACGGCGGTATTCCTTGTCCTGTCCGATTCCTGGCAATTTCAACGCCGCCACCTGATTACCCACATCGGGCGGCAGCTGGCGCCGCAAGAACACGAAATTCTTTTCGCTCGACAGCTTGCGTGCCAGCTCCTTGGGCTCCATTTCGAGCAAGCCGGCCAATTGCCGGTTCTGCTCGGCGTTCAACCGGGCATCGGCGGGAATCGCCCACACCGACTTCATCGGCGTGGAAATCGCCAGCACGTCACCGTTGCGATCGGAGATACGTCCCCGCGAAGCCGAAATTTCCAGCTCACGCCGGTAACGCGACTCGCCTTTTTCCTGCAGGAAGTCGTTGTTGAGCACTTGCAGGTAGAACGAGCGCCCGATCAACACCGCAAAACAAAACAGGATCAGCAAGGCCATCAGGCGCGAGCGCCAGGCCGGCAGGCGCAGTTTTAATACGGGACTTTCGGAGAATTTGTGCGCCCGGGCGCCTTTGAAACTCATCATCGCGTCACCCCAGCTGGCGTCGCGGTAATGATTTTTGACGCTTCCGGCGCGCGCATCTTGAGTTTTTCGCGGGCAATTTTCTCGATACGCGGCGACGTTGCCCAGGTCGACAACTCCAGCTGCAACTGACCGAATTCCACTTCGAGTTGCTTGGCGCGGTCCTGCTCGACCTCAAGCGCCTGAAAAAGCTTGCGCGCCTTGTGTTGCGAGGTCACCACACTGAGTGCACAGAACACCGCAGCGAGCAGCAGGAAGAGGTTCACCCTTGCCATGTCAGTACCGCCCGGCCGCCCGAAGGTGCTGACGCGCCCCCTCGGGGGGCAGTGAGTGAAGCGAACGTGGGGGCTGTTTCATTCAGGCCACCTCCGGAATCAGCGCATCCGAGAATTTTTCTGCCACGCGCATCACCGCACTTCGCGCCCGGGGGTTGGACGCGATCTCTTCCGCACTCGCCTTGACCGGCTTGCCGACCAGCTGCAGCGGGGGCTGCGGCAGGTCGATGGAACGCAGGGGCAGATTCTTCGGCAGGGTATCGACGCTGGCATGTTCGCGCATGAAGCGCTTGACGATGCGATCCTCGAGCGAGTGAAAGCTGATCACCACCAGCCGCCCTCCGACTTTCAAGGCATTCACCGCCTGCGGCAGAACTAGAGCAAGCTGCTCGAGCTCTTGATTGACGTGAATCCGTAAAGCTTGAAAGGTACGCGTCGCCGGGTCCTGGCCGGGCTCGCGGGTCCGCACGGCCTCGCGTACAAGCGCGGCGAGTTCACCTGTGGTTGCAATAGGCCGCTCGATCCGAGCAGCCACAATCTTCTTTGCAATCTGGAAAGCAAACCGTTCTTCGCCATAATTTCTTATAACCTCCGTAATTTCCTTGATCCCGGCAACTGCCAGGAATGAAGCGGCGGTCTCGCCCTGCGTGGTATCCATCCGCATGTCGAGTGCCGCATCAAAGCGAAAGCTGAAGCCCCGCTCCCCCTCATCGATCTGTGGCGACGACACTCCGATATCCAGGAGGACTCCATCCACAGTATCAATCCCTGCGTGCTGCAAAGCCTCGGCCAATTCCCCGAAGCGGTAATGCAGCATCGTTAATCTTTTATCGTTGATTTCGCGCGCCGACTCGACGGCGCGAGGATCGCGATCGAGGGCCAGCAGACGCCCTGCAGGCCCGAGACGCGCAAGAATCGCCCGGCTATGACCACCGCGACCGAAGGTGCCGTCTACGTAAGTTCCGGAGGGTTTAATCTCCAGCGCCTCAACCGCTTCCGTCAGCAACACCGTTTTATGCAGGGAGACCCCGCTCACAGCGCCAGATCCTCAAGACCTGGCGGAAGCTGATCGCCGAGGGCAAAAACAGCGTCCTGCTCTTTCTGCCATCCGGCATCCGACCAGATTTCAAAGTGCGATCCCAGGCCGACCAGCCAGACCTGTTTTTCGAACTGGGCAAACTGGCGCAATTCGGGAGCCACCAGCAGGCGGCCTGCCGAATCCAGGGTTTCATCGCGCGCATTACCGACCAGCAAACGTTTGATCGCGGCGGACTGGGGATTGAGACTGGAGGCCGCCAGGACTTTGTCGCGGATCGGCTCCCAGGCGGTAGCGGGGTAGAGCAGCAGGCAACGATGGGGGTGAGCCGTGAGCACCAACTGGCCGCCCGATGCCGCGACGAGCGCCTCCCGGTGCCTCGCCGGAATCGCGAGCCGGCCTTTGACATCAAGACTCAGCGCTGTTGCCCCCTGAAACATCAAAACTAACCCCTTGGCCCATGTGGCAGGAACTCCCCCGAGCCCCACTTTTTACCACTAGGCCCCACTTTAAGACAAAGATTTAGGCTTTGCAAGTTGTTTTTTGTAACTTTTTCCAATCACTACAATGACTTATATAGCATTTGTGTGAAAATTTATTAAAAAATTATCTTTAAAAAACAAGGCTAAGAAATAGCATCTTAAAGTGCTTTATAACGATAGAGAGGTATCTATGAAGGGAGTAGAAGATAAGCATGATGCAAAATAAACACACCCTCGGTGATTCACGACACGGCAATTGAACACTGCGCTCAGGACAGTCTTGATCACGATGACAATCCGCACCGAGGCGGCAATAACCACCCAGCCGGACGCACAGGCGACGGCGATCAGGCGACTGCTGATCGTCACCTGTCGGACTGATGATAAAAAATGGGGGTGGGAAGCCGGTCGATAAGCCGGGTTCTGTCGTGGGCAACCATTCCTCTAGGCGGCCTGTTGCCAGGTCGCTCAAGCAGCCTACCCGGAAGCAACGCGAGCCACGCCATGCGCTTCCCTATTTGGCCTTGCTTCAGATGGGGTTTGCCGTGCCGTCCGTGTTACCACGTCCGCGGTGAGCTCTTACCTCGGCCGGGCTTTCGCCCAACCGCCCCGGCTATAGCCGGGGCGCCGTTTCACCCTTACCGTCCCGGGTTTCCCCGGTCTTAGGCGGTCTATTCTCTGTTGCACTTTCCGTCACCTTACGGTGCCCGGTCGTTAACCGGCATCTCGCTCTATGAAGCCCGGACTTTCCTCCCCGTGCCGAAGCACGCGGCGGTTGCCTAACCGACTTCCCGCGCCGATTATACGCCGTCGACCGGGCAAGCCGATCAGTTTTTCGCCGGCACAGGCGCCGGCGAGGGCTCGGGGGCAGCGGCTGGAGCAACGGCAGGCGGCTCGACCGGGGGAACAACCACAGGCTCGGCAACCACCGGAGCCGGCTCCACTTTAGGCGCCGCCGTGAACACCAGTACGTCATTACGCATCTCAAACACGCCCATTGGCGTACCCAGGCCTTCTTCGGGCGCTTTGTCGACCGGAGCAAATCCTTCACAGGTCCGTGTCTCGGTCACGAACAGGCGTCCGTTCTGGCGGATAAACCAGGCATCATTCCCCGGTGAAAAAATTTCCACCTTGGCATCGAGCGGCGCTTCAGCCATCGGATGCTTGCGCATGCAATCAGGCATGCGCGCGGCGACGATCGAGTATTTGGCCGTCGAGTCCCAAAAATACTGGGTCACCCGAATCAGGCTGAGCGCATGTGCGCTGCCATTGATCGGAAAGGTCGCACGCTGGTCAGAGCACGCCACCAGAAACGGCAACACCAGCACAGGCAAGACTTTTGAAAAATTCACGGCACCCCTCCCGAAACAATCAAACCAGCTTCCAGTGTAACAACTCCCCGGCGCGAAGCGGCACCAGTTGTTCACCCTCGGCATAAGCCAAGGCCTCCGGCGTCATCCACGACTGTTTTTCCAGCGTGATTTTTCCGGTATTGCGCGGCAGGCGATAGAAATCGGGGCCGTTGAAGCTGGCAAAGGATTCCAGTCGGTCGAGCGCGCCCGCCGCGTCGAAGGCCTCGGCGTAGAGCTCGAGTGCGGCATGCGCCGTATAGCAGCCGGCACAACCGCACGCAGACTCCTTGGCACCCCGCGCATGCGGCGCCGAATCGGTGCCGAGAAAGAACTTGCTGCTGCCCGACGTTGCCGCCGCGACCAGCGCCACGCGATGCGTTTCGCGCTTAAGCACTGGCAGGCAGTAGTAGTGCGGCCGCACACCGCCGACAAAGATAGCATTGCGGTTGTACAACAGATGATGTGCGGTAATCGTCGCCGCGACATTCTCTCCGGCGGCGGCCACAAACTCGGCGGCGTCCCGGGTAGTGATGTGCTCGAACACCACGCGCAAGCCCGGACGGCGCTTGAGCAAGGGCTGCAGTACGGTGTCGATGAAGACGTTCTCGCGGTCGAAAAGATCAATCGCCGGATCGGTCACTTCGCCATGCACCAGCAAGGGCATTCCGAGTTTTTCCATTTCACCCAGCGCCGCGTCGCACTTCAAGAGGTCAGTCACCCCGGCATCCGAATTGGTCGTTGCCCCGGCAGGGTACAGCTTGACCGCCTTGACGAAACCGCTGTCGACGGCGCGCCGGATTTCGTCAGCCGGCGTGTTGTCGGTCAGATAGAGCGTCATCAACGGCTCGAAGGACATTCCCGCCGGCACTGCGGTCAGAATCCGCGTCCGATAGGCGGCAGCCAAGGCCACGGTGGTCACCGGCGGGCGCAGGTTGGGCATGACGATGGCCCGGGCGAACCGGCGTGCGCTATGCGGCAGAACCGCTTTCAGCGCCAAGCCATCACGCAGATGCAGATGCCAGTCATCAGGACGAGTCAGGGTGATTTTCATGGAAGAACTCAGCGACGGAATAGCCGGATTTTAGTCGAAACCAACGCGTCAGGCGAAGGCTGTCGACAACAATCCGTTCACGGCCTGAGCTTGCCCCTGCGAAAATGACCTCCCAACCAGCCTTGAGCCATCGTGCATATTTCTGAACGGGGAGGCACCTTGTCTTGCATGAGATCGAGGTGCCACTGGACACAGTGCTCAAGCATCTGGTTATGCGCCTGAAAATGGGATGTCGCATTTTCTCCAGAAAACGCCTGCGCTGAAGACAAACGCGGCTCTTCTATATCGAAATACTTCGGGAGCAAGCACACCAGACGCGCCATTTTTTCCGCAAACGCCTCCGCGCTGTCAGTCACCCCCTGCTCACCGGCAATCGACTGGAGCAACGCGACCAGCTCAGCCTCGAATGCCGCCAGAACATCGCCTGTTGAACAGTCAGCTTGCGAAGTCATTGGCGACGACCATGGTCTACTCGGTAAACATTTTCGCGATATAGTGGGTGTAGGCATCGAGAGTCTTGCGGCTTAATGAATAGCAGACCCGGCGCCGGTCATCGCGCAGTATCGTTTTCTTGATCAGCTGACTATTCTGCAGCGACTTGAGACGGCGCTGCAGGGTTGTGGGTGTCGCCAGACAAAGCAGGCTCAATTGTTTATAGCCAAGGGGGGCATCAAGCTCATCGGCTTCGCCGATGGCGATCAGGATGTCGTGATCCTGGAGGGAGATCACAAACGGCAGCAGGCTCTGCCGAAACACTGAGGCTTCCCTTAATCTTCTAAATGACATCGCAATGTTTGCATAGTAGCAGTTCAAACTGAGGCTCGTATCATTGACGAAGCCTAGTGAATCACCAAGAACGATCTACCCCCAGAATGAGGATGAATCAGCGCAACGCTGAACGCAAAGTCTTTGATGGGCGGGAAAACATAACGGGTAAAGCCTTATCGCCTGCAGATCAAGCCATGATGCGCCTTTCGGCACAGCCGTACGAAAACCATCGCGCATAAATTATGATGCACCATGAGCCGCAACACGCCTCATTTAGTCCATCGTACTCTGATAACGAACATCCGGCGCACGACCCGAAAAATAAGTCTGGCGAGCGAAAATTTCGGCCGGTGACACGGGCACCTCCATCCTCTATAGTGTAAGAGTGCAGGCACCAGCCTGCTTCGCGTCGCAACCGCCACTCCGAACTGCAGGTGCCCCATGCCGAACTCCAAGCCCTTCACCCCGTTTGCGGTTCTTGCCCTGCCCCTTCTTCTCCTCGTCGGCTGCGCCAGCCTCACAGCCAACTGTGTTTCCGGCGACTGCGTGAATGGCCAGGGCACCATATTAGGCTTCGGCGGCTGGAGCTACGCCGGCGAATTCCGCTCCGGCCAGGCGCAAGGCAAGGGCACTTTTACCTGGATGAATGGCACCCGCTTTGACGGCCAGTTCGAAGGCGGCAGACGGGTCGGCCCCGGCGCACTGACCTTCACCAGCGGCAAAGTCCTGCGCGGCACATGGAACGACGTCAAGGCGGTGGGCTACCAGAACTTTGCCGAATTCAGTGCTGCACCGCCCCTCAGGAATGATCCGGCGCTGATCGGTCAGACCGAGCTGAGCATGGCCGGCGAAGGCCTGCGCATCGAAGAGCAAGAAATACGGCGCCGCCCCCAGGCATCTAGCGCAACGCCAAGCCCAGGCCAGCCCCCACTCGCCGACTTGCCAAGCCCCCGCCGCGTGGCACTGGTCATCGGCAACAGCGCGTACCAGCAAGCTCCGCTCAGGAACCCGGCCAACGACGCACGGGACATCGCGGCCACCCTGAAGCGCCTGGGCTTTGACGTCATCCTGCGCACCAACGCCGACCTGCCGACCATGGAACGCGCCGTAGACGAGTTCTATGCCAGCCTCAAGCGCGGCGGCACCGGACTGTTCTACTTTGCCGGTCACGGCATGCAGGTAGGGGGCATCAACTATCTGGTACCGGTCGGAGCGCGCCTGCAAAGCGAGTCCGACGTGCGCTACCAGACCATGGACGCGGGAAAGGTACTGGGCAAAATGGAAGACGCCGGCAACGGGCTGAACCTGGTCATTCTCGACGCCTGTCGTAACAACCCCTTCGCCCGCAGTTTTCGTTCAGCCAGCCAGGGCCTGGCCAAAATGGACGCACCGACCGGCTCGCTGATCGCCTACGCCACTGCTCCGGGTTCGGTGGCCGCCGACGGCGAGGGCCGGAACGGGGTCTATACCACCCATCTATTGAAGAATCTGGCGACTCCGAAACTCTCCGTCGAAGAGATGTTCAAGCGCGTGCGCCTGGGCGTGGTCGGCGAAACGCAAAAGGCGCAGGTCCCGTGGGAAGCCTCGTCACTCACTGGCAACTTCAGTTTCGCAGACTAGTCAGCTATTTTCCTGGCTTTTCTTCAATACCAGCGCCAACTCGTAGAGCGCATTCTTTCCGGCGCCGGTGATCGCATGCGCCAGTTTCGCGGCCTGTTTGACCGGCAACCCTTCGCCGAGCAGTAGAGTAAGCACCCGCTTACCTTCACCATCATTGTCCACATCGCCGGCACCGGAAACCAGCAAGACGAACTCGCCGCGTTGACGGTTGGGATCCGCGTGCAGCCATTCGAGCGCTTCGCCCAGCGGGCAGGAATGGATCGTCTCGAACAGTTTGGTCAGCTCGCGCGCCATGACCAGCGTGCGCTCGGGACCATAGACCTGCGCCAGCGCTTCAACCGTTTCCAGAATGCGGTGCGGCGCCTCATAAAACACCAGCGCGTAAGGCAAGTCGATCAACTCGCGCAGCCGCTCTTCACGCTGCTTGGCCTTGGCCGGCAGAAAGCCGTAGAAGAGAAAATGCGACTCGCTCAATCCGGACGCTGATAGTGCCGTCACCGCCGCGCAGGCGCCAGGCAGGGGCACCACCTTGAAACCGGCCTCGCGGACCCGCGCCACCAGCCGCGCACCGGGGTCTGATACGGCGGGCGTACCGGCGTCGGAAACCAGCGCTACCGATTCGCCGTTGTTGAGCTTGGCGATGACCTGAGCCGCAGCGGCCTCTTCGTTGTGTTCGTGCGCCGGCAGCAGGCGCGCGCCACAGCCGTAATGCTTGAGCAGCGGCGCGGTGTGCCGCGTATCTTCGGCGGCCACCCAGGCCACCAGGCGCAACACCTCGACGGCACGCTGGGTCATATCGCCGAGGTTCCCCAGCGGGGTCGGCACTACATATAATACGGGGGAGTCTTGCGTCATGGTGGTCATATCATCCTTAAAACACTAATGAACCACGGAGTTCACGAAGAGCACGAAGATAAGCAATAGATTGCATTTTTCGCTCCCATCGGGCGATGGCAACAAAAGACCTTAAGCTCATGATTCTCTTTGTGAACTTCGTGCCCTTCGTGGTTCAACTGTTTATTCAGGGATCATCAATGGGCAGTAACGATACCACGAGCGACCCGCGCAACGTCAGCGGAAAACAGGCCGAGGACTTGGCCGCGCACTTTCTCGCTGACCACGGCCTGAGCATCCTGGCGCGCAATTTTCACTGCCGGGGCGGCGAAATCGACCTTGTCTGCGCTGACGGCAAGGCGCTGGTCTTCGTCGAGGTGCGCCTGCGTCGCAACCCCGACTACGGCGGCGCCGGAGCGAGCATCACCAGCGGCAAGCAGCGACGCATCATTCTCGCGGCGCAGCACTACCTGGCCGCACACGCCCGCAGCGACAGCGCATGCCGCTTTGACTGCGTGCTGCTCGACGGGCTCAGCGAAAAGCGGATCGAATGGGTGCGCGATGCGTTTTCTGCCGCTTAGCCTGCTCTTCCTGGGAATACTGCTTGCCGCACCGGCACGCGCCGAATCGGTCAAAATTCTCGTTCAGAGTTCGCCGCTGGCCGGCAGCCAGTACTACGCGGTCACTTCGGCGTGGGGCGAAATCCGCCCCGGCGACCGCCTGACGCTGATTCGCGAACCCGACAACCGCCATGATCGTCATGCCGTCCGTGTCGAATGGCAAGGCCGCCAACTCGGCTACGTGCCGCGCGCCGAGAACCGTGCGGTAGCCCGCGCGCTCGATGCCGGCGAAGCGCTCGAAGGTCGTGTTTCTAAGCTGCGCGAGGACCCCAATCCCTGGCTCAGGGTTGAGTTTGAGATCTATCTGACGCTCTGATGTTAGACTAGCGGCTGGATAAACTCTTCGCGCACTCTCAATCATGGATCTGATTTCACACATTAGCCAGCACTTCACCGACAGCGCCCAAACCAAGCTCGACGCCATCGAAAAACTCGCCGCCCCGATTGCCGGCGCCGCGGAAATGATGGTCAGCTGCCTGCTCGGCAACGGCAAAATTCTGGCTTGCGGTAACGGCGGATCCGCCGCCGATGCGCAGCACTTTGCCGCTGAACTGGTCGGCCGCTTCGAAGTCGAGCGTCAGGGACTAGCAGGAATTGCCCTGACCACCGACTCGTCGATCATGACAGCGATCGCCAACGACTATGGCTACAAGTCGGTTTTCGACCGGCAGGTCCGCGCCCTCGGGCAACCCGGAGACATTCTGCTGGCCATTTCAACCTCGGGCAACTCGCCGAGCGTCGTCGAAGCCATTCGCGCCGCGCATGAAAACGAGATTCATGTGGTCGCGCTGACCGGCAGAGGCGGCGGCGAAATGGCCGGAATCCTGCGCGAAACCGACGTCCATATTTGCGTCCCCTCGGAACGCACGGCACGGATTCAGGAGATTCATCTGCTGACCATCCACTGCCTGTGCGACGCCATTGATTGTCTGCTACTGGGAGTTGAATCATGAACAAGAAACTGATTGCCGCGCTGCTGCTCGGCGCGACCGTACTGCCTGCGCTGCAGGGCTGTTTTCCGCTGGTCGCTGCGGGCGTCACCTCGGGCATCATGGCGGCCGTCGACCGCCGCTCGGTGGGCACGCAAACCGAAGACGAAACCATCGAATGGAAGGCTGCCGCCCACGTCCGGGAAAAATTTGGCGACCGGGTTCACCTCAATTTCACCAGCTACAATCGCAAAGTTCTGATTACCGGCGAAGTCCCCACGACGGAAGCCAAGGCCGAGGTCGAACAACTGATCTCGGCGGTCGCCAATGTCCAGGGCGCCTACAACGAAATCGTCGTCGGCCCGATTTCATCGTACTCGGACCGCAGCAACGACTCGTTCATCACCACCAAGGTCAAGAGCCGTTCGGTCGATAACGGCAAGTTCAATCCGCTGCACGCCAAAGTCATCACCGAAGCCGGCATCGTATTTGTACTCGGCATGCTGACCCAGCCCGAGGCCGACGCCGCAATTGACGTTGCCCGCACCACCTCCGGCGTAAGAAAAGTGGTCAACGTTCTGGAAATCATCACCCCGGCCAAGGCCCGCGAACTGGACATGGTGCAAGCCAGCGGCAAGACCGCCCCACCTAATCCCTGACCTTGATTCGGCCTGGACTGCCCAGGCCGACGATGACACGGTGGCCAGCCAATCAGCTGGCCACCATTTTTTTCAGGCCGCGCATCAGAGCGCCGACAACGGGCAGTTTGGAGTAAAGCTCTTCGGCGGCATCCCAATAGTCTCGATGCCAGACCACCTTGCCCTCGGCATCGAACTTCAGGTGCGAGACACCGCAGATACTCTGCGCCTGACCTTGCCCCCAGAACTTGACCCGGTAGTGGAATTCCCACACCAGCACCGCGCTCGCCCCCTGGACGACGCGTTCGCTGACGACAAAACGCGGCTCGGCCACCTGATCGAACATGTGCGTAAAAATGCGCCGGATTGGCTCGACACCACGCACTTCGTTGAAGGGGTCCTTGAAATAGGCGTCTTCGGCATAAAAATCGGCAAAATTCGCCAGGTTTTCCACGCTCAAGCTCTCGTAAAAGCTGACCAGCGTATCGATGCGACTGTCGTTACTCATAGACACCTCGTTTACTCGCGCGTTAATCGGCGCACCAGCGGGAAATACCAGCGGTACGGCAAATGCGCGAGCAGTTTCATCACCCGGGTGAAGCGCTTCGGGAAGTCGATTTCAAACGCTCCGCCGGCAAACCCGGCTAGCGTCGCCTCAGCGGCACTTTCCGGGGTCAGCAGAGCGGGCATGGAAAAGTCGTTTTGCGCCGTCAGCGCGGTCGCCACAAAACCCGGGTTGATCACCCGCACGCCAATCCCTTTGGGTTGAAGATCGAGAAACAGGGCTTCGGCAAAATTGATCAGCGCCGCCTTGGTCGGGCCGTAAA
>JBAXHE010000014.1:0-55497 GCA_037139055.1 Betaproteobacteria bacterium | reverse complement strand
TCAGCGGGACTTGGCTGTGCGTTTGGGTATCAGCGTCGGGAAAACCAATTATTGTCTGAGTGCCCTCGTGGATAAAGGCTTGGTGAAGATCAATAACTTCCGCCGGGCAAATAATAAGTTGGCTTATGCTTACCTGCTCACCCCTCGAGGCATTGAGGAAAAGGCGCGGGTTACGGTCAGCTTTCTTCAGCGCAAAATGCGCGAATATGCCGAATTGAGCGACGAAATCGAGGTGCTGAGACGGGAAACGCGCGTTGCTTGTGCAGAAGAAAAATCCGTTGATCCCACGCCAGCGAAACAACATGTTGTCGGAGAAATGAATTGATTTCCGGCGCATTAGCTACAGCGTCTGCCGAGGTCTCTGGTTGGTATGTCGCCTATACACGGCCGCGTCAGGAAGTTCGCGCCTTTGAAAATCTCGGCAATCAGGGATTCCGGTGTCTTTTGCCTCGGATAGATGTGGAATATTTGCGCAACGGGCGCTCGGTGACGGTTTCGGAAGCGCTGTTTCCGCGCTATCTGTTTGTTTATCTCGAAGTCGGGCGAAGCAACTGGGCAGCCATCCGCAGTACCCGGGGTGTGGCCCGGCTGGTTGAATTTGGCGGCGCCGCCGCGCGCGTTCCCTCGGCGCTGATGGATGCACTTGCGGAACAACCGGCAAAGCAAAAAGCACTATTTGAAGCGGGCGATCAGCTAAAAGTGATCAACGGGCCGTTTGTCGGGATTGAGGCTGAATTGTTGCGTATGTACAAAACCCCTGAGGGTGAGGCACGGGTCATGGTGCTGATGGATATCCTGACCCGGCCGCAACAGATCAGTCTGCCGGCCTGCGCAGTGCGCAAGGCAGCATAAAGAAGCGTTAAGAAATACCCGGCGTGCGTAGCCGGTAGATTGTTGGAGTAACTGCGTTTTTTGGAATGACGCTCAATCCAAGGGCGGTAGCGTGTCTATTCGACCAAGTAGTATAGCCCATGATAATTTATTTAAATAACCATTTGAATGTCAGTAGATATCAATTAAACGGAACCAAGTGCGCACAACTCAGCCTCTTTCTTCGCTTCTAGCCCAACTCTGGGATCACATCAGCCAACGGCGACGGAACCAGTTCGTCCTTTTGTTTGTTCTGATGATTTTTGCGTCGTTAGCAGAAATATTTAGTATCGGTGCGGTGTTGCCATTTCTTGGCGCATTAACTGCGCCAGAGCGAGTTTTTCAACTTTCGTCAGTCCAGCCCTTGCTTCACGTACTAGGAATAACCTCGTCAGAACAGGTTTTGTTGCCGCTGACCGTGACATTTGCCGTGGCCGCACTTGTGGCTGGTGCGATGCGTTTGTTATTGCTCTGGGCCAGTACCCGCCTCACCTTTGCCACCGGGGCAGATCTCAGTATCAGTATTTACCGGCGCACGCTTTATCAGCCTTATGCGGTGCATGTGGCGCGTAATAGTAGTGAGATTATTAACGGAATTTCAAATAAAACCAGCGGCGTCATACACATCATCATGATGCTCCTTAATCTCCTCGCATCAAGTGTGATGTTGATCGCCATACTTATAGCCTTGCTGTCAGTTGAGCCAGTAATAGCATTAACCGCATTTGGCGGGTTCGGTTTGATTTACGGGGTCATTATTCGGATTACCCGAAAAAGATTATTGATAAATAGCCAGCTTTGTGCCCGTGAATCAACGCGTGTTATCAAGTCGTTGCAGGAGGGGTTGGGTGGAATCCGCGATGTTCTGATTGATGGCAGTCAATCGGCCTATTGTAAAATATATCGTGATGCCGATCTTCCTTCACGAAGGGCGCAAGGAAGTAGTGCGTTTATCAGTGCTAGCCCACGATATGCGATGGAAGCTCTGGGCACGATGCTTATTGCTACCCTGGCCTATATGCTTGCCCAGCAGCCGGATGGCGTTGCCAAGGCTATTCCCGTTCTTGGTGCATTGGCTCTTGGGTCTCAGCGCATGCTACCGGTATTGCAACAAGCTTATGCCGCGTGGGCAAACATTCAAAGTACTCAGGCATCATTGCAAGACACACTAGATTTGCTTGATCAACCGTTACCTGATTATGCAGACCATGCAGTGGTTGAGTGCCTGCCATTCAGGAAGCAGATTTGTTTGAACAGAATTGCATTCCGCTACAGCCCACAAACACCGTGGGTGCTTAATGATGTTGATCTCGTCATCCCAAAGGGGAGTCGGGTTGGTTTCATCGGTACGACAGGTAGTGGGAAAAGTACTTTGCTTGATATCGTAATGGGTCTTTTACAACCAACAAGCGGTGCTCTCGAGATTGACGGTTTGCGCATTTCTCCAGAAAACTACCGCGGGTGGCAAGCACATATAGCACATGTACCCCAAGCCATTTTCCTAGCGGACAGTTCGATCGAAGAAAACATCGCTTTTGGTCAGCCTAATGAAAAAATAGACCATGAGCGTGTCAAGAGGGCTGCATCTCAAGCTCAGATAGCAGACATCATCGAATCGTGGCCTCAGAAATACAAAACTACCGTGGGTGAGCGAGGCGTCCGGTTGTCAGGTGGGCAGCGACAACGGATCGGCATAGCGCGCGCGCTTTACAAGCAAGCTGACGTAATTATTTTTGACGAAGCGACCAGCGCGCTCGACAATGAAACGGAAGAGGCTGTCATGCAGGCCATCGAGAGTCTTAGTTCAGATCTGACTATTCTGATTATTGCTCACCGGCTTACTACACTGAAGAACTGCACTAAGATAGTGGAAATCAGTGAAGCAAATATTCTCCGTACAGGAACGTATAAAGAAATTATCACCCAACTTGAATGAATCAACTCAACGAGAAAAAATAATGTCATCAACATCCACAATCCTCGTCACAGGGGCCGATGGTTTCATTGGGTCGCATCTTACCGAGACCCTCGTCCGCGCTGGTTACAATGTCCGTGCATTTGTTTTATATAATTCCTTCAACTCATGGGGTTGGTTGGATCATTGCTCGCCTGACGTTAAAGGAAGGTTCGAGATATTTACTGGAGATATACGCGATCCGCACGGAGTAAAAGAGGCAATGAAAGGTTGTGATTCTGTGCTGCATCTGGCAGCGCTGATCGCTATTCCTTATTCCTATCACTCACCTGATACGTATGTAGATACAAATATCAAAGGCACACTGAATGTACTGCAAGCAGCACGTGAGCTTGGTGTCAAACGGGTAGTTCATACATCGACAAGTGAGGTCTATGGCACGGCACGCTTTGTGCCGATCACTGAAGAACATCCTCTGCAAGGGCAATCCCCGTATTCGGCCACCAAAATCGCAGCAGATCAGTTGGCATATTCTTTCTATGCATCCTTTGGCCTTCCGGTAGTGATTGCCCGGCCATTTAATACTTATGGTCCGCGTCAGTCTGCTCGGGCCGTGATCCCGACCATCATTACTCAGATTGCAAGTGGCCAGCGACAGATAAAACTAGGCTCCATCTCCCCAACGCGTGACTTCAACTTCGTGCAGGACACGGTCGCAGGTTTTATCGCTGCACTGAACTCAGATCAGGGACTGGGAGAGGTGATCAATTTCGGAAGCAATTTCGAAATTTCCATCGGCGATACGGTCCAGTTGATTGCTGAAGCCATGAACGCTGAGGTCGAAATCATCACGGATGAAGTTCGCTTGCGTCCCGAGAACTCCGAGGTCGAACGCTTGTGGGCAGATAACGGCAAAGCCAAACGACTCTTCGGATGGACTCCTGCCTACGGTGGCAGAGAAGGGTTCAAGCGAGGGCTGAGCAATACTGCAGAGTGGTTTAGCAACCCAGTTAATCTCGCGAGTTACAAATCCGATTGCTACTGCATCTAAGGGTGAACAAATTGAGCAAAATAGTCGCTATTGTTCAATCCAACTATATCCCTTGGAAAGGATATTTCGACATGATCGCTGCTGTCGATGAGTTTATTCTCTACGACGACATGCAGTACACGCGACGGGACTGGCGCAATCGTAATCAGATCAAGACACCTCAGGGGGTTCAGTGGCTGACTGTCCCGGTGCAGGTTAAGGGAAAGTATCATCAAAAAATTCGGGATACCGAAATCCTTGGCACAGAGTGGGCCATAGGACACTGGAAATCCTTGGCGCAAAATTACCGCCGAGCGCCTCATTTTGAGGAAATCGCAGCGTGGCTTGAACCGCTTTACTTAGCTGAGTCTTACTCGCTTCTCTCACAGTTGAATCGTCGTTTCATTGAGGCAGTGTGTGACTACCTGGGCATCAAAACGGTAATCAGCAATTCATGGGACTATGCAGCCCTAGAGGGAAAAACAGAGCGTTTGGCTGACTTGTGTGTTCAAGCCGGCGGCACTGAGTACATCTCAGGACCCGCTGCCAAGGACTATATCGAAGAAAGTGTTTTCAGTGATCTAGGCATTAAACTTACTTGGTTTGATTACTCCGGATACACGGAATATCCACAGCTTTGGGGTGAATTTACCCATGGGGTTACTATTCTCGACTTGCTGTTCGGGTGCGGCAAAAACGCACCTCACTATATGAGGTATGTACGCTGATGAAGCTTTCCATTGTTGCGACGCTCTATCAATCTGCACCTTACATCAATGAGTTTCACCAACGCTCAAGTGCTGCGGCCAAGCAACTCGTGGGTGAAGATTACGAAATCATTCTGGTAAACGACGGATCGCCAGATACCAGCCTCGATCTTGCCGTGCAGCTCACGGTGAGCGATACGCACGTCGTTGTGGTTGATCTGTCTCGTAACTTTGGTCACCACAAGGCGATGATGACCGGTCTGGCACATGCGCAGGGAGAATTGATTTACCTTATCGACAGTGACTTGGAGGAGGAGCCAGAGTGGCTGATAGAGTTTTCAGATCAAATGCGCTCAGAGAAGGCCGATGTGGTGTTTGGACGTCAGTATGATCGGAAAGGAAATTGGTTTGAGAGGTGGAGTGGTGAAGTCTATTATTCAGTTTTTAATTGGTTGTGTCACATTGACCACCCAAGAAATATTGTGACAGCAAGATTAATGAGTCGTCGGTATGTGGATGCGCTATTAAGGTATAAGGAGCGAGAACTGGTCATATCGTGCCTGTGGGTAAGTACAGGGTTCAAACAATGTGAAAAATTTGTCAATAAGCATATGACCAGCAACACGACATACAGTTTGACCAAGAAAATCGGGCACGCGGTAAACACCATTACCTCTTTTAGCGACGCGCCATTAAGATTTGTTTTTTATATGGGGCTCTTCATATTTGTCTGCGCAATAGTCTATGCAGCAGAACTTGCATTCAATAGACTGTTCTTATCCCAAGCAGTAGACGGTTGGACATCGGTCATGGTTTCGATCTGGATACTCGGCGGGATGACTATTTCTTTTGTCGGAATTATTGGAATCTACCTTGCGAAGGTTTTTTCCGAAACAAAACAGCGGCCTCAAACCATCGTTAGGGAAATTTATGGGCAATCAAGAAATTAATTCAAGTTATGAACAGTTTTATGCAGAAAGACGGGGCACTAAGGTGTATCCAACAGAGTTTGTGGTACGCACATTTCTGGCGAATTATCCCAATTTGAAATTTAAAAGACCGACACCCGGTGAACATTTGCTCGATATGGGTTTTGGTGATGGAAGAAATACCACTTTTCTTTGTGACCAGGGAATTGCCGTCAGTGGTGTCGAAATATCGCAGGGAATTGTCGATCAGACGCGCGCGAGATTGGAAATGTTGGGTCAAACAGCAGACCTGCGTGTAGGTCGGAATAGCAGCATTCCGTTTGAGGGCGATAGATTTGATTACTTGCTAGCTTGTCATTGTTGTTATTACTGTGACGACGGCGAGACATTAGCTGACAATCTTTCTGAGTATGCCCGCGTTATGAAAAAAGGGGGCTATCTTGCTGCCTCGTTAGCTTGCAGGTCATCCTATATCTTCAAAGATGCAATTGAGTTGGACGACGGATCACTTGAGATTAAGTCCGATCCCTATAAGAACCGAAATGGCTATCGTCTTCACGCCTTTTCAGGAATAGAAGAGATTGAAAATTACTTCCAGCCATACTTTTCAAATTTTTCATTCGGATATGCTGATAATGACTATTACGGTATATCAGAGCGAGTATTCTGGGTCGTTTGCCAAAAGAGATAACTATGACTAATAAACAAGCTTATTGTTGTCCTGAAACACAATGTAATCATGCGCCACTCGCCATCAAAGCCGAAGGTTTGTTCTGTTCCAATGGGCATTTTTTCCCGTTTGCCCCGGGAACGAATGTCCCCGTTTTTGCAAAGGAGTGTGAGGACGTCAACGAGTATACGCAGAGAAATGCAGCTGAGATTCATGATAACTCTCTGCGATGGGTATTCAAGACGTTTAACGAGGACGAGACTAGTCTTCGTGAAAGTTTAGTAGCGCGTTTGTCACTCACCAGAGGGAGCAAAGTATTGGTGACTGGCGCTGGTGCGGGTAACGATCTCCCGTATCTGGCTCATAACTTAGATGGTATGGGTGAGATTTATGCGCAAGATATCGCTCAGCAGATGTTGCTTGCGGGGGCTGAACGCCATAAGACGACCTTGGCTAGATTGGGCATTGAGATACATTTTTCTGTGAGCGATGCAACTAATCTTCCCTTTGTGGATGACTATTTTGACGCGGCCTACCATTTTGGTGGCATAAACCTGTTCCCAGATATTGGAAAGGGAATTTCCGAAATGAATCGGGTTGTCAGGCCAGGGGGGACGGTAGTAATCGGTGACGAGGGTATGGCGCCTTGGCTAAGGGATACTGAGCTTGGGAAAAAGCTTATTAAAAATAATTATTTATATGCTTTTGATGCGCCTATTGAACTTCTTCCAGCTTTCTCCAGATCAGTCAAACTGACTTGGGAGCTGTGTAATACTTTTTATGTAATTGAGTTTGTTGTATCTGCTTTACCTCTGCCAGTTAACATAGATGTGCCGCACGTCGGTTTGCGGGGTGGCAGTATAAGAACAAGATACGACGGTCAACTTGAAGGAGTCCGGCCTGAACTTCGCGATCAAATTTACGCAGAGGCTGAGCGTCATGGAATTAGCCGTGTGGATTTTATTGAGAAAATTCTGCTAGAAGGCTTGCCGAAGGACCAATAATGAATACATTCTTGAATAAAAATATGCCTTTCCCTTGGAGGAAAAAGGGCCACATTTTTGAACCCTCTGGCATGGAATTTAGCCATGGATCTCATCCATGTGCAGTTCATTACAAGGACGATATTTTTGTTGTTGCTTTTACAAGGCGCGACACAAAACGGCGCTCACATATATTCCTATCATATGCTTCTGTGGTCGATGGGACTATGAAATTACTGGGGGAGCCTAAACTAGCGCTGCGTTATGGTGAACCTGGCTGCTTTGATTGTGATGGTGTTATAAGTGTTTGTTTTGTAGAAAATAAGGGGAGTATATATCTATACTATGTCGGCTGGCAGAACCTTCCGGATACACTTTGGATATGCGACACGGGTCGTTCGATTTTAAACCCCGAAGAATTGACCCTCACGCGAGAATTTATGGGACCGGTTCTAGGTCGTGATAAATCAAATCCGTTATTCGCTGCAGCAACCGCATTCCATGTTTCTGACGATATCTGGCGGACATGGTACAACTCAGGCATTAAATGGGAAAAGACTGAACACGGCTGGCAACATTATTATGGCATTCACTATGCTGAGTCGGTGAATGGTATCGATTGGCTTTGCGAACCAGGCCTGTGTATTCCTTTTGCAGACGAGCATGAATATGCTTTTGGCAGGCCAAGTGTGTATCGCAAAGATGGCAAATATTTCATGTGGTTTGCTCATAGGGCGACGAAAAATATTAAGGAATACCGGATTGGATTTGCCTCATCACAAGATGGGCGTAATTGGATTCGCAACGATTCATTGGCTGGAATAGATGTATCTCCCGAAGGTTGGGATAGCGAAATGATTTGTTACCCTTATGTATTTGAGCATTGTGGTGTTATGTACATGCTTTATAACGGTAATGACTATG
Organism: Betaproteobacteria bacterium; assembly: GCA_037139055.1. Taxonomy (GTDB): domain Bacteria; phylum Pseudomonadota; class Gammaproteobacteria; order Burkholderiales; family Rhodocyclaceae; genus Propionivibrio. The sequence goes on along the minus strand of JBAXHE010000014.1, from coordinate 47,469 downwards.
GGAAAACTGGTTTTGGTCTGGCAGTTATGGAAGGGCCTCTATGACGAAAATAGTTCTGGCTGGTAATGCAATTACCGCAGACATTCTTTATTCCTATCTTCGTCAAGACAGTCGTTATGATGTGGTTGGTGTGGCTGTGGATGATGAATTTGTTGCGCAAGGAACAATAGAGGGAATTAATTCAGTTGGCTTCTCTAATTTGCTTGACGCATACCCCCCGCAAAATATGAAAATTGTTATGGCTATTGGGTACAACGACCTCAATAGAACAAGGGAATCAGTCTTCACTCGCTTGAAAAACATGGGTTACACCATTGAGACATACATCCATCCTGATGCAAAAATTTACACAGAGCATGCATTAGGCGAAGGGTGCGTTGTTCTCCCCTCTGCCGTTATTGAACCACACGTGAGGCTTGGTGATAACAGCATGGTTTGGTGCAACGTTACTCTGGCACATCATTCCTGCGTTGCAGAAAACTGTTGGATAGCCTCGGGTGCGGTTATCTCCGGGCAGGCTACCGTCTCGCGAAATTCATTTGTGGGTGTAAACGCAACCGTAGTTAACGATGTCACTGTGGGTGAATATTGTATTGTTGGCGGAGCTTCACTGATTTCAAGGAATACAAAACCATATTCTGTGCACCTCGCAAGATCAGCTGAGCAATTCAGATATTCTTCTGAAGATTATGTGAAATATTTTGGGATTTAATATGGATAAGCGACTGAAAGTTCTTCTTGCCGAGGTATTTAACGTGCGAGAGTCTGAAATTGAGCCTGAATTAAAAAAAGAAGACGTCGGTAGCTGGGATTCTTTGAAACAGATGGACTTGGTTATTTCTTTAGAAAAAGAGTATGCAATCGCTCTGGAAATACCGGATATTCTGAAAATGAATTCCGTGTCCTGCATTGTTGAAGTTCTGAAATCAAAAGGTGTGACTTTTGGAGATTAAAGGTGCAGTCGCTTTGGTAACTGGTGGAGCGAAAGGGCTTGGCCTTGCCATTGCGCTTCATCTGCATGATTGTGGCGCAAAAGTTATCGTTGCTGACTTGGATGTCGATGCAATGCAAAATCTTCCTGCGTTCTTAGATAAAAGACTCTTGGATGTTACTCAGCCACATGAGGCAAAAACAGTGGTGGCATCAATTGTTGCGCAGCACAGCAGTGTCGATATCCTTGTGAATAATGCGGGTGTTATTTTTAGTGAGCCATTAGTTAATATCATGAATCCAGATGGAATAATGCATGACTACCATCGATTCCGCGATTCAATAACAGTTAACATGGATTCTGTTTTTATCATGACTTCTGCTGTGGTTGAACAGATGGTTTTGCGGCGAAAAAACGGGGTAATCGTCAACATTAGTTCTATCAGCGCTTGCGGAAATGAGGGGCAGACGGCCTATTCTGCTGCTAAAGCAGCAGTCAATGCTATGACCGTCACATGGTCGAAGGAGTTAGGAAGATTTGGCATCCGGTGCAACGCGGTTGCTCCTGGCTTTGTTGGTACGCCTTCAACTCACCAAGCATTGAGTGAATCCGCATTGAAACACATCCAGAGCAATACACCCCTTCGCCGTTTAGGCACAGCAAATGAAATTGCCCAGGTAGTTTCGGCCGTGATTGAAAATGATTTCCTGAATGGTGTTGTTCTTGATGTTAACGGAGGTCTGAGGATTTAATGGATAGCCGGTACATCTTTGTTGGCAACCGACGATTTGTTCTTGAGCAAATGCTTTATCACCGCGTTAATTTAGTAGCAACGATAGTAATAGCAGGCACTCATTTGGAACGCGACATAAGTGGTGGCGTGCTACCTGCCTTAAAAGATCACACTGTTGTTAGCAGCAAGTCTGAATTGATAGAGTTACTTAAGCAGAGTCAGTTTGATGTTTTAGTATCAAATGGGTGTCCATATATCCTTCCTGTTATGGAATTACCGAAGGCTCGGTACGTAAACATTCATCCATCTTGTCTTCCAGATTTGCGAGGGGCGGACCCAGCAATTGGGGCTCTATTATTTAAACGAGATACGGGTGCAACTTGTCATGTAATGGATGCAGGAATCGATACTGGCCCCATAATTTCGCAGATTCGGATTCCGTATTCTGATGATCTTGATGTGACTACTGTGTACCAATTAAGTTTTATTGCTGAAAAAAAAGTGTTTTCAGATGCATTAGAAAGAAGTTTTGAACCTCAACTTGCCCAGGCTGATTACCCTAATATCATTTATTACACTCGAAAATCAGAGGATCAATTCATTACATTTGCTGAGCCAAATGAACAGATTCTGCAAAAAGTTAAAGCATTCAATAATCGCTCACAAGGCTGTAAGTTTATTGTAAATGGAGTTTCATATCGTGTTTTCTCAGCAAAGTTAATGCACAACACTTTTCTTTTTGAAACCGTAAGCGTCTTCCCGGAATGCGTCATCGCGCTCAGTTACGAGGGAGGGATTGTGTTTAAAAAGGATGGGGCAATAATTCGATTCGAAGATATTGTGTCATCTGATGGTAAGCCTTTAAACGTTGGTGATGAGCTTCGTAACGAATGAATACATATTATTATAATTTATCCCTGTATTTCACTGCAGTATCGAGTCAGTATTCAGATCGACCAGCACTGTGTTACTCAGATCGGGTACTTAGTTATAAGGAAGTGTCGGGTTTGACCGAACGTCTGGCCTTTCTGCTGCTGAGCAAGGGGTGTCGTCAAGGTGATGTAATAGCGATCGGTAACAATAAACGACCAATCTCCTATGCCTTGATGCTTGCAGCATTGCGATTGGGCATCGCCTATGTCAACATTGACGTCGCATCTCCAGTAGCACGTAATTCCCATATTCTTCGGTTAAGTGGTACGTCATTACTTTTTTTTGATGACCCTTCCTATCAAATTGAAATGGAAGAGTTGGCCAATAGCCAAGCTTGTCAGTTATTAATGTTGGCCGAAGATCAATTGCCACAAATCACAATTGCCAATAGGCAAGAACAAGAACGGATTTCAAAGCTTGTTGACGGTTCCTGTATTGCTTACATCATGTTCACCTCTGGATCAACGGGTGTGCCGAAAGGTGTAGCGGTAACCCATCAAAATGTTCTTCATTTCATTGCGTGGGGCCAAGCTTGTTTTGGTATTAATAGTCAGGATAATTTTGCTAATTTAAGCCCGATGTATTTTGATAATTCGGTCTTCGATTTCTATGTTGGTTTATTTTCGGGGGGGGCGATCAGTCCGGTGTTTAGAGAACTGTTAACCAGTCCCTACGATTTGACGTGTCACGTTAGAAATATGGGATGCACCATTTGGTTTTCTGTGCCTTCACTTCTGATTTATCTCATGACGATGAAGGCGTTAACCGCCAAAGGTTTACCATCACTGCGTACTATAATTTTTGGTGGGGAAGGTTATCCGAAAGTCGAATTAAAAAAACTATACGACATATTTTCACCGCAAGCTAAGTTAGTGAATGTATACGGGCCGACCGAATGTACCTGTATCTGTAGTGCCTATCCACTGAACGATACGGATTTTAGTGAGCTTGAGGGTTTACCTTCACTGGGGCGCCTCAATCCGAATTTTGATTACCGTATTGTTGATGAACAAGACTGCGATGCAAGCAGCGGTGAATTATGTCTGATAGGCCCTAATGTTGCCGCTGGATATTTCAATGATCTGGAGCGAACCGCTGGAGCTTTCTATTCATGCACTGATACCAAGCGTTATATGAAACGTATGTATCGTACTGGCGATCTGGTGCGTGAAATTGACAATAAACTCTATTTTGTTGGGCGTAAAGATAACCAGATTAAGCATATGGGTTATCGAATCGAACTAGAAGAAGTTGAGCATGCTCTGATCAGCTTACGGTATGTAGATCAGGCAGCAGTGTTATACCAAAGAGGCGGTGCCGCTTACGGGAAACTTATTGGTTTTGTGGCAAGTCAAGAAAACCTAGATGAAAAAACCGTGCTGACTTTGCTCAAAGAATTGTTACCATCTTATATGTTGCCAAGCAAGGTGTTCATACATCGAGAATTGCCGAAGAATCCGAACGGGAAAATTGACCGTCAGAAACTCGGCACGATGATTTCGATTTAACATCTCTGAATAAAATTCCTAAATGAAGCTAATTCTCGCGATGAGCCCAACGATATTATTCGTTGTTTATGCTCAACTGATTACAAAATGGAGGATTGGTGTAATTTCTGAAGCGATTCAAAATTCACCGGACAAGATATCGAGACTGTTCATCTACCTCAAAGATCCTTTGATTTTGTCGACATACATTGCTGCACTAGCGGGTTCTGTAGCATGGATTTTCGTTGTAGAAAAGTATGAAATTGCAGTTGCTTTTCCAATATATGTTGGATTGACAGTGCTGCTTATGGCCGTGAGCGGCTCTATATTGTTCTCAGAACATATCACCGCATTGCGCATAATTGGAATGATTTTGATTGTCCTTGGAGTAGCATTTGTCAGTCGAACATAAGGGCGCGGTACACAGTCGCGAAGCTGACATCGAGGACTTTCTTCGGGCATTGCGTGAATTTCTCCTCGTAAATCATGCGAATTTATTACCGTTATACGATACCTTTGCACAGGAATCACGGTTTGCGCGCGCATGGATTGCCCCAAGCCTTGTAGATCTACAAGATGGTAGCGAAATCCTCGAGGTCGGTGCTGGTTTAATGCTCCTCAGTTGCCAATTGCAAAGAGAAGGATTTTTCGTTACTGCGTTGGAGCCGATTGAGGGCGGGTTTTCTATGTTTTCAGAGTTGCAAGGGGTAGTACTTCAGTACGCAGATAAAAATGGTTTTGCTCCAAGGCTTTTCCCGATCGCAGCCGAAGAACTGCAAACGGAAAAAGTATTTGCATTTGCGTATTCAGTGAATGTCATGGAACACGTTCGTAGTGTGCCACGTGCTCTTGAGCGAATTTGTAGATCATTAGTTGTTGGAGGTGAATATCGCTTCACATGCCCAAACTATTATTTTCCCTATGAGCCTCACTTTAACATACCAATAATTCTCTCAAAAAGAATTACAAAAATGGTTTTCAGTGAAGCTATTCTAAGATCCTCTAGGGTGACCGATCCTATTGGAACTTGGGCATCCCTGAATTGGATTAATGTGAGGCAAATACAACATATCGTGGATAAGACGAACGGCCTGACACTGAGGTTTGACAGAGATCTGATAGTTCATACTTTAGAACGGGTGGCTCTAGATCCAGATTTTGCGAAGCGTCGGTCAGCGTGGGTGCGCGCTGTAATTGGCACCATTGTGAAACTAGGCATTCACCGATTTACACGCTTTGTGCCCGCATTGCTTCAACCAATTATTGATTGCCGCATAAAGAGACATTGCCTTGGGAAGGAATGCTAATGGCGCAGGTGACTCACGGATTGCGGAAGGTGCTATCTCACCCTTTGATTTATTCTGGTTTTCAATATTTGATGGGCGGACGGTCTGCAAATGATTTTTTTGTGCAAGGTCATATTCGACCCGAGCCAGGAATGAAAGTGCTCGATATTGGGTGTGGTCCGGCAGATATCCTGAATTATTTGCCGTGTGTGGAATATTGGGGTTTCGATGTCAGTGAGATTTACATCGAATCAGCGCGTACGCAATTTGGCGCACGAGGGAATTTCGTCTGCAAACATTTGAAACATGAAGATCTGGCACCGTTACCTCGCTTCGATCTCGTCTTAGCGTTGGGACTCATTCACCATCTTGATGATTCAGAAGCGTTAGAGTTGTTTGAACTAGCTCACCAAGCCTTGCGACCAGGCGGCCGCTTCGTGACAATTGATCCTTGTTTGGAACAGGGGCAGAATCCTCTCGCGCGATTCTTAATCAAAAATGACCGCGGTCAGAATGTCCGATCCCGGGCCGGTTACGCAGCACTTGCTGAATCTACTTTCCCTGATTTTTCCATAGAAATTCGGCATAAATTGTGGATTCCTTATACCCATTGCATGCTGGAGTGCAAACGGTGACGATACCTTTTAATAAGCCCTATATGACCGGCAGTGAACTCGACTACATTGCCAAAGCGCATTCTGACAATATGCTTGCCGGTGATGGGCCTTTTACAAAGCACTGTCACCGCTGGCTTGAGCAAGAGACTGGATGCAACAGGGCATTGCTAACTCATTCCTGTACTGCAGCACTGGAGATGGCGGCATTGCTTTTGGATATTCAACCCGGTGACGAAATAATCATGCCGTCGTACACCTTTGTTTCTACTGCCAATGCCTTTGTATTACGTGGCGGAGTGCCGGTTTTCGTTGATATTCGTGAAGATACGCTGAATCTGGATGAAAGTCTGATCGAAGCTGCCATTACCCCCCGCACCAAAGCGATAGTGCCTGTACATTACGCGGGTGTGGCGTGTGAAATGGATGCCATCATGAATATTGCGCGTCAACACGGCTTGAAAGTGGTGGAAGACGCTGCTCAAGGCGTTATGGCCAGTTACAAGGGGCGGGCACTGGGTAGTATTGGTGATTTGGGAACCTATTCGTTTCATGAGACAAAGAACATCATCTCGGGAGAAGGTGGCGCACTGCTAATCAATGACGCACAGTTCTCTGAGCGAGCTGAGATCATCCGTGAAAAGGGAACAAATCGCAGCCAATTTTTCCGTGGTCTGATCGATAAATATACCTGGGTTGATATTGGTTCATCATACCTTCCAGGTGAAATTATTGCCGCTTTCCTTTGGGCTCAAATGGAATATGCGAAAAATATTACCCAGCAGCGCATGGACATCTGGCAATATTTTCACCAGGCCTTGGCCCCACTAGAGGCGGATGGTATTTTGCGGCGTCCTGTTATACCCGGGGGTTGTGAGCATAATGCACACATGTATTATGTACTGTTGGAGTCTTTGGAACAGCGTACAAGGCTAATTACCGCGCTCAAAGAGCAGGAAGTAAATACAGTTTTTCACTATGTACCTTTGCATAGTGCTCCAGCGGGGAAAAAATATGCTCGCGTATCAGGAGCGTTGAAAAATACAGAAGAGTTATCTGAACGGTTGCTGCGGTTGCCACTCTGGGTTGGGATGGCTGTGGAGCAACAAGAAAAGGTCGTTAGCGCTCTGAAAAATGCGATAAAGCGATGATTTTACCGGAGCACCTGTTTTGGTGCCGGCTAATCGCAAACATTAGTAATCTTCTCAATATATTACATGGATAGCATGAAGGAATCGACGAAGAATATTCTTCACTGGGGAGTTTTGTATTTAATTTCTGCAGGAGGGATTCTGCTGATCCCGAATGCAATTTATTGGGATGATTGGATTCTCTACCGAGCAAATCCCAGCACTCTCCTTGAGACATTTCGGCAGGCCGGTTCGATGTTCAATCTCGCGGGTTACTTGCATATTGCCCTGCTGGAAGTAGGCCCCTGGTTATACAAGGTATTAACTTTTGCACTCATGTTTGCTTCAGGATTATCCGTAAATTTAATAGTTAAACGACATACTTCTGTTAGTACGGAAGCGCGATTCTATTTGGTTTTGCTTTTCCTCGTTCTGCCGTTCAATATCGCGCGCGTCGCCCTGATCGATTTCCCATATACGCTTTTTTATTTTCTATTTTTCCTCGCCTGGTTACTAATGGATCGCTTCAGGGTAATCGCGCTAGGCCTCTTTTTTCTTAGTTTTAATACGAATTCACTGTTGGTATTTTATGCTCTCCCAATTCTTGACATGTTTTATAGAGGAGGCCATCTGTCTGACTTCAGGCAGGCTTTGAGATTTTGTGTGCATCGAATAGATTTCATGCTTTTGCCATTTACTTTCTTCTTCATAAAGATTTTTTTCTTTGCTCCAAGTGGTATGTACGAAGGATATAACCAGTCGTACAGTCTAATTAATTTAGTCTATTTGCCAGTATTCCAACTCTACGATTTGGTCAAAACCGACGTGAGTGTTGGTCTGGCGTTATTTTTTTCGTTACTAAGTTTTTTCTTATTAAAGAACAGAACGGAAGCGGCAATAAAAAAAAATAAGACGCCAAGGGAGATGCTGGTTCTTGGCTTAGTAGCTTGTCTTATTGGTGCTTTACCGTACTGGGTGGTGGGGTTGCTTCCGACATTCGGCGGGTGGAGTTCCAGGCATCAACTTTTGCTGCCGCTCGGCGGTGCATTAGTGATCGCATCGATATATTCTTTTGGTCAGTTTGCCGGCAGAGCTGTGTATATTTCGACGATTATCGGCATATCACTTGCCATGAATGTATCAGCCTATTCAGCATTATTTGGAGATTGGCAGAAGCAAAAGCAATTGATCCGTTTATTTGCTGAAAGCCAGGAAATAAAGCGTGCGGGTCTAGTTCTTATCGAGGATAAAACCGAAGGAATCAATGCGTTAAACAGAAAATACAGGCTATATGAATGGAATGGACTGCTTGAAGTTGCCTTTGGGCGTCAAACTCATTTTGCAATTCAACCATCAGAATATGACGGCTACGTTGCCGGCAAGTTCGATGCATATTTTTCGGAAGAAAACAAAGCAGGATTATTCCGAAAAGATGCTGGATTGCCGCAAGTACTTGTAACAATTGAGGTGGCTGAACCTGAGAGATTTAGTGAGAAAATAATTAGCAGATTTTTTCCTAAGCTAAGTCTTTCGGTCTCGGTCTTTAATCGTTGAATTCGTGCGTAAAATGAGCGCTCTTAAAAATAACCCGCTCAGTTGCCGTGATTCCAGTCAAGTAGTTCAATCAGTATCAGGAGAGAAGCGTGGCTGAATTTGAAATTTCTGGCCGTCTTATTGGTGACGATCATCCCCCAGTCGTTATTGCAGAAATAGGTATCAACCATGAAGGGTCGATCGAGGCAGCGATTGAGATAGCTGATGCGGCAATAGATGCCGGAGCCGAGATTATCAAGCATCAGACGCATATCGTTGAGGACGAAATGTCCGATGATGCGAAGTCGGTGATTCCCGGGAATGCAGATGTTTCTATATACGAGATTATGGATCGGTGTGCGCTCTCTGAAGCCGATGAGCGCAAGTTAATGCACCACGTTCAGGAGCGAGGTGCGATTTTTATCAGCACCCCTTTCTCTCGAGCAGCAGTCGATCGGCTAGTCAAATTCGATATACCCGCTTTCAAAATTGGCTCAGGGGAGTGTAATAACTATCCACTGGTCAAGTATATTGCCCGTTTCGGTAAGCCGGTTATTATCAGTACTGGAATGAATTCCATCGAGACCGTGCGCCCCTCGGTGGAAATTCTGCGCCAGGCAAACGTACCGTACGCGCTACTTCACTGCACCAATGTTTACCCGACACCGCCTGAATTGGTTCGGTTACATGCCATGAGCCAATTAAAGGGAGCTTTTCCAGATGCGGTGATCGGCCTTTCCGATCACACGACTTCAAATTATGCGTGCTTGGGTGCCGTAGCTCTTGGCGCATCAATTTTGGAAAGGCATTTCACTGATCGCATGGATCGGCCGGGTCCCGACATCATCTGTTCAATGGCTCCAAGAGAGTTGTCAGCCTTGATTGAAGGAAGCAAAACGATTTTTGCGGCGCGTGGCGGTGAGAAGATGCCGGTTGCGGAGGAAACTCCAACAATCGCGTTCGCTTTTGCTTCAGTTGTAGCCATCAGGGATATAGAGCCAGGGCAACTGCTAAGTGAGGACAACATTTGGCTGAAAAGACCTGGTGGCGGAGATTTTGTTGCCTCTGACTTCACTATGCTGTTAGGTAAGATGGCGCTCGTTAAAATCCGCAGCGGCGTGCAACTGAAACAGGAATTTATTAGTGCCTAATCCGCATTCGACAAACAAAATGACGGCAGCCAAATTATGACTACTGAAATCGTTGTTACGGGTGCTTCTGGATTCGTTGGCCAAGCCCTTCTAAGGGAATTCATCGAGAATGGTGTTTCAGTCCAAGGCCTGTCGCGACGAAAAGTGAACGGGCTCGTGACCGTCGAGCGCTATTCTGATGCACCGATGTCCGAAGAGTCTGTTCTTGTTCATCTGGCTCAAGGGGCCAATACTTCGGACTCGTTTGGTGATGAAGATATCGAGTTATGCCGCATGCTTGCAAGCAGGCCTTGGCATCATATCGTCTACGCATCGAGCGCGATCGTTTATGGCGATGCGAGTAATCATTTGCGCAGGCCAGACGAGAACGTTGCTGCATTCAACGACTACTCGCGCGTGAAACTGGCATGCGAGAAAATTGTTTTAGAGGCTGGCGGTACATGCGTGCGGCTGGGAAACCTGTATGGCCCAGGCATGAATGTTGACACCGTCGTGTCAGCCATTTTGCGTCAAATACCGGGTGATGGTTCTTTAGTATTGCAAAATACTGCTCCCGTTCGGGATTTCCTTTGGGTAAATGATGCGGCACGATGTTTGGCTGCTGCGTGCCGTGTAATGCCAAACACAATACTAAATGCAGGTAGCGGTGGTGGCATGGCGGTCGGCGATGTGGCCCGATTGGCACTGACTCTGGCTGGACAAGGTTGCCGGCCAGTTGTAGGCCTGACTGGCTCATCACGTACCTCTTGCCTTATACTTGACATCGCTAAAACCACTTCAGCGCTGAATTGGACCCCCGAGGTCAATATAACTACCGGCTTGGTTTCTTTATTGCGTACTAGCGGTGTCGAGATTTGCAAATCTTAGGCATAGAAAAGTTACTGAAACATTTCACCCAATGCCATTTCCTCCGGTGATATATATCAACATGTGTCGAATACTGGTTCCCGCCAAAGGTGTAAGTTCAACCATTGGCTCCTCTGGCATGTATCCGCCTTCACAGTGCTTTACCAAATTTTGCGCCGATAAATAACATTGAATTACCCGTGTTTGAAGAATCCGTCATTGCGCAAATCCAGCTATCAGGAAACCAAAATAAAGAGATTTTATTTGGTTAAATATACAAACACTAATGATTGTGTAAATACAAATGTCGAACAGTAAGAAGAGAGTAATTGCGGTGTTTTCAGGGAACCGCGCGGAATACGGGTTGCAATATCCAATCCTGCGGGCAATCAAAGAGCATCCAGACCTGGAGTATCGCCTGATTGTTTCAGGTGCACACCTTGATAGTAATTTCGGGCGGACCATTTCAGAAATTCGCGATGATGGTTTCGATATTCACGCCGAGGTTGCTATTGATATGAGCGGCGAGGGGAAGACATCTACTGCATGGGCAATTGGTACGGGCATTCTCTCCTTGGCGCCGGTCTTGCAGTCGATGAATCCAGATGTCTTCCTGGTGTATGCCGATCGTTTTGAAGGTTTTTCAGCGGTAGTGACGAGCACCCAGATGAATATTCCTACTGCCCATGTCGAAGGGGGGGATATCACAGAGGGCGGTGCTCTTGACGACTCTGTCCGGCATGCAATGACGAAGCTTGCACATTTGCATTACACAACCAATGATCAGGCGACGTACCGTATTCTGGCCATGGGGGAAGAGCCTTGGCGTGTAAAAACGGTTGGGTTCCCGGCGATAGATTTGATTATGGATGGCGTATACGCAAATCCCGAAGAGTTGACGCAGCGGTTGAACCTTGACCCGCGAAGGCCGGTTGTCCTCTTCACGCAGCACTCCATAACAACTGAATCGGAGGAAGCGGTTTCTCAATTGCATCCTTCCTTATCGGCTCTTGCACAGTTAGCCAATGAGGGAACTCAAATAGTTCTTACCTATCCGAATAATGATGCGGGTGGGGAGGAAATCACGCACGCATTGCAAGAGTTCGTTGGTGTTGGCCGGGTGAATATACAGCTGCATAAATCGCTTGGCCGCTATGCCTATCATGGACTGCTGGCGCTTGCTCGGCTTAATGATTGGCGGGTTGTCTGTGTCGGTAACTCTTCTTCTGGTATTAAGGAAACACCGGTTTTCGGCTGTCCAACCGTCAACATTGGTTCGCGCCAGCAAGGGCGGCTTTGCGGTGAAAATGTGTTAGACGTTGGGTACGACGAGCGAGAAATTTACGTAGCCATTCAAAAGTGTATTTCTGATGAGGTGTTTCGATCCGTTTGTCAGGCAGCAGCGAATCCCTACGGTGGCGGTACCGCTGGGAAAATGATTGCCGAGAGTTTGGCGACAGTTGATCTCGATCCGAAACATATCCTGCGGAAGCGAATGATGCTTAACGGCGAGTGCAAAAATGGTTGGTACCGTTGAGACCAGAGTTGCAATCCGCATTTCACGCGGAAAGATGGTCCATATGATTACTACGTGGTTCCGATAAGTGTTTCCCGCTGATGAACACTGGCGCCGGGCTATTCTTTCCGCCGATGCCACAATACAACAGGCTATACGTAGTCTTGATCTGGCCGCGATAAAGATCGTCCTGGTACTTAATAACCAGGGAAAGTTAGAGGGAACGATTTCTGACGGAGATATTCGGCGTGGGCTACTCAGGGGCCTTGACCTCAATAGCCAGATTACAAGCGTTATTCATCGAAATGCGTTAGTTGTCCCTCCAGAAATGGGGCGAGAGTTGGTTATGCAATTAATGGTGGCAAATAAAATTCAGCAAATTCCCGTCGTGGACGAGCATAGAAACGTTGTCGGTCTTCATCTTTGGGATGAGATTGCTTCGCCGCCATTAAGACCGAATACGATGGTTATTATGGCAGGTGGTGTGGGCTCGCGACTTCGTCCTTACACGGAAAATTGCCCGAAACCCTTGCTGCCGGTCGCTGGAAAGCCCATGCTGGAGCACATCATAGAGCGCGGAAAGCGTGAGGGGTTCAGCCACTTCGTGTTGGCCATTCACTACCTGGGTCATATGATTGAAGATTATTTTGGTACAGGAGAGCGTCTCGGCGTGCGCGTCGATTACTTGCGCGAAGAATCTCCATTGGGTACTGCAGGTGCATTGGCTCTGCTTGATCCACGGCCTGAAAGTGCATTTGTAGTAACCAATGGTGATGTAATTACCGATATTCGGTACGGCGAGTTGCTTGATTTTCATCTCCGTCATAACGCATCTGCGACTATGGCTGTACGTGTGCACGAATGGCAGCATCCATTTGGCGTAGTACAAACCCAAGGTATTGAGATCGTAGGGTTTGAGGAGAAGCCAGTAGCTCGCAGCCATATCAATGCTGGTGTATATGTGATTGATCCAGAGGCACTGAGTGCCTTGATTGGTGAGGCGCGTTGCGACATGCCCGCACTTTTTGAACGCTTGCAGGCCAAGGCGCTGCGGACGGTGGCGTATCCAATGCACGAACCTTGGCTGGATGTAGGGAGGCCGGATGATTTGTCCCGTGCCAATGCGGATAACAGAAATTAATTGCGGAAATACATTAAAAATGGAAAAAATTGATAATTCGCCGCTTATGGATTTGACTCAATATGACAAATCCGCCACCCAACTTGATGCGCTTTATGGATTGCCTGCAAAGGTCTTATATTGCAAAAAATGTGTGATATCCAATCAGCGTCCAAGTTCATCCGTTGAGTTTAAACATAAGAAGGACGAAAAAAAGTCGACAATTGGCTTTGGCGATGATGGTGTCTGCGACGCTTGCCGTTACAACGAGGTCAAAGAAGATAAAATTAACTGGGAAATGCGTGAGCAGTCGCTGGTTGAGTTACTTGATAAGCACCGGCGTAATGATGGTGGCTATGACATCATCGTTCCTGGAAGCGGTGGGAAAGACAGCGCCTATACCTCACACCTCCTCAAGTACCGCTACGGTATGAACCCGCTTACAGTGACTTGGGCTCCGCATAAATACACCGATATCGGGTGGAAAAATTTTGAAAATTGGATGCACGTCGGTGGGCTTGACAACATTCTTTTTACTCCAAATGGTCGCCTGCATCGTTACCTGACTCAGCAGGCATTTATCAATCTATTGCACCCGTTTCAACCATTTATTGTTGGTCAGCGCATCATTGGCCCTCTAATGGCGGCCAAGTTTGGCGTCAAACTCGTAATGTATGGCGAAAACCAGGCTGAGTATGGCAATAATCCGGACGACAACGCGAAGCCGACCATGGATCGCAAGTTTTTCTCCGTAGGTAATCCAGAGGAGATGATTCTCGGTGGCAAGTCCGTCAAGGACATCATCTCGGAAAAGAATTTCTCATTGAATGATTTTGCACCCTATATTCCGCCCAGCGCCGATTACCTTGAAAGCAAGGGTGTTGAAGTGCACTATCTTGGCTACTACATGAAATGGGATCCCCAAGAGTGTTATTACTATGCTGTAGAAAATACCGGTTTCCAAGCTAATAGTGAACGCACTGAAGGCACCTATTCCAAGTACAGCAGCATTGATGACCGTATTGATATGTTTCATTATTTCACGACGTTGATTAAGTTCGGAATCGGCCGTGCAACCTATGATGCGGCTCAGGAAATAAGGAACGGGAAAATTACCCGTGAAGAGGGTATGAATTTAGTCCGCAAATATGATCAAGAATTTCCACAGAAATATTTCAATGATTTTCTTGATTACATTGACATAACCGAGTCAGACTTTCATGAGATAGTAAATCGGTTTCGATCACCGCACCTGTGGTACTTGGAAAATAATGAGTGGAAGTTGCGTCATACGGTATGGACTGAAACTCAGTGAGTCGGCCGCTGTGAGAAACGTTAGGCTTATCGCGCGCCTGGATATCAAAGGCGCCAATTTGATCAAGGGTATTCATCTTGAAGGGCTTCGAGTTATCGGCTCTCCAGGAGAACATGCTTTGCGTTACTACCGGCAAGGTGTGGATGAATTGATCTACATGGATTGTGTGGCTAGCCTCTACGGTCGTAATCACTTGGGTGAAATTGTCAGATCCGCTGCAAAAGACATTTTTGTGCCAATGACAGTGGGCGGTGGTATTCGCTCGGTTGAGGACGCAACACAGATTTTGCGCGCTGGTGCCGACAAGGTTGCAATCAATACCGCTGCAGTTGCCAATCCCCAACTTATCACCGAGATCGCACGCCGCTTTGGAAGTCAATGCATGGTTCTTTCAATTGAGGCGAAAAAAATTAGCGCGGATCGCTGGGAAGTCTATACCGATAATGGCCGCGAGCGAACCGGGTTGGACGTCATAGAATGGGTAAAACGTGGCGTAGCGATGGGTGCTGGCGAGGTGTTGCTAACGTCAGTGGATCGCGAGGGGACCCGAAAAGGCTTTGATATCGCATTGGTCAAGGCTGTTACTGAAGAAGTTTCTGTGCCGGTAATTGCCAGTGGGGGCATGGGAAAACCTGAAGATATGTTGGAGGTAGTATGCCAGGGCGGAGCTGATGCCGTAGCGATGGCCGACATTTTGCATTACAAACGAACAGATATCGGTGCACTCAGGGCTTTGGCTAAAACATCAGGATTAGGGGTGAGGCACTATGAGTGCTCCTGAAGTAGTAGTGATCGATTACGGGGTTGGCAATCTGCTCAGTGTGCAACGTGGCCTTGAACACTGCGGCGCCAAAGTGGCTTTAACCTCTGACCCGGAAAAAATTCTGGCTGCTAGTCGGGTTGTGCTACCAGGAGTTGGGGCATTTGGGAATGCTATGCAAGCTTTGGAACAGTTAAATCTGGTACTGGTCATTCAAGAACTTGCGTATCGCCAAATATCGTTGATGGGCATTTGTCTTGGCATGCAACTTTTGCTAGATGGAAGTGAAGAATTTGGTGACACAGCAGGTTTGGGTTTGATCCCCGGCAGGGTAATTCCTGTACCCGCGAAAATGACCACCGGAGAATCACAAAAAATTCCGCACATTGGTTGGAGTGCAATGCATCCGCCGACCGCCTCGGCAGATTGGAAAGGAACGGTGCTTGAAGACAACCGTCCGGGTGATGCGGCCTATTTTGTTCATTCTTTCATGGCGGTGCCCACGGATTCTGCACATTGCATTGCAGAATGCTCGTATGGAGGCCATAAAATAACTGCCGCGATTGGACGGGGAAAGATAACGGGATGCCAGTTTCATCCTGAAAAGAGCGGAGAAGTTGGCTTAAAAATCCTGCGCAGGTTCATTTCCCAATGAAAATTCTTGCATTAATTACCGCGCGTGGTGGATCGAAGCGACTGCCCGGCAAAAACATTCGCCCTCTCGGTGGGAAGCCCTTGATTGTCTGGTCTATTGATGTCGTAAAGGACATCGCAGAGATTTGCGATATTCTCGTGTCAACTGATGATCCAGCGATTGCAGAGGTGTGTTCAAAAGCGGGAGCCATGCTGCCGTGGCTGCGTCCGGCGGATTTGGCAACCGACACAGCAAGCTCTGTTGACGTGGCGCTACATGCGCTGAATTGGTATGAGTTTGAGAACGGCAGCACAGTTGATGGACTTTTATTATTACAGCCGACATCGCCGTTTAGATCTAAAGAAAGTGTGTGTAAAGGTATCGAACTATTTGAGAGAAATGACAAGCTTCCCGTCGTGGGGGTTTCTCCTGTTCATGCTCACCCGATGTGGACCTTCCGGATGGAAGGCGGCTATCTGGTTCCATATATGAAGGAACACGGCTTCGGAACGCGATCGCAGGACCTGCCAGCGGCTTATGCGTGGAATGGCACTTTTTTCTTGATATCCCCCGAAGAATTGCGCATGAGGAAAAATTTTGTCGGGCCGAAAACAATCCCTTTGCTAATGGAGTCGCCGCAAGAATCATTGGATATTGATTCAGAATGGGACTTTAAAATGGCAGAATCATTTGCAGAAGGCATGCATGAGATTTGATCAGATAAAGTCAAGGTTCATAAGGTTTTATGAGGTTTTTGTCGTGCCTCCCAAAATATGGAGATCGCCAAAAAAAAGCGATGTCCTGATTTACGACATAACTAATATGGAGGCTTTGATACCGTATCTGACTGGATATCGTGTCGAAGTAATTCCGCTGCGTCAGGAATCTGTAAATATTCCATGCTTGCTCCGTGCGATGACGGCGCCTGAGTTTTGGAGTGGCGGCGCAATGCAATCCTATATTGATGCGTTTATCCGGGCTTCGTCTCCAACCATATTACTGACTTATATTGATAATGATCCCGGGTTTTACACTATTTCGAATCGGTTCAAAGGCATCAAAACAGTCTTCGTCCAGAATGGAACACGAGGGGAACTGGGTGACGTTTTCGGGAATCTGGTCCCTTCAGGAACTTATCATGTGGACTACATGCTTGTTCACGGAGAGGCCGTTGGGGCACACTATCTCAGATATATATCAGGATCGGCGATTGCAATAGGCTCAGTGAAGAACAACGCAATTAACGTGGAAGCGGATGTTGTTCAAAAAACGGTTGTTTTTGTTTCACAATATAGTAACAGATCTTCAAAGGATGAGCCGTTTCTCATTGAGGCGGACAATAAACCCGTGCTCTGGGATCAGTTCTATGCTGCTGAAATTAGTGTGGTGGAATTCCTGGATACATGGTGCGCTGAGAATGATTGGCTGCTACGAGTCTGTGGCCGAGACTTTGTGGGGAATGGATCAGAGAAGGCATTCTATGCAGATAGAATAAATAAATGTACTTGGGAATATGTTCCCAGGGGGAATGCAAGTAGTTCGTACAAGTTGATAGATTCCGCAGAGCTGATTGTCTTTATAGATTCAACACTAGGTTATGAATCAATTGCCCGCGGGAAAAAAACAGCCGCTTTTACGTGCCGAGGCTGGTCTTCAAACAAAACCCCATTTAAATTTGGCTGGCCGGCCAACTTGCCGGATAGTGGCCCATTCTGGACGCATGAAATTAATGAAAATGAATTTAGTCGGATCATGAATTACCTTTTAAGGGTTAGTGATGCTGATTGGGCTGCGGACAGGCATCACTATGCAGAAGAATTAATGGAGTTTGACCCTGGCAACAAGCGTTTTGCAGCTATTCTCAGCCAAGTTCTTCCAAATCGGGTTCCGGCGAGCTGTCGGGTCAATAGCCCAGTGAAGCATTGAAGCTAGGAATAATTGTTTTGAATAAGGGCATATTGCACTACGATAATGTCGAGCAGGAAAGTTTGTTTCCGCGGCGTGTTCGTTGCGTGCAGGACAATTTCGGGATGTTTGAATTCACCAATGGGTGTGCGCGAGCCACCAATTTGAGTGGATGTTAAATGGGGTTAAATATTTCGTGAGCATTCTAACTAATTCTCTATCTGAACAGATTATTGACACTATTCGATCTGTTGTTGGTAAAGGGCCGGTGGTGTTACACGACCCTAGTTTCGGTGGCAATGAGTGGATGTATCTGAAAGAGTGTCTAGATTCGACATATGTATCTTCTGTGGGGAAATTTGTTGACCGTTTTGAGTCAGATCTTGCTGATTTTACCGGGGCCAGGCATGTAGTGGCCATCGTAAATGGTACGGCGGCATTACACATTGCATTGAAACTGGCGGGGGTGATGCCAGGGGATGAGGTCTTGGTTCCCACGCTAACCTTTGTTGCAACTGCCAATGCTGTAACTTATTGCAATGCCACGCCACATTTTGTCGATAGCGAATCGCGTACTTTGGGAATGGACGCTGCCAAGCTGCGAGACTACCTTGCTAACCATACCGAACAACGTGGCCATCACTGCGTTAATCGTGCCACAGGGCAGATTATTCGGGCCATGGTCCCGATGCACACCTTTGGTCATCCGGCGAATCTTGATGAACTGATGTCAGTGGCACACGACTATAAACTTGCACTAGTTGAAGACGCAGCCGAATCTTTGGGCAGTTACTACAATGGTCGCCATACCGGAACCTTTGGCTTGATGGGCACCTTGAGCTTCAACGGCAACAAGACAATCACGACCGGTGGAGGCGGCGCGATTTTGACCAACGATGTTGAAATCGCACGGCATGCCAAACACTTGACAACAACAGCCAAACTTCCTCACGCATGGGAATATCGGCACGATGAAATTGGTTATAACTACCGTATGCCCAATTTGAATGCGGCATTGGGTTGCGCCCAGTTGGAACAATTGCCGAGCATGCTCGTCGCAAAGCGTGAGCTGTTTCGACGTTATCAAGAAGCATTCTTAACTGTGTTTGGCGTTAAGTTGATGGTTGAGCCAGAGCATTGCACAAGCAATTACTGGCTGCAAACGTTAGTGCTGGAATCAGTATTCTCCGACCAGCGGGGCGAAGTATTGCAAGCAACCAATGATGCTGGTTTCATGACACGTCCTGTTTGGGGTTTGATGCATGAGTTGACCGCGTTTCAGGATTGCCCTCGTATGGACTTGACAGCTGCACTGTCACTTTCACAGCGCCTGATTAATATCCCGAGTAGCCCGGGTCTGATTCAAGTGACAGTATGAGCAAGCCACGCGTAATTCTTATTGGCGCAGGTGGTCACGCCCATGCGTGCATTGATGTTATCGAGCAGCACGGCCAATTCGAAATTGCCGGATTGGTTGGCCTGCAAGAGGAAATGCACACCTGGCACCTTGGTTATGAAGTTATCGCAGCGGACGCCGAATTGCAGCGGGTGGCCAAGGAGTTTCAATACGCTCTTATTGTCATTGGGCAGATTCTTACCCCTGATAGCCGCATCCACCTCTATCAGCAAGCAAGCACACTCGGCTTTAAACTGCCGGTTATTGTTGCACCTTCTGCCCATGTATCACGTCATGCCACGATAGGTGAGGGAAGCATCGTAATGCACGGGGCTGTTGTTAATGCAGGTGCCAGGGTGGGTAATAATTGCATCATCAACACGAAGGCTCTGATTGAACATGATGTGATTGTTGGCGATCACTGTCATATTTCTACAGGCGCGATTCTTAATGGGAATGCGACTGTGGGTAGTGGAAGCTTTATTGGCAGTGGAAGTGTTATAAAACAATGTGTTGCAGTTGGATGTGTATGCGTCGTTGGCATGGGGCTATCGGTGCGGCATGACCTTGCTGACCAGATCCGATTTATGGGAGATATTAGTTCATGATAAAAAGGACGCTGGTTATTGCTGAAGCAGGGGTAAACCACAATGGGGATCTCGCTCTGGCAAAACGTTTAATTGACGTTGCGGCAGCAGCCGGTGCGGATCTTGTCAAATTTCAGACGTTTAACGCGGATCGACTGGTTACCGTTACCGCGAAGAAAGCAGACTATCAGCTACAAGCTACTGACAATGTCGAATCCCAGCAAAACATGCTGCGTCGTCTGGAGTTGACTCCGGAGATGCACAAGGAACTTATCGCTCATTGCGCTTTACGTCACATCGGATTTTTCTCCACAGGCTTTGACATTGAAAGTAACAATTTTCTGGCGACCCTTGGCCAGGATCATTTCAAGATACCTTCCGGCGAGATCACCAATCTGCCCTATCTACGCCATGTCGGCCAATTCGCTAAAGCCATTATTATGTCCTCGGGCATGGCAACCCTGGGTGAGATTGAGATGGCAATTGAGGTCCTTGAGCAAGCGGGAACTTCCCGTGCAAATATCACCGTCCTGCATTGCACGACGGAATATCCCACGCCCATGGCTGAAGTAAACCTGCGGGCCATGCAAAGTCTCGCTTCGGCACTGGGTGTTGCGGTGGGCTACTCTGATCACACTAACGGTATTGATGTAGCAATTGCCGCGGTTGCGCTGGGAGCCAGCGTCATTGAAAAGCACTTTACGCTGGATCGAGGACTGCCCGGTCCCGACCACAAAGCCAGCCTTGAACCTGATGAACTCAAGGCCATGGTGGCTGCCATTCGCAACATTGAGATTGCACTGGGCGATGGCGTAAAGCGCCTGACACCGAGTGAAGCCCGAAATAAGCCTATTGTTCGAAAATCAATTGTCGCGGCAGTCAAGATTCGCAAGGGCGAGCTCTTTACGACGCAAAATCTGACTACCAAGCGACCCGGTACGGGGATTTCCCCGATGCGCTGGGATGAGATCATTGGCCGTGCGGCGCAGCGTGACTTTATGGCAGACGAGTTGATCGAGCTATGAGCCGCAACATTTGCGTTATTACTGGTACGCGAGCCGAGTACGGCTTGTTGCGATGGGTCATGCAGGGTATCAAGGACGATCCTGATCTGACATTGCAGGTCATTGCTACCGGAATGCATCTTTCACCTGAGTTTGGCCTGACCTACCAGGAGATTGAGCGTGATGGTTTTGTAATCGACCGCAAGGTCGAGATGCTGACCAGCTCCGATACCCCGGTAGGGATTGCCAAGTCGATGGGGTTGGGGCTGATCGGGTTTGCCGATGCCTTGAATGAATTGAAGTCCGATCTGATCGTGGTTCTTGGTGATCGTTTTGATATTTTCTCAGCCGTCGCGGCCGCTTTGCCCGCACGTATTCCAGTGGCGCATTTGCACGGCGGAGAGCTGACGGAGGGCGCATTCGACGAGGCGGTCAGACATTCAATTACCAAAATGTCGCATCTACATTTTGTGGCCGCAGAAGAATATCGTCAGCGCGTAATCCAACTGGGAGAGCAGCCCGATCGCGTCTTTCTTGTGGGTGGGCTCGGAATAGACAATATCAAACGCTTGAGACTCCTGGAGCGAGAAGAATTGGAATCGGCGCTTGGCTTTGAGTTTGGGCAAAAGAACTTGCTAGTCACTTTCCATCCGGTCACTCTTGACGCGGTCAGTGCCACAGAACAGATGGATGAGCTACTGTCTGCGCTGACCGAGTTACAGGATACGCGGCTGGTTTTCACTATGCCGAATGCCGACACGGGTGGTCGAGCATTGATCCGCAGGGTGGAGCAGTTTGTTGAACAACATCCAAATGCTTGCGCTTTTAGCTCTCTTGGACAGCTACGCTATCTGTCATGCATTGCCCAAGTTGATGCGGTGGTGGGGAACTCATCCAGTGGCTTGCTAGAAGTTCCAAGCTTCAGAAAAGGGACGATCAACATCGGTGATCGGCAACGCGGACGCCTGCTGGCATCCAGCATAATTAACTGTGAGCCAATGAGAGATAAGATCGCGGCTGCCTTAAGAAGACTTTACAGTGCTGATTTTCAAGCTGGGCTGTCCCAAGTGCAAAACCCATATGGTGACGGAGGCGCAAGCGAGAAAGTTATTAAGATCATCAAGCGCCAGTCTCTTGATGGCATAGCGAAAAAATTTTTCTATGATCTACCTGCGGCATGAAATAAGGCACATATAGTGAAAACGGCTGAAAATATCTGGCGTCAGGCCATTCTTCCTGTCGATTCAAGCATACAGCAAGCGATAAGCAATCTTGACCAGGTCGCTATCAAAATCATTTTAGTCGTAAACGAGGCAGGTGAGCTGGAGGGGACAATTTCTGACGGCGATATTCGGCGGGGTTTGCTTAAGGGCCTGGATCTCAGTAGCCCGATTGCAAGCGTTATATATCGAAATGCGCTAGTGGTTCCTCCTGAAATGGGGCGAGCAATGGTTATGCAACTAATGGTCGCGAATAAAATTCAGCAGATTCCCGTGATCGATGAGTCCCGCCATGTCGTCGGTTTGCATCTCTGGGATGAGGTTGCCGCACCACCTGTCCGATCAAATTTAATGGTTATTATGGCCGGCGGAATGGGCACACGGCTACGCCCGCATACAGAGCACTGTCCCAAACCCTTGCTCCCCGTTGCCGGAAAACCCATGCTTGAGCACATTATTGAGCGCGCTAAACTGGAGGGGTTCACCAACTTTGTTCTGGCCATTCATTACTTAGGTGAAATGATTGAAGAGTATTTTGGCAATGGGGAACGTTTGGGGGTGAAAGTCAGTTACCTGCGTGAGCAATCACCCCTAGGTACTGCGGGGGCGCTGGCGCTTCTTGATCCGCGACCGGATGATCCATTTGTAGTCACGAACGGTGATGTCATTACTGACATACGCTATGGAGAATTGCTCGATTTTCATGTCCGACACCTTGCTTGCGCAACTATGGCTGTGCGAGTGCATGAATGGCAGCATCCATTTGGGGTTGTACAGACGCAAGGGGTTGATATCGTAGGGTTCCAGGAAAAGCCAGTCGCTCGCAGTCACATAAATGCTGGCGTCTATGCTCTTGAACCGAACGCAATGGATTTCCTGCAGCATAATATCCATTGTGACATGCCAACCCTTTTTGAACGTCTGCAGACAGAAGCTAGGCGTACGGTAGCCTATCCGATGCACGAGCCTTGGCTAGATGTTGGAAGGCCCGACGACTTGAAATCGGCACAAGGCCAGGTTGACAATCAAGTTACGAAATAAAATATATGATAAATGGAAAAAGTATCATTGCCATTATCCCGGCACGAGGTGGTTCCAAGGGCTTGCCTGGAAAAAATATAAGAGAGATTTGCGGTAAGCCGCTGATTGCATGGACAATCGAAAAAGCACTCATGTCACGATATCTGGATGTCGTGATGGTCAGCACTGATTGCCCCGAGATCGCAGATGTGGCGGAATGTTACCGGGCTTCAGTCCCATTTCTTCGGCCACGCGAGTTGGCCAATGATACGGCAAGCTCACACGATGTTGTCTCTCATGCGCTTGACCACTATCGAGAGTCAGGACAGGATTTTGCCTACACAATTCTGTTGGAGCCGACTTCGCCCTTGCGCGAAGATGATGATATTGATCGGGTGATTGAAGCACTAGATAACAATTCCAAGGAATTTGATTCGATCGTAACCCTAGGCCAGGTTGGTGAGCATCCATCAATCATGAAGCGATTTGTTGGCGCTGGGATTGAGCCTTTTTGTTTGGACATGAAACAGACCGCCAGACGCCAGGATAACGCGCCGGCCTACTTCCCGTATGGCGTTGCTTACCTGGCAAAGACCGAAAATATGTTAGAGGAAAAAACTTTTTACTTGAAACGCTGCATGGGCTTCCCCATTCAGCGCTACCAGAACTATGAAATTGACGATATCTACGATTTTCTTTGTATCGAATCAGTGATGAAATTTGAATGGAAAATCGCATGAAATTTCTTGTCATCGGTCTTGGCTCCATGGGGAAAAGGCGAGTAAGGAACTTGCAGGCTCTTGGCGGGGCTGATATTGCAGGCTTTGATAAGCGGGCGGACCGTCGTACTGAAGCCCAACTAAAGTACGGCATTCCAGTATTTGATGAATTTGAAACAGCTCTAACGAACCATCAGCCGGATGCGTTGATTATCTCGACATCCCCCAAGTACCACATGGAGTACGCATGGAAAGGGTATGAATTAGGCATTTCATGTTTTATCGAAGCCTCAGTAGTGGAGGCAGATAAAATTAAAGAATTGTCATGCCTGATCGAAGGCATGAACATCGTCATGGCCCCCTCGTGCACGATGCGCTACTTCTCGGGTCCAAAACTCATCAAGAATTTGATTGGCCAGGGAGTGATTGGTAAACCCCTTAATCTCAATTATCAAACGGGGCAGTTCTTGCCTGACTGGCACCCTTGGGAGACGATAGAAGATTTCTACGTATCCGACCGCGAGACGGGTGGGGGGAGAGAGATTGTTCCATTCGAGCTGACATGGCTTGATGATATTTTCGGCCCGTCCGACGCCCTGGCGTGTGTAAAGGCAAAAGTCACGGATATGAACGCAGATATCGATGATATCTATCACAGCATAGTGCGCTACCCAGGTGGGATGCTTGCCAATATTACGGTTGAAGTTGTATCGCGGCCCGTGGCTACACGTGAATTACGGATATTGGGTTCTTCTGGCGAGCTGGTGATGAGTGCTGATGAGAATTGTGTTCGCTACATATCTGTGGGCAGTTCGGAGTGGGTACGCTTTGACCTGGGGGCAGGAACGGTGGAAAACGGATATATCAATCCCGAAGAGCCCTATATTGCTGAAATGGCGGATTTCGTCGCGGCTATTTCCTCCCGCGATCCAAAGCAGTTTCCCAATTCACTCGGAAATGATTATCGGATACTGCAAACACTAACGAAATTGGAAGAACTTGCTGGAGAGCAAAGATGAATTTTCAGGAACGCTTGCTGAAAGCAATCCCAGGCGGTGCGCATACCTATTCGCGTGGTTTTGATCAATATCCGACGAATGCGCCAGAAATTCTTGAAAAAGGTAAGGGAGCCTATATTTTTGACCAGAGCGGCAATGAATTGCTTGATTACGGCATGGCACTACGCGCCGTAAATATTGGGTATGCCGAAGATGAAATTGATGAGGCGGCGATTCAGCAAATTCGAAATGGTAATAATCTGACACGGCCGTCGATCATTGAACTTCAAGCCGCAGAGTTGCTGATAGATTTGATTGATTCCGTGGATATGGTCAAATTCACGAAAAATGGCTCGACGTCGGTCTCTGCTGCCGTAAAACTTGCGCGTGCATATACCGGAAGAGAGCTCGTCGCCAGATGTGCAGAGCATCCTTTCTTTTCGTACGACGATTGGTTTATTGGGTCCACGCCCATAACCCGTGGTATTCCTAAAGACTCGATCGAAAAAACGAAGATGTTCCGTTTCAACGACATTGCCTCTCTCGAGCAATTAATTTCGGAGCACCCCGATCAGTTCTCATGTGTTGTCTTGGAGCCGGCTACGACTGAAGACCCTAAAGATGGATTTCTCAAGCGCGTTCAGGATCTTTGCCAGGCTAACGGAATTGTGTTTGTACTCGATGAGATGATCACAGGGTTTCGTTGGCATATGAATGGGGCGCAGCATTACTACGGCGTTAGGCCCGATTTGTGCACTTTTGGCAAAGCAATGGCAAACGGGTTTTCCGTATCTTGCGTCGCCGGTCGCCGTGAAATTATGGAATTAGGTTCTATCGAATCCGTGGGGAAAGAACGCGTATTTTTATTATCTACCACGCACGGTGCCGAAATGTGTGGATTGGGTGCGTTTGTCGCGACCATGAAATTCATGCAGCAGCATAATGTGATTGAACATCTGTGGGACTATGGCAATAAGCTCATAGAGATGATGATGAGGCAGGCCAAAAAATATGGTGTTGATGAAAGTTTTAAAGTCGGGGGCATTGCCTGTTCGCCCTATTATCAGACCCTTGACCGTTCGGGTGCTAACTCACTAGGCCTGCGGACGCTGTTTTCGCAGGAAATGATACGCAACGGGGTGCTCATGCCCTGGATTGCGCTCTCGTACAGGCATGGTGAGGCGGAATTACAGGCGACAGAACGGGCCATCATCGAGTCATTCAAGGTATATCGCCTAGCGCTTGAAGAAGGCTTTGAGAAATATCTTATCGGACCAGTAATCAAGCCTGTGTTCAGAAAACATAACTGAGCCGCAGAGTCCGGGGTAAGTTCATTTAATTGGGTCGGGACTCTGTATCGTTCTGAGGCAAATTTGAGAATTCCAAATGCTAAAAGATAAGATTATTGTTGTCACAGGTGGTGCAGGTCTGATTGGCCAGGAATTCGTCAAATCAATTACAAAGCAGCGGGGCATTGCGGTTATTGCTGACATCAATGAAACCGTAGGCATTGAAGTCAAGGACAAACTCAACAGTGAACTCCAGGTAGCCAGCATTGATTTTCTGCCCTTGGACATTACTTCGAAAGATTCGATAAATGCCTTAATAACCACGTTGGAGGCACGCTATGGAAAAATCGATGCGCTAGTAAATAATGCCTACCCGCGAAATCGAAATTACGGGCGGCAGTTTTTTGATGTTGAATATGCTGACTTTTGCGAAAATTTGAGCCTGAATCTTGGTGGATATTTTTTGACAAGCCAGCAAATGGCTGGATATTTCCAGAGGCAAGGGTATGGAAATATTGTAAATATCGCCTCAATCTATGGTTTGATAGCGCCCCGATTTGAGGTTTACAAAGATACAGCGATGTCTATGCCTATAGAGTATGCAGCAATTAAATCTGCACTGATTCATTTAACGAAATACATGGCAAAGTATTTCAAAGGCATGAACATTCGAGCTAACGCGATAAGTCCTGGCGGCGTTTTTGACCATCAACCGGAGGTTTTCCTTCGTGCCTACCGGGAGATGTGTACTTCCAAAGGAATGCTCGATAAGTCAGATCTTTGTGGTTCTCTTGTCTATCTTTTAAGCGATATGTCGTCATACGTTAACGGCCAAAATATTGTTGTTGATGACGGCTTCACATTGTAGCTTGTGAAAATAATCGTTACTTCGTGTTGTTGTGCAATCAGAATGCCGTCGCGGGTTAATGCACTGCGATGCTTCATTCTTACAGAAAAAAAAGATGATTCGAAGCGTTCACTCAGCCTGCGACCAAATTAATACGGTCGTTTTCCTGGTGCCACGCCCGGTTTCCGCGTTTGAGGAAGAGAAATGGTGCTTTTCGTATCTTCGTAGTCAGGGTTTGTCAGTAAAGGTCATAGATCTGACGAAAGTACTGAATAGGCGCAGTGATTTAATTGATTCAGTAATTAATTCAGTAGATCAGCCCATCCGCGGGAAATTTATTTATCAGGTAAATTCCTTCCAGGAGTTTGAGTCTCTTGTGAAAATGTTTTCTGGGAATTCAATATTCATTGACTACCTGGTCGGGCTATCGGTTATCAGCCTAAGGGAAGAACGCGTATTCAGAATACTGAAAATACAAAAAGCCAGATACGCAATAATATCCTCCGGTGCATTACCGCTTGCACCACAGTTCCCAATCCATAGCAATAGTAGGCTAGGAATATGCTGGTCAAAAATTGTTAAGTTCGTTTCCAATCCGATTCTGATTATTAATTTCAGTATTTCAAAAATAATAATTACTTTGACTCGGCAGCGATTGATTTACCCACTGCCAGAAATAATTTTTGGCGGGGTCTCAGAGGTCGTTTGTCGATTTGTTGAGAAAAGAGCTTTAATTACTAAAGTCATTCCAATTAATTCGTCTGACTTTGATGCCACAGCAGAACTGCTTCGGGCGTCAGGCAATAAAATGCCTGATGAGCAGAATATCTGTGTTTTTCTTGATGAGGCTGTCACGCATCATTCTGACTTCAAAATGTTGAATATCGAGCCGGCAGACCCTGAAAAATATTATTGCGAAATGAATCGTTTTTTCGATTTCGTGGAAAAAGAAACCGGGCTGGAAGTTGTAGTTGCAGCGCATCCGCGAGCAAACTATGAGTCATCAGATCCGTTTTCGGGCAGACGATTGATCAAAGGTAAAACTGCCGAGTTAGTCTCAAAAAGTAAATTGGTTGTAGCCCACATGAGTACAGCACTAAGTTTTGCCGTGCTTTTTAAGAAACCGGTTGTATCCGTCAAGATTCCCGGGTTAAAAGCGGGTAGCTACTTGAATTCGATGGTGGAAACAATGGCGTCTGCAATCGGTAATATCCCGGTTGATTTGGAACAGGGTGTCCTTACGGGTTCAATACTCCACATGCAACCAGATGAAAAAAAATATGCTGAATACGAAAGGCGTTACGTTAAGACCCTAGGTGCCGAAGAATTGACGTGCTGGGAAATATTTGCAAAGACAATTAAATCAAAAAATGTCACTGAGATTTCTCAGAGCGAGAATATGGTTTTCGACGTCAATGATTGAGCATTTTATCTGTGAGCAATATGTGGCGTCAGTGTTCATAAATACAAGGAACGGTTAATGAATCTAACCGAAGTTAAATTCTGGGAGAAGTATTGGAGTAATTGCCATCTTCCCAGTGTTGTTGATATGGAATTTTCATTTGATCGATGCCTTGCCAATGAACTGAAAAAACACCTTTCCAGTGTGAAAGGTACCGTGTTCGAAGTGGGATGCGCGCCGGGAAAATGGCTTGCGTATATGGCAAAGGAATTCTCACTAACTACAAGTGGAATTGAATATTCTGAAGCAGGAATGAGAGCTACTCTTGAGAATTTCAGGATTCTCCGGTTGCCTTCAGGTTCAATTTTGACCGGTGATTTTTTCAATATAAAACCGAATTTACAGTATGATGTTGTAATGTCATTCGGATTCATTGAGCATTTTGAAAATGCAGAGGATGTTGTCGAACAACATCTTTCATGGTTGAAACCAGGGGGCTTGCTGATCCTCGGGGTTCCAAATTTCCGTGGAGTCTATTATTACATCCAGAAAATTTTGGATAATGAAATACTGGAAAAGCATAACTTGAAAATAATGAATCTCGACTTTTTCCGGGGTTTGTCACGAAAATACAACTTGCAAACAAGATTTTTAGGTTACATCGGCTCATTTGAACCTTCTTTACCAATTGCCAAGCATAAGTATGGAAATCCGCTGCAGTTTTTGGTTAAGAGTCTTCTTTGGATAGCCATCCGCATCCGGCGTCTAAAACTTCTGGATCACCTCAATAACCACTTATTCAGTTCTTACATTCTTGTAGTCTACAAGAAATGAAACAATTGAAGACTCTGCTTATCTTTACCGAGAATTATGCACGCGGGGGCGGAAATCGCTATATGGTTGATTTGATCAATTCGGTCGAGTCGAATTATGAGTCAATCGTTCTTTTAAGTAACGACAAAGGGGTGTTTGAAGAAGACTGCCGTCGACTTTATCGAAATGTGGATTTGCAGAAAATCATGCTGGTAACGCGCCCGCTGATAAATCATCTTTTATACTTCATCCCTCCGAATTTCCGGAGAGTCATTCTTTTCCCACTTGTTCTTCTTGAGCCCGTATTCTTTATAGTGAACTTGATCGCTCTTGTTTTTCGACTGAAACGGATAAATCCAGCGTGTATTCTCAGCTGTAATGGCGGCTATCCTGCTGCATACTCAACATTGGCGATGGTCATTGCCGCCAGAATTATCGGACGTCCTGCAGCATTGAGCGTTGTAAGCATGCCAACGCCGAGAAGGCCCTATTTGAAGCATTACGAAAAACTCATTGATAAGCTTGCTTGGGCGTCTGCCGCTTTGGTGATTGTCAACGCAAATACGATTGCCAAAGCCTTGGCTGTGCTAAGAGACATGCCGGAAGGCCTGTCTCAGGTCATCCACAACGGGCTTGAGGATAAACCGCCTG
Organism: Betaproteobacteria bacterium; assembly: GCA_037139055.1. Lineage (GTDB taxonomy): Bacteria > Pseudomonadota > Gammaproteobacteria > Burkholderiales > Rhodocyclaceae > Propionivibrio. The sequence goes on along the minus strand of JBAXHE010000014.1, from coordinate 17,629 downwards.
TTATTGCGCATAAAAAAAACGAGGCCGAAGTTGTTATCGGGTGCGTGGCAAGGCTGGATGCGGCCAAGGGTGTTCTGTTCCTGTTTGACGCCTTCGTGGAATTGGAACGGGTGCATCCTGAATTGCGGCTGGTGTTGGCGGGGAGTGGCGATGTTTCTGATGAATTAGCGCGTCGTACAGAGGTCCTCGGACTTCAGAGCAAGGTGAAGTTGCTCGGACATTTTGAGGGCGATGTGGGGGGGTTGCTGGCGACGTTCGACATCTATGTTTTTCCCTCGCTGTGGGAAGGATTCCCTTACAGTATCATTGAAGCACTCCGCTCGGCCTGCGTCATTGTGGCCACCCGGGTTGGTGGCATACCCGAGGCCATCATTGATAATGTGGAAGGACTGCTTATCGAGCCTGGATCGGTCGAGGCAATCAGCGCGGCAGTCAGTCGATTGCTTAACGAACCGAATTTGGCGAAAGTTCTGGCTGCAAATGCGCGTGCGAGATTTGAGCAGGACATGATGCTACCTGTGATGCAGGAGCGGGTGCGCGGCGTCTTTGCCCGGCTACAGGAAAGTGAAGCGGTATGACGTTAAAGGCGGCAATACTGGGGGCGGGTTTTATCGGGCAGAACTTCATCAGACAGTGTCTCCTGAACGGGGATGAACTGCGGATACTTGATCATAAAGTGTGCCCGACTGCGTTTGAACGTCAGCTGACCTGGATCAAAGGCGATTTTTCTGACGATCAGGCCGTACGGAAAGTGCTGCAGCATGTTGATCTGGTGTACCACTTCATTTCGAGTACCGTACCCGGAGACATTACGGACGAAAGCAGTGAGTTAATCCAGAATGTAGTGCAGACACTCCGCCTCCTGAAACTCTGTGTAGAGGCGAAGGTCAAGCGCATCGTCTTCATTTCATCGGCCTCAGTCTATGGCTTGCAGAAAGAATTGCCCATCGGGGAGTTTGCCCTGCCAGAGCCCATTAGCTCGCACGGAATACACAAACTCACGATCGAGAATTATCTCAAACTGTACCAATATCAATTTGGACTGGAGTGCAAGATTCTCCGATTAAGCAATCCCTATGGGCCTGGGCAGCGTATCACTGGCAGGCAGGGGATTATCGCTATCGCCATTGGCAAGATATTGGCCGGGGAACCGATTCCGATACGTGGAGATGGAACGGCAATCAGGGATTTCATACACATTGATGATGTTTGCGAGGTATTGCACCGGGTCGGGAGCGCTCAAATTGACGAGTCGATTCTTAATGTCGGGAGCGGCTCCGGGTATTCGCTTAATCAGGTCATCACGATGATGGAGAGCGTCATTGGTAGACCGCTTTCTCCTGTCTACACGGAAAGCCGCTTTGCGGATATTCCAGCGAGCGTTCTGGATATCACGCGAGCACGAAATTTACTTGGCTTTGAACCTAAGGTTTCATTGCGCCAAGGTTTGGAGATGACATTCAGCTTTCACAACATACACCTAGCATCACAGGTTGCAGTGTAATTCTAAACATGGCATTTTAGTCACAGCGGTTCATAACTAATTATCCTAGCCTGAAGACCATACCAATGACGCTGCAAAACGCTTTCAAAGACAAGACTGTCCTCATCACGGGCCATACCGGTTTCAAAGGGGCGTGGTTAACCGCCTGGTTCAGAATGCTCGGAGCGAATGTGGTGGGAATTGCACTTGATCCCCCGTCGGTGCCATCACATTTTGCTTCAGCGCAGATGGGTGAGGGAATCCGGGATTTGCGGATAGACATCCGCGACAGAAAAGTGGTGGAAGACGCGATTGTTTCTGCTAAGCCGGATTTTCTGTTTCATCTTGCGGCCCAGGCACTGGTGCGGCGGTCCTACGACGATCCGCTGGAAACCTGGCAAACCAATGTGCTTGGTACTTTGCACGTCCTGGAGGCTTTGCGTAAGCTGGAAAAACCCTGCTCGGCGGTGATCATCACCAGTGACAAGTGTTATGACAATGTCGAATGGGTATGGGGTTACCGCGAAACTGACGCGATGGGTGGACCTGACCCGTACAGCGCCTCAAAAGGCGCGGCAGAACTAGCGATTCGGTCGCATATCAAATCTTATTTTCCCAAAGAGACGAGTACGGTTCGTATTGCGTCTGCCCGGGCGGGTAATGTGATTGGGGGAGGGGACTGGGCAACTGATCGCATTGTCCCGGATTGCGTAAGGGCGTGGTCGAATAACTCGATAGTTGAGTTGCGTAATCCGCGCTCAACAAGGCCGTGGCAGCATGTTATGGAACCGTTGAGTGGCTATCTGAGTCTTGCTGTCGGGCTGTCTCAGCAGGCTGATTTGCATGGTGAATCGTTCAATTTCGGTCCGCAGGCTCAGCAGAATCATAATGTGCTTGAACTGGTTCAGCAGATGGCCTTGTACTGGGAGCAGGTGCGCTGGAAGGACGTTTCCGCGTCGGCGGCTGGCCCCTACGAATCAGGCCTGCTCAAGCTCAACTGCGACAAGGCGCTGCATTTTTTGCACTGGCATGCCGTGATGGGCTTTGAGGATACCGTACGCATGACCGCCGAATGGTATCGCGATTATTATCAAAAGGCGGGGCAAGTTGCGGATACGACCACTTCGCAGATTGCAGCCTATACAGCGATTGCCAGGCAGCAAGGCCTGGCGTGGGCACAATGACGCTTGATGATATTTTACTTACGCCGTTGTCTCAAATTGAGACAGCGGGCGGAGATGTTTTTCATGCCATGAAACAGAGCGATGGTGGCTATGCGGGTTTTGGCGAGGCCTATTTTTCCTGGATTTCTGCAGGTGCAGTGAAAGCATGGAAGCGCCATACGCGAATGACTATGAATTTGGCCGTCCCAGTAGGAAGTGCGAAGTTTGTGTTTTTCCTGGATGGCTCAAATGAGTTTCGAATGGAAGAGATTGGTTCGGATCGCTATGCGCGGATTACAGTACCGCCGGGCATTTGGTTTGGTTTTCAAGGTCTGGCGGCACCACAAAGTCTTGTGTTAAACATTGCTAGCATTCCCCATGACCCGAATGAGGTAGAGCGCCGTGATCTATCAGAAATCAACTATGCCTGGAATTAATTTATGAAAGTCATCCTCCTTGCCGGCGGTTTTGGTACCCGTCTTGCCGAATACACTGATGTCATTCCTAAACCGATGGTGCCGGTGGGCGGTAAGCCGATCCTCTGGCATATCATGCAGACGTACGCGAGATTCGGGCATAAGGACTTTTATGTCGCGCTGGGTTACAAGGCCGAGGTGATCAAGGACTATTTCCTTAATTACCGTGCGCTCAATGCCGATTTCACGGTAGACCTTGCCACAGGAAATGTCTCGCCGCATCAGGTGGATGCCGTCGATTGGCGGGTTACTCTGGTGAATACGGGGGATGCCTCAATGACAGGTGGACGGGTCAAGCGTCTGCAGTCATTTATTGGTAACGAAACCTGCATGCTGACCTATGGTGATGGCGTTGCTGACATCGATCTGGAAGCCTTGCTGGCATTTCACCGCAGCCATGGGAAGATGGTCACGGTGTCGGCCGTGCGGCCAGCCGCGCGTTTTGGCGAGCTTGATCTGGACGGGCAGCGTGTTGCTAGCTTTCAGGAAAAACCTCAACTTCATGATGGCTGGGTCAATGGTGGCTATTTTGTGATTGAGCCGGCATTTTTCGACTTGATTGCCGGCGATGGCACCATGCTGGAACGCGAACCCCTGGAACAGGCGACCAAGACCGGGGAGTTGATGGCGTATCGCCATGATGGCTTCTGGCATTGCATGGACACCAAGCGCGATCACGAGTTGCTTGAGTCACTGTGGGCCAAGGGTGCCCCTTGGGTCGTTTAGTCTAAGCCAATGCGTATACTGATTACCGGAGGGTTTGGCTTTGTGGGCGGGCGGCTTGCGCAACATCTGCAGCGCACCGGGCATCAGCTTGTTCTCGGGTCACGCCATGCTGCGCTTCCTCCAACGTGGCTTTCTGATGCTGCGGTGGAGAAGTGCGTATGGAATGATGCGTCGGCTCTGGCGGATATTTGTCGTGGTGTCGATGTCGTGATCCATGCGGCTGGAATGAATGCCCAGGACTGTGATGCCGATCCGGTCGCTGCCCTCGAATTCAACGGACTGGCGACGGCACGCCTATGCGCCGCTGCCGTTCGCGCTGGTGTGAAACGTTTCATCTATCTGTCGACGGCGCATGTGTATGCCAGTCCGCTCGCTGGCAGTTTTACCGAAGCTTCCTGCCCCCGAAACGTGCACCCTTACGCAACATCGCATCTGGCGGGAGAGAGTGCCGTGCTGCGTGCATGGCAAAGAGGGCAAATTGAAGCTGCCGTTTTGCGCCTGTCCAACGCATTTGGAGCGCCAGCACATAAGGACGTGAATTGCTGGATGCTGCTGGTTAACGATCTTTGTCGCCAGGTTGTTACGACACAGCGCATGGTTTTACGATCAGCAGGAGCGCAACAGCGTGATTTCGTTACTCTAAGTGAGGTAGATCGGGTGATTTCTCACTTGATCGATTTGAGTGCGACTCAATTAGCCGATGGAATCTTCAATATTGGTGGTTCTTGGGCGCCGAAGATTATTGAAATGGCCGAGCTAGTTCAGACAAGGTGTTCGGTAGTCCTAGGCTTCACGCCGCCGATCATACGGCCTGATCCTGTAGCTGACGATGTGACGCTCGAGCTTGATTTCAGAATTGATAGATTGATTGATTCTGGTTTTACAACCATAAGAGATACCATTGCCGAAATAGATTCAACTCTGGCTTTTTGCGATAAAGAATTTGGCAGTTGTCGATGACGTCAATCCCTATCATTTCTATCATCATTCCCACGTTTAATCACGCAGAGTATTTGCGTGAAGCGTTGCAATCAATATGTGCGCAAACATTTTGTGATTGGGAAGCTATCGTCATTAATAATTTTTCGGAAGACGATACTATAGAAGTTGTGGCGTCGTTTGACGATTCTCGAATACACTTGGAAAATTTCCGTAATAGCGGTGTTATTGCAGCTTCCAGAAATCGAGGAATTGAGCTTGCCCGAGGCCGGTATTTGGCTTTTCTCGACTCTGATGACAAATGGTACCCAGAAAAACTAGCACGTTGTATCCCATTTTTTAGCGCAGGAGCCGAACTGGTCGGTCACGGACTTCAATGGATTGGTGACCAAAAGAGAGTAGTGTTCTGTGGTCCAGAAAATATGGCCTCATTTTCAGCGCTGCTTTATGAAGGATGTTGTCTTACTACTTCTTCAACTATTGTCGAAAAACATCTAGTTTTAGCGGCTGGAGGTTTCTCAGAAGATCCAGCTATCGTTACAGCTGAAGACTATCACTTCTGGATGAAGCTGGCTCAAAGGGGTATTAAGGTGCACTTTATAAGAGAAGTGCTGGGGGAGTATCGAGTGCACTCTGCAAATCAGAGTGGAGCAGTTTTGCGCCATTTGAATGCTGTGTTATGTGTAATTAACGAGTTCTTTCCAAAAGAAGATTTAAGAGACTTTAAGCTACGGATGCGCATTAGGCGGCGGTACGCTTTGGCATTCTATGGCGCTGGACGGGCGATGCAGCGTAATGGGCAATTTGATCAATGGTGGAGACTATTGGTTTGTTCAGTCAATTACTGGCCATTTTTCTTAAAAAGCTATATTGCAATAGTTTTAGGCTTGGTGGGCGTGGCTAGGAAGAAAAGGACTTTGTTGTGATTGCCGGCTATGCCTTTGTGTGAGGCGTAGAACTTACAGGATGCTAAATATCATTCCCCTCCAAAAGCATGCCAAGAAATAAAGCAACCAGATTCATCTTATTTGCAACTAATGTCCATGCGGGCGGTGGCAAGACGCTTTTGAACGAGATACTCACAAGTATTGCAGCCGAATCAGATGTTGTTGCGCTCTTGGATGAGCGGCTGGTACTGCCTGATAATCTTTCACCAGAACTGAAAATTAGGCGTGTGATGCCTTCGCTCCTACAGCGGTTGCGCGCTGAATGGTGGTTGGCAAGGAATGCAGCCCATAGTGACTTTGTCCTCTGTTTCGGAAATCTCCCACCGCTGTTTAGGCTACGTGGGACCACCGTTGTTTTTTTGCAAAATCGTTATCTTGTTGATGACATTGCCCTTGATGCGCTTTCATTTAAGACAAGGCTGAGGCTTCACATAGAGCGATATTGGCTTCGAGCCAAAATGCTGAATGCAAGTGAATTCATCGTGCAAACTCCGTCGATGAAGAAATTGCTGGAGCCTATTGTGCAAGGGAGTGTTCGTGTGCGTATGCTACCTTTTATATCCAACCAAACAATCTATCCGAGGCGAATACATCTTTCAGCAACGCAAGGAAGAAAAGAGTTTACCTTTTTGTATGTGGCTTCTGGTGAGGCTCACAAAAACCACAAGACGTTAATTGAAGCTTGGTGTTTTTTGGCACAGATTGGGGAGTTCCCGTTACTGAAGCTAACAATAGATCCAAGCTGTTTTCCTGATTTGTGTATGTGGATAGAAAGCTGCGTTCGACAGTACCACCTGAATGTACAGAATATCGGTAATCTACCTTATACAGATGTCCAGAAACTCTATAGTTGTGTAGATGCGTTAATCTTCCCATCCGCCTTTGAGTCTTTTGGTTTGCCCTTGATCGAAGCACGGCAGGCTGGACTACCAGTGTTGGCGCCAGAATTGGATTATGTGAGAGATGTACTCGACCCGGAGCAGTCATTCGACCCCACGTCGGCGGTTTCCATTTCAAGAGCGGTGCAGAGATTCATGGGAATAGATGAGAATCCTCTGCCATTGAATGATGCCTCAAGCTTCTTGAGGCGCCTTTCTGAGAAATCTTGTTAAGCTTGCTTGCAGTGCAGCACAGAAATTGATCAGAAAAATGTTGTGGTATGTTTTCATATTCCAATATCGTATCATTCAAGCTAACTTGGCACGTCTGGGCTATAAACCGGATATCATTTTTTTGAGTAAATTGTCCTAAGTGATTCGCCTTTTCATTATTCTATTCTCTATAGCAATTTGTGTGCTGTCCATCGCGACGGGCGTAAATTACAAGGGGAGTTTACTGGTCTACGCTACGTTCACTCTGCTGACGAATGTGCTGTTATTCAATGGATGGAAGAGCAAGGCGATATATTTTGACACTTTTGTCGGGGTGTTTCTCTGGCTGGGTTTCTGGTTGAAGTTTTCACTCCGGGTGGTTTTTTCGGAAGGTGTATTCCGGGAGCCAGTCGGCGCGTTCGATGGGTCGGCGGCTGCTTTCGACCATGCACTGCTGGTCGCGTCCTGTGGGATTGCGGGTCTTGTCGTGGCGAGCTTCGTTAGGGAGCGTTTCTTTGTTTATCCGAATGAGCCTCACTCATGCGCACATTCGGGTTTGTTTTTGTTTTATCGAATTTTTCGAAAGTACTTTGTCGCGGTATTCCTTGTGGTTGTCTTCTTGGTGGCAACCAGTAATGCTTGGTTGGCTATCTATCAGCGCGGAATGGTTGCACAAACCGTGCTGCCCTTCGGATTGAACGGTGTATTCAAGTGGTTACTACAATTTGGACTGGCTTCAGTCGCCGCGCTAATTGTCCGGTTCGAGATCGAAATCAATCGCAATCTATCGCTAATGGCGGTATTCCCTGCAATTCTGGAAGGTTTATTCTCTAACGTTTCACTTTTGAGTCGCGGGATGATTCTGAATTTGTCAGCCTTAGCCATCGGTAGCCTGCGGATGATCCGGGCGATGAAATTGAGTCCCAACAGGTTGTCCATGTTTGTTGCTGCAACTGTGTTTGTTGGTTTATTTTCAGTATCTGTCGCATCAGTCAACATTCTGCGTGCCCAGATGTTCGATAAAAGTGAGCCTGCGACGGTTGCCTCTGCGGTTGCTTCTGTCAGTCACATATCGCAACCACTCTTCGTGGACCGATGGGTGGGCATTGAGGGAGCCATGGCCGTTTCAGCTTCCGATAAACTGGGATGGGAGCTGTGGCAGAGGGCGTGGAGGGAAAGGTACGATGAGAGTGAGTTCAGCCTCTACGACCGTTCCTTCGTCAGCGCACACTATGCGAGCTCGGACATCAATCAATCACGGAATCACTTCGTAAACCTGCCCGGACTCATTGCCTTTCTATATTATCCAGGCTCGTTTGCTTTTCTTTTTCTGGCCATGGTGTTTGCTGGGCTGGTCGGAGCCGTGCTCGAGATTGCGACCTTCCGGTTCTGCGGGCGGAACTGGATTCTCTGTTCGCTGTTCGCGCAGGTCATTGCCTTTCGCTATGCCAGTTTTGGTTATGTTCCGGGACAGTCGTATTTATTGTTCGGAACGCTAGTCCTGAATGGTTTTCTAATTTTTGCCGTTGACTTCCTACTGCGCAAGTGGGTTTTTGGCCGGCCAGAGGTTACCTGAGATGTTACTCGCTCGCCGTGTTAGTGGAGAACGATGATGAGTCGGTTCTCACTACGCACCTTATTCGTTTACCCGCTCGCCGCACTGTTCAATTCGTTTTCAATGACGGCTTTGCTGCTGGTTGTGGGTGTGACGGGACGTTCCGAGCTCGCGGCTGATGTCGGGTTGGTGCAGGGCGCAACCCTGGCCCTGTTTTTCGCCTTTTCGGCCAATGCCCGTAACCTGATTCTCTCCGACACGGAAGACAGTGCCGCCATAACGTTCCTACGTGCGCGCATTGTGTTGGTGCCACCGCTGGCGGGGGCCGCATATTTTCTGAGTGTCGGCATGGGCGGCGCAGCCCCGATGCTGGCGATGGTCTTGATCACCCGGCGAATTGCAGAATGGATGGGAGAAATCGGCTTGGCCAGGCACGAGCGCTTGAATAACCCGAGCTACGCCCTGCAGACATTGCTTGGGGAGGGGGCTTCACTTTTGCTGTGTCTGGTCATGGTGCTCGGTTTTGATGCCGATCTGGCGATGAGTGCCCTGCCATGGATGCTTGTCCCGCTTCTGGCGGTACGGGGGGAGGGTCTCTCCGTGCTGTGCAATCAGGGCCGCTTCACTTTGGCAGTGCTGTTGCCGCATTTCGGGTCAACGGCCATCATCGGTGCGAGTGTTTACGTCTTTCGCATCTCGATTGTGCTGGTAACGGGCAAACCAGTTGCCGGTGAATTATTCACCGCTTTCGCCATTGGCGGGATTGTTCCGACGGTATTCGGACAGGCCTTGGCCCCGACGCTGGTGCGCAGGTTCGGCCATACCCGATGGCCTAAATGGCTTCTGGTCGCGCCCATGAGCATGCTGCTGTCGGGAATCGGGGTGACAGCGTTGGTGATGACGGAGCCCGCCTGGTTGCTGGCCTACGGGCGCTCGTTGACCTTCTGGCAGGCAGTGGGGTTGTCGATTTCTGGGGGGGGCGTCATGACCGTTGCCGCCGTCTTGCGTACGCGCCTGATTCACCGCGGTGACGGGCGCGACGTCTTCGGGCCGGATCTCCTGGCCAACGTTCTGATTGCAACCTGCGTGCCTTTCTTGAACTATTTGCTGGGCCCTCAATCGCTGGTCGGCTTATATGCATTGAGTGCTTGCTTGAGTTTCGGATTCCTTTGGCGAGCAGGGCATGACCGTGGGGTCGAGCAGTGTCATCGTTCTTTGCTGCTTTTTGCGGTGGGTGCTTTGCTGGTGCTGCCGGTGTTTTTCCAGTTCAACGGGGGGCTCTTTCACGATCCGGCCTTTGTTTTTGATAGCGGCGGGATAATTTCCCGGCTGCCTATTCCCATCTCGGTGCTGGCATTGTTTGGCGGGATCGCGTTGCTCGGCAACCATGCGGCAGCCACACGAACCCTGACTACGCTATTTTTTACCGCCCTATTCTTCGTGCTGGCTTCGCTTACCGCGACGCAAGGCAATTCAACGTACGAAAGTGCAAAACTCATTCTGCTGGCGCAGTTTCTGTTACCGATGTTCGGGTTGATTCTTGGACAAATGTATGCCGCAGGGACGCAGAAACCGCTTTTCGAACAAGCCGCTTTAGCGGTATTGCTACTGATCGTTCCCGCACAGCTTATTGCTACCTGGTGGCAAGGCTATGCCTTACTGGCTCCCCAGGTTTTCGTGTTCAGCATCTACCAGCATTTACAGTACTTCCCGATGGTCGTTGTGGCTCTATCTATGATCATCATGCATTCCATATGGCCTATCCGTAGCCGAATGCGATTTGCCTTGCTGATGCTGATGCCGCTCTTGGCAGTTTATATTATTGCAACACTTTCGATCATGGCGATAACCGGATTCGCGGTGGCACTTGCGTCTCTGGTGTATTCGGCGGTGCACAACAAGCGGAGCGTCAAATTGATCATCGGTGTAGTGATAATTTGTGTGTCAGCCGGCGCAGCGTATTTGCCAACTCTTTTGATAAAAAATCCCTGGAAATTTGATTCGAGCAGTCACAAAATGCAGCGCAGTGAGCCCGCAAGCAATATTCCATTGGCCATAACACAAAGGGAGAGCCTCTGGCGTTATTACGCTAGTGGTGTCGTGGAGTCGCCCAGGAAATTCCTGTTTGGCCATGCGGTACCACCGGATCGGATTAACTACCCTAGTGCACATAATTACTGGCTTGATGCGCTCTATAATTTTGGCGCACTCGCCATGCTGCCACTTGTGTTCCTGTTGTTCTGGACTCTGCGCACGCTTTGGCTGCGACGAACCGACGTCCTGAGTAATCCGATGTTGTTCGGTGCCGCAATGGCGTCGGTTTACCTGCTGCTGGGCGAAAATATGCTTAAGGTCGGGATGCGCCAGCCGTATCCTGGCATTATTACGTTCTTTATATGGGGCCTGTTGATCGGACGACTCTGTATTCGCCCAGAGCTGTCCGATAGTACAAACGTTCAGGCATGAAATTGCTTCTGGTTTCCCAGTACTTCTGGCCCGAGAGTTTTGGCATTAACGCCCTGGCCAGCGCCTTGCATGACCGCGGTGTCGAGGTGACCGTCTTGACGGGGCAGCCGAATTACCCGGAAGGCGCAGTCTTCCCCGGATATTCCGCGTGGCGTGTCAGGCGGGAGGATTTTCAGGGCGTTGAGGTTGTCAGGCTGCCGCTTATCCCGCGCGGGGTGCGTTCCTCACTACGGCTCACCCTGAATTATATGTCTTTCGTTATAACCGGATGCGTACTTGGGCCCTGGTTGCTGCGTCGTCGCCACTTTGACGCGGTCTTTGTCTATGCCCCTTCGCCCTTGCTGCAGGCCTTGCCTGCTGTTGGGCTAGCCCGGCTCAAACGTGCACCACTCGTGGTATGGGTGCAGGACCTCTGGCCGGAGAGCCTCTCCGCCACGGGTTTCGTGAAGAACACGATGGTGCTTGATCTGGTCAGGGGGCTTGTTCGTTTCATCTATCGCTGCAGCGATGCGATTCTCGTGCCTTCCGAAGCGTTTAGGGCACCGATTGAAGCCTTGACGGATAACCCGGCGAAAATTCGATACTATCCCAATGCCTATGTCGAAAGTCCATTAGCAGTAGCGAACTCAGTCGACGTGGCGTCCCTGTGTGTCAATCTCTCTAGCGGGTTTTCAGTCGTTTTTGCCGGAAATCTTGGTGTTGCCCAGTCACTTGAAACCATTATTGGCGCGGCTGAAATACTTCAAGATAAAGCCGTCAACGTGCGGTTTTTCCTTATTGGTAGTGGCAGTCAGTCAGACTGGCTGGTTGAGGAGATTGAGCGCAGAGGTCTCGCGAATGTCATTCTGCCAGGGCGTTTCCCTCTGGCGGCGATGGCGGCAATTTATGAGGCCGCTTCAGCGCTGCTAGTCTCATTGCGAGATGAGCCAATTTTTGCCCTGACGATCCCGAGCAAGGTCCAGGGCTACCTGGCCGCCGGCAAACCGATTATTGCTTCTCTCAATGGCGAAGGTGCGCGCATTGTTCTGGAGGCCGGTGCAGGTCTTGTCTGTCGCGCTGGTGACGCGGAGGGCTTGGCCAATGCCGCGTTAATGCTTTCGCGGGTTGATGCGGACAAAAGGGGAAAAATGGGCGAAAATGGCCGCCGATACGCGATTGAGAAATTTTCTCTTGATCGTCTGGCTGACGGACTTGTGGCTCAACTAAACGCAATGTCGTCGGCTCCAGGGGAGAAGATTCAGTGAAGATTTTAGTACTCGGGGCATCAGGAATGCTCGGCAGCGCCGTGCTGCGCGTCATGGCGGAAACTGGCTCGCATGACGTTTTCGCGACGGCCCGTTCGGCGGGCGTCAAACGTCATTTCCGGCCTGAGCTTGCAGAACGCATCATCTGCGGCGTGGATGTGGAGAATTTTGATGCGCTGGCGGCGGTGTTTTCGGCATTCCGTCCGCAGGTCGTGATTAACTGTATCGGGCTGGTCAAACAACTGGCCGAAGTTGACGATCCGCTGCTGGCCTTGCCAATCAATTCGCTGCTTCCACATCGGCTGGCGCGACTCTGCTCGCTTGTTGAGGCCCGGCTTGTTCACATCAGTACCGACTGTGTGTTTAATGGCAGGAAAGGGAATTATCGCGAGTCCGATCTTTCGGACGCCGAGGATTTCTACGGGAAAACAAAGTTTCTGGGCGAGGTGCAACAGCCGAATAGCATTACCTTGCGGACCTCGATTATCGGCCATGAATTGCAAAGTGCGCATGGCTTGATCGACTGGTTCTTGTCTCAGAAAGGCCGTTGCGACGGGTATACGCGGGCGTTTTTTTCCGGTGTACCAACGGTAGTTCTGGCCAGGATAATTCGTGACGTCGTCATCCCGCTGCCGGCATTGTTTGGCGTTTACCACGTCGCCGCCCAACCGATTTCAAAATACGATTTGCTGAAACTGGTGGCACGTATCTACGGAAAAGACATTGAAATCAGTGCGGACGACAAAGTGGTGATTGACCGCTCTCTGGATGCAGGACGTTTTCTAGCCGCAACCGGGTATGCCCCGCCGGACTGGCCGGAACTGATCCAGACCATGAATAATTACAAGTAATAGAGGCGCATGATGTTTAAAAACAAGGTATTGATGATTACTGGAGGAACGGGCTCTTTCGGGAACACTGTCCTCAAGCGTTTTCTTTCGACTGAGGTCCGCGAGATTCGCATTTTCAGCCGTGATGAAAAAAAACAGGAGGATATGCGGATTGCGTTCAATAACCCCAAGCTGAAATTCTATATTGGGGATGTGCGTGATTACGACAGCGTCTGCCAAGCGATGAAGGGTGTAGATTTCGTATTTCATGCTGCAGCGCTGAAGCAAGTTCCTTCATGCGAGTTTTATCCGATGGAAGCGGTGCGCACCAATGTTATGGGCACAGAAAATGTTATGAATGCGGCCAACGCCTGCGGAGTAAAGCGCGTTGTAGTCCTGAGCACTGACAAGGCGGTGTACCCGATTAATGCGATGGGAATCTCAAAGGCAATGGCGGAAAAATTGCTGGTTGCTAAGGCGCGGATGCAGTCTCAGGATGAAACCGTCTTCTGTGCGACGCGCTACGGCAATGTCATGGCCTCGCGTGGCTCAGTTATCCCGCTGTTTGTTGCACAGCTCAAAGGCGGCGGTGCGCTGACCGTGACCGATCCGCACATGACGCGTTTTCTGATGTCGCTGGAGGATTCTGTCGACTTGGTCCTCTACGCCTTCGAGCAGGGGGAGCAGGGGGACATCTTTGTGCAGAAAGCGCCGGCGTCGACGGTCGCCGATCTGGCTCAGGCACTTAAAGAAATTTTCGGAAAAACTAACGAAATCAGGATTATCGGAACCCGCCACGGCGAGAAGCTGTATGAATCTCTGATCTCGCGTGAAGAAATGGCGCACTCCATTGACATGGGGGATTACTATCGAATTCCGTCAGATAACCGCGATCTGAATTACGCTAAATATTTCAGCGAAGGTGAAGAATCCATATCAAATCTGGACGATTACACCTCACACAATACTGTGCGCCTTGATGTAAGCCAGGTCAAAGAATTATTGCTGAAACTGGATTTTATCCAGGAAGAACTCCATGCTTAAAGTAATGACCATTGTCGGCACGCGCCCGGAACTGATCAAAATGAGTCGGGTAATTGCTGAGCTTGATCGGCATTTTCATCATGTATTGGTGCATTCAGGTCAGAATTACGATTATGAATTGAATCAAGTGTTTTTTGATGAACTGGCGATTCGCAAGCCAGATTTTTTTCTGGGAGCGGCGGGGAAAACACCTGCCCAGACTATTGCCGAGATTATAAGCAAGGCAGACGAGGTTTTTGAGCAAGAAAAACCGGATGCTTTATTGCTGTATGGAGATACCAATACCTGCCTTGCCGTGATTCCAGCTAAGCGACGTAAGATCCCCGTGTTTCATATGGAAGCAGGGAATCGTTGTTTTGATCAGCGTGTGCCCGAAGAGCTAAACCGAAAAGTTCTTGATCACCTGAGTGATATTAATTTAGTGCTGACAGAGCATGCTCGCCGTTATTTGATCGCTGAAGGCATTCGTCCTGAAACAATCATTAAGACCGGGTCACATATGGGGGAAGTACTCGATTTCTACATGCAGCAGATCGTTGCTTCGAGCGTAGTGACACGTGAGGGCTTGGAATCCGGAAAATTCTTCCTTGTAAGTGCTCACCGTGAGGAGAATGTAGATTCTCTGGAGAATTTGCGAGATTTAATCCAAACGCTAAAGGCATTGGCCGAGCAATACCAATTCCCGGTCATTGTAACGACGCATCCCCGGACCCGAAATCGTCTTGAAGCACTGGATGAACAGATTGACCATCCGTTGATTCGTTTCGCCAAGCCTTATGGCTTTCTGGATTATATCAAGCTGCAGATTTCTGCGTTCTGCGTGCTTTCTGATAGTGGAACGATAACTGAGGAGGCCTCACTACTCAATTTGCCAGCGGTGACCTTGCGTAATGCGCATGAACGTCCAGAGGGAATGGATGAAGGGACCTTGATTATGAGCGGATTGAAATGCGATGCCGTACTTGACGCAGTGAAAGTAGTGACTTCCCAACATGACAGATCTTCGCGGGTGATCCCGCTTGTTTCCGATTATGTTACGAGCCCTGTCTCAAAACAGATTGTTCGGGTTGTATTGAGTTACACAGATTATATTAACCGTACAGTATGGCGTTGCACCTGATTTTGCAGCATGCGGAGAATGTTCGGTGACTGATTCAGGCGTTGTTCTGGTAACTGGGGCAACTGGCTTCGTTGGTGCAGCTCTGTTGCCAGTCTTGATTATGAAGGGGTGGACAATTCGGGCGCTGACGCGGCAGGAAATATTGCCAGCATCCGCCGGGCGGTTGGCGTGGCATCGTGCGGAGGGTTTCGATGACGAACTGCCTCTGGAAGGATGCTCGGTCGTTGTTCATCTTGCTGCACGTGTTCATGTGATGCATGAACATATGAGAGATCCATTAGCAGAGTTTCGCCGGGTAAATGTTGAGTTAACTGAGCGTCTTGCTCGCCGTGCTTCTGCGGCAGGTGTTCGGCGATTCGTTTATCTCAGTTCGGTCAAGGTTAACGGCGAAGAAACTTCTCCCGGGCGAGCATACTTGGCGGACGATATTCCGAAACCAGAGGATGCCTATGGGGTCAGTAAGTGTGAGGCGGAGATAGCATTGCGCCGCGTTGCAGCGGAAACAGGGCTGGAAGTTGTGATCATTCGGCCTCCTCTGGTGTATGGTCCAGGTGTAAAAGGAAACTTTAAGACCATGCTCCGCTGGTTGGAGCACGGATTGCCATTACCGCTGAGGTCGGTGAATAACCGGCGCAGTTTAATCAGCGTTGATAACCTATGCGACCTCATTTCGCTTTGCCTCACGCATTCGAAGGCGGCCAACGAGACTTTTTTGGCTTCTGACGACCGTGATCTCTCAACTCCGGAATTGCTTTTCATGGCTGGGGTAGCAATAGGGCGACCAGCGCTCTTGTTCCCTTTTCCGAAATCCTGTCTTGAATGGGGCGCCGCTCTGCTTGGGCGGCGCGGCGTCATGCGTCGATTGTGTGGCGATCTCCAAGTTGACATTGAAAAGACTAGGAGCGTGCTGGGGTGGGCACCCGTTATCGATGTTGAAACGGGACTGTGTCGTGTGTTTGTAAACAAAGTGTAATGTTGAGGCATGGCTATTTTTCGATAAATAGTTATTTGATAAACACTGGACTTGCGACGGTAGGCCGAGCCAAATTGCGTAGTGCTTGCCAAGCTGGAGTCGAGTATTTTGAAACATTTGACTGTTCAGCCTGCGTAATAAAATTATTGTTAATGTTGGAGAGTCAGCTGAAATCAAACCGCAAATACGTGAATTGCAAAAAGAGTGTTGAAATAATCAGACCATGAAACGACTATTTGATCTTTTATTGGCTTTGATCGCCTTGCTTGCTCTGGCTGTTCCGGCACTCATTCTGTGTGTCATTGTTCGTGCAACTTCACGCGGTCCCATTTTCTATTGGTCAGACCGCGTTGGTAGGAGCAACATGATTTTCAAAATGCCCAAGTTTCGCAGCATGCGGGTTGATACGCCACATGTAGCCACACACCTGCTTGATAACCCCGGTAGCTACTTGACCCCGATTGGCTCATTTCTTCGGAGAAGTAGCCTTGATGAGTTGCCTCAACTTTGGAGTATTCTAAAAGGCGATATGAGTTTTGTTGGTCCACGACCGGCGCTTTTTAATCAGAATGATCTGATTTCACTGCGCACAGAATATGGAGTTCATGAGTTAGTTCCAGGGCTGACTGGCTGGGCACAAATTAACGGGCGCGATGAGTTAGCAATCTCAAAAAAAGTCGCACTTGATGCCGAATATATGCATCGACGTTCAATCTTTTTTGATGGCTATATTTTATGGAAAACCGTGATTAAAGTCGTAAAACGAGACGGGGTATCACACTGAGAATGATAAATAACCAGAATACAATTTCCAGCTTGATTTCTGAATTTTGCTCGAGGTCTTTTTTTCGATGAGTTTTCTTCTTTATTCCAAACGCGCTTTCGCGGTGGCACATGATCTAAGTGCAGTTGCTTTGTGTTGGATTCTTTCCTACTGGCTGCGCTTTAATCTTGACCTTCCTGATGCCTACCTGCCAAGCATATTTATTTCGTTACTACTTGTGCTAAGTATTCACGCGTCTGCGTTCTGGCTGTTCGGCTTATATCGTGGCATCTGGCGCTATGCCAGTCTGATGGACCTGAGGAGGATCATTCTGGCCGTCGGCGTTTCGGCATTGATTGTCTCGGTTGCCGTGTTCATGCTCTCCCTACCTTCCATTCCGCGGTCAGTCCTTGTTTTACACCCTGTTCTTTTGATCATGGCGATGGGTGGTAGCCGCTTTGCCTATCGGGCATGGAAGGATCGTGCTCAGTATGGACGAATGATGCTCGAAGGCCAGCCGGTACTGGTGCTGGGAACTGGCGATGCGGCAGAGCGTTTATTGCGCGAACTGGTACATTCTCCGGACTGGAGTGTCGTTGGCCTGCTCAGTCCTGATGCCTATCGTGTCGGACACGAGTTGCGCGGAATCAAAATACTCGGTCTGATTAAAGACTTGCCGCATTGGGTTGAAAGGTTGCCGGTACGCAATGCGATTGTGGCCATGCCTGAAGCCACACAGGCGCAGCGCCGTCACGCCATGGAACTGGCGGTTCAGGCCGGGCTGTCGGTTCTGACCGTACCCAGTCTGG